>JASGCQ010000014.1 GCA_030054025.1 Phycisphaerales bacterium | reverse complement strand
GTTTACCTTGTCCTGTGTCATTGTAGGGTACAGCTTTGGGCTATTGGTAGCGCAAGTGAGGCGCAAAGCCGAAACAGGGCTATACATTTTTGTGCCGTCATTTTCTTCGTACATCAATCGGTAATAGTAAGTACCACTTTGGGCCAACAAATCTTGGTATTGGTACTGGTGTTGCCCCGAAGCACTCTTGCTGGGTTGTACAACAGCTTTGTCTTCCCACTCGCTAGCATTGCTACTGCCTTGCACCACAAAACGATTGATGTCCTTTTCGCTAGCCGTAGTCCAGCGAATATCTACCCCACAATCTGTATTGGCTTTCGCCTCAAACTGGAGCAAATGCAGCGGTAGTGCTACCGCCCCCGTAGAACCCAAAGCCCCAAAAGTGCTGAAGCTCGTTACTTTAAAATCTACATAAGCCACCCCACTGTCAAAACCACTGGCTACGGGTGTCAGGCTGCTGCTGTTGTTGAGATTGTTATACACCAAATCGGCCAAAGTACTCGCCTTGCTGCCCGCATGTTTGAACCAACTTTGGGTAGAATAAGTGGCAGTAGGGATTTGTGTATTTTTTTCGCTCGTATCGTAGTAGAAACGGACAATAGGACCGCCGTTTACGGTTAGCCCCGAAGCAGGTGTCGTATGGATACTGAGCATTCTGCGCATCAGTTTGGTACTTTGCCCAGCACCGGTAGCGAGGTAAGTACCCGTATTGCGGTCATCTACAAAAGCACTATCCACGCTAAAGGAATTACCATTTTTTAAGATACGGGCTATATTTCTACGTCCACTCTTATCGCTGCTGTCTTTCAGATTAATGTACAGCGGGTCTGTACAGATTTTTGCTTTGCTGAGGACACCCGTATCGCTTTTGCGGGATATGGTAGCCCCGTATTGGTTATAGACCCATACAGCATGATGGCCGTCTAGAGGAAAATCATTTCCTCTGATTGGAGGATTGACACCAAAACCTTCACTATCAGTGTCACCAAGGCTGCTAATGGCCAAATTGGCCCCATTAGCACTCAGGCTAATGCCTGAACCAAAATAATTGTGGCCCCTCCATCTTACGGGTAGGTTGTTTTTCGGTGATATGATATAGGCATTTTGGGTTAAAAGCCCTGAGCTGCGTTTAAAAAGGTAGACGACCCCTTCACCGCCTGCTGTTATACTTTCGCGGGCGGAACCTACCGCTAAGCTAGTACCATCGCTGTTTAGGGATAGGGAGTTTCCAAAATGATTGTTGAAACCTGAATTGGAAGCTTTGATATAATCGGTAAAGCTCCAAGTACTGCCACTGCGGGTATAGATATACACAGCCCCTGCAGTGATGGCGGAATCATTATCCGCAGGATTAATACCTCTGCCGCTGCCATCTTCGAAAGGGACGCCTACCGCTAAGGTACTACCATCGCTGCTTAAGGAAACGGAGTGTCCAAACTCATCGTCAGCACCCGTATTGGAAGCTTTGATGTAATCGGTAAAGCTCCAAGTACTGCCACTACGGGTATAGATATAGACCGCCCCTGCATCGCCAGTAGAATCATTATCCGCAGGATTAACACCCTTGCCGCTGCCATCTTCGTCAATGGCACCTACCGCTAAGCTAGTAGCATCGCTGCTTAGGGATAGGGAGTATCCAAAACCATCGCCGCCTCCCGTATTGGAAGCCTTGATATAATCTTTAAGACTCCAAGTACTGCCACTGCGGGTATAGATATAGACCGCCCCTGCATCAGTGGCGGAATCATTACTCGCAGGATTAATACCCTTGCCGCTGCCTGCTTCGCCAGAGGCACCTACCGCTAAGGTACTGCCATCGCTGCTTAAGGAAACGGAGCGTCCAAACTCATCGTCAGCACCCGTATTGGAAGCTTTGATATAATCGGTAAAGCTCCAAGTGCTGCCACTGCGGGTATAGATATAGACCGCCCCTGCATTAGTGGCGGAATCATTACTCGCAGGATTGATACCCTTGCCGCTGCCATCTTCGTACAAGGCACCTACCGCTAAGGTAGTACCATCGCTGCTTAGGGATAGGGAGCGTCCAAACCAATCGCCAGCACCCGTATTGGAAGCTTTGATATAGGCTTGGAATACCCAAGGGCTCAAACTATCGGTACGGCGATAAACAAATACAGTACCTGCTTCACGAGCAGAGTCTGTAACTGTTGGATTGACGCCCCTTCCCGAACCGTCATCGCCCATATTGCCCGCAGCCAAAGTATTGCCATCGGCACTGAGAGCCATTCCATCATTCCATGTCTGAACTGTTCTTACAAGGCCAACGGAATTCCTGAATGTTGTGAGATGTGGAGCCTTGATATAATCTATGGTTGTGCAGGAGTCGTACTGAGCTGTGGCGGGCTTGTAGCCTGCTAAGAGTAGTAATAAAAACAGGTAAATTTTTTTCATTTGTCTTTTTTTGTGTGTGTGCATTGTGTGCAATGGTACAAAAAAATAGTTAAAAAAAAATTATATTGGTTGGTAAATTAATTTTCAGGTTGTGCAGTAGCGGTATTTTTGAGTAATCTACCCCCAAAAAACAGCCTCCTTTTTGAAGCGATATTGTTGCTAATTTAGATTGATAATCAAATTTTTGGGTTGTATATTTTCTACTGCTTTGCCCTTTCAATTTTCTCCAAATCGGTCAATAGATACCTATTGCAAAAATTGTGTTAAACTTATATTTTCCCATTAGCTTTGCTAGCAGTGTGGTGTAGCTACTGCTGTTTGGGGGTGATTGTAAAGTGGGCTATTTCATTTTAGACCTCTGCGCCTTTAGTGTTTATATCAATAGTAGGGGGGGGCTATATTGCCAAAGATTAACCGTGGTCCATTTGGGGCATGGCTGCAATTAATCTTTGCGTATAAGTATGTTGCGGCGCCCATAAGATATCATCGGGAGTGCCTCGCTCTACAATTAGCCCCTTTTCCATGACTAATATTTCGTCGGCCATATAATGCACTACCGATAAGTCGTGTGTGATAAACAGATAAGAAAGCCCTAATTCATATTGCAATTCTTTGAGCAAATTCAGAATTTGGGCTTGCACACTCACATCCAGTGCGGATACACTCTCATCGCAAATCAAGATTTTGGGTTGTAGCGCCAATGCTCTGGCAATTCCGATTCTTTGTCGTTGTCCGCCCGAAAACTGATGCGGATAACGTTTGGCAGCATCTTTGGGCAATTGTACCCAATCCAATAATCTTTCTGCCTCTAGGTGCCTATCTTTAGTTGTAGCCAAATGGTGTATGCGTAGCGGTTCGGTAATAGCATCTCCTATTGATTGGCGAGGGTTGAGCGAGGCGTAAGGGTCTTGAAAAACCAATTGTATGGTTTTGCGGACACAATTCCATTCCGAAGATTTGAAAGCGGCGATATTTTGATGCTTGAGCAGTATTTGCCCCGATTGTATGGGCGCAAGGCCGATTAAAGATTTAGCAATTGTGCTTTTTCCGCAGCCACTTTCCCCCACCAAACCAATGGTTTTGCCTTCTTTTAGCGCAAAGGAAACGCCATTAACGGCTTTGTAAAATTGGTTGCTTTTACCAAAAATATTTTTTCCTTCGGGATACCAAACCTGTACATCTTTGAGGGAGAGCAAAGTGTTTTCTTCCTGAAACGTATGAATAGGTAATTGTTCAGGCACATATAGCCCCGATAAGAAATCGGAAATGACGGGTAGTTTTTTGCCTTTGTTGTTTCTGTTCGGTCGGCAAGCGAGTAGAGCCTTGGTATAATTTTCTTTAGGGTTTTGCAACAATTGCTTAGTTGGAGCATATTCTACACAAGTTCCCTTCCTCATTACCATAATATCATCGGCAATATCAGCAGCCAATGCCCAATCGTGGGTGATAAAAATGAGGGCAGTATTCATTTCTGCCTGCAAATTTTTCATCAAGGCGACAATATCCTTCTGGACGGTAGCGTCTAATGCGGTAGTGGGTTCGTCTGCCAAAAGGATTTTCGGTTCATTGCACAGGGCCATGGCAATCATAACACGCTGTTTTTGTCCGCCCGACAACTGATGAGGCAATCGGTAATAGATTTTTTCGGGATTGGGGATTTTTACCTTTGCCAACCATTTGAGCGTTTTTAGTTTTGCAGCCCGTTTCGAGATGTTTTGGTGCTGTAGGATACATTCTTGAATTTGCTTGCCCACCCCTTGGATTGGATTGAGTGCGCTCATGGGTTCTTGAAAAATCATACCAAAAACATTGCCTCTGTACTGCTGCCAATCATTGTCGTCCAATTCATTTAAGAGAATCGTTTGTTCATGCGCTAGGAGGGAGATACAGCCTTTGACCAAAGCGTTTTTAGCTTGTAAGCCCATTATTGACAGGGCAATCAAAGATTTACCGGAGCCACTTTCGCCAACGATTGCCAAGGTTTTCCCTTTGTTCAAATCAAATGATACGCCTTTAACCGCCTCAAAATTTTGGGTCGAAGGAAAAGAAATTTTGAGTTGTACAACGGACAGTAACAATTGAGGCATCCTAAGCGCAAATATGCAACAATATTTTGTCTATCCATCAAAAAAGACTTCCGAATCGCAGCGATAACCTGTTTATTTATTGCAACATAATTGCTGTTTCAAATCTTTTAATTACCTTAGCACGTTACTACGAGATGAAAATTTTCGTTCATTACTTTACCTATTTTATAGATTAAACCCATTTTTATAACAAACGATGCAAGAAACAATCATTGTAGCGGGGGTTGCGGTCGCAGCCATCGTTATCGGTATATTTATTGGCAAGAGTATTTTTGTCAAAAACACGAAACAAGCAATAGAAGATGCTGAAAACCAAGCAAAAAAACTTATTGAAGATGCAAATGCCATTGCCGAAACCAACAAAGAGAAGAAAATATTAGAAGCTAAAGAACATTTTTTAAAACTAAAATCAGACCACGAAAAAGAAGCATTTCAAAGAAATCAGAAAGCAATTGAACTAGAAGGCAGAGTAAAACAACAACAGCAAAGCGCGAACGACAAACTCGCCAGCATCCAAAAACAAACCCAAGAAAACGACCGCCTCAAAGAAACGCTGAAAAAGCAATTGGAGGTGGTAAACTTGAAACGCAGCGAATTAGAGAAGCACCAAGAAGAGCATATCAAACGCTTGGAGAAAGTAGCCAGTTTGAGTGCCGAAGTAGCCAAGGCCGAATTGATGGAGATGGTGAAAGACGAGGTGCGTGCCAAAGCAATGACCCATGTAAAGGACATCATGGAAGAAGCGAAGCTAAACGCAAGCAAAGAAGCGAAAAAAATCATCATTCAAACGATACAACGTACTGCTGCGGAACAAACAATTGAAAACGCCATTACGGTATTCAATTTAGAATCAGACGAAATCAAAGGTCAGATTATTGGTCGTGAAGGACGTAACATTCGTGCTTTAGAAGCCGCAACCGGCGTAGATTTAATCATTGACGACACCCCAGAGGCTATCGTTTTAAGCTGTTTCGACCCACTCCGTCGCGAAATCGCTCGTCTTTCTTTGCAGCGTTTGGTTCAGGATGGTCGTATGCACCCTGCTCGTATTGAGGAAGTGGTAGAGAAAACCAAAAAGCAACTCGAAGAGCAGATTATGGAAATTGGCGAGCGCACCATTATCGAATTGGGCATTCATGGTTTGCACAAAGACCTTGTGCGTATGGTGGGCAAAATGCGTTTCCGTTCTTCTTATGGTCAAAACTTGCTGATGCACTCCAAAGAAACCGCCAATCTTTGTGGTATTATGGCAGCCGAATTGGGTTTGGGTCAGAAAGTAATCAAATTGGCAAAACGTGCGGGCTTGCTCCACGATATTGGTAAAGTGCCAGACGAAGAAACAGAATTGAGCCATGCATTGTTAGGGGCTAAATTGGCCGAAAAATGTGGCGAACACGAATCTATTGTGAACGCCATCGGTGCTCACCACGACGAAATGGAGATGACCTATATTATCTCACCAATCGTACAGGCTTGCGATGCCATCAGTGGTGCACGCCCGGGTGCTCGTCGCGAGATGATGCAAAGCTATTTGCAACGTATCAAAGACCTTGAGAATTTGGCAACGGCTTACAATGGTGTGGAAAAAGCTTATGCTATCCAGGCTGGTAGAGAATTGCGTGTGATTGTAGAAGCCGAAAAAGTGAGCGATGCAGACAGCGATCGTTTGAGCTTCGAGATTGCCGATAAAATTCAAAAAGAAATGCAATTCCCCGGACAAATCAAAGTAACCGTTATTCGCGAATTACGCTCGGTTAGTATTGCACGATAAATAAATGAAGAGATAAAAAGAGCGCAAATTCAATTTAATTTGGATTTGCGCTCTTTGTTTTTTTTGGGGGGGGGGAGATAAATTGATTGACTATTAGAAAGGTCCCAGCGACAATAAAGCAGTTAGATTCAGCATTCAAGACAAAAAATTAAGAAACTATAAAAGGACTCAATTTGTTGCCTGATGGAACAAAAATGACAATCGATATCAAGGAGCTAGACTATGTAAAAAAAAGGTCGCTTAGGCTTAGGCAAAGGTTTAGCAATAGAGGGGTTTTAGCCAATGAGCGCAATCAGGTGATTGAATCATTTTTGATTGTTCGTAAATCGAAAATGTGTGATGCCTTAAGCCCCCCGTCTAACATTTTATTTGATGAATTTTTTTCTTGCGAAAAGCCTTTGCGAATCTTTGTGAAAAAGCTGTGTGTACTTTGTTGTGTTGGTGCATCAACCATAAAGGACAGGAATAAAATCGCAAGGAGGCACTAAGGCAGGTTTAGAGGTTACATGGTTATTCCTTAGATTATTCTTCATTAGCTTTATTTTTTAAACTCATCAATAGGGTATAAGCTCCGCTGCGAACAATCTGTTTTTGAGTAAATACTTGATTGTTTTTAATTTCAACAAACCCATTTTCTTGGGCACCTAACACAACTTCGGTCATTTCAAATTCATGAGCTGACAGTGCAATAAAAGCGTAGTGTTTTCCTTCAAAATTGACAATGGCATCTTCGGGCAAAGCCAATGTATTATTGCTTATGATTTCGATGTCGGCATTCATGTACATGCCAGGTAACAATGATTTGTCATAATCTTCGAAGTGACAATGTACCTCTGCCGAACGTTCATTACTGAGGTCTTTGCTGATTAAAATAATTTCGCAAGGATGTTTTATATCAGGCTTGTTGTTCGTGTATGCTACCAAACTTTGTCCAACGAATAATTTGTCTAAATCTTTTTCAAATATCATCAGGTTGAGATGTATATCGCTGGGGTTTACCAATTCGAACAGCACATCAGCAGGGTTTAGATACTTCCCTATATTGACATTTACTTTTGATACAAATCCATTGATAGGAGCATAAATATTGACACTCTTCGAGATATTGTTTTCGCTGATGCTATTAGGGTTGATATTGATGAGTTGCAATTTTTCTCCCAAAGCTTTCAAGGCTATTTTTTGATTACTGTATTCCATTTGTATTTGTTGAAAAGTCTTGTCGCTGCTGGCTTTGCTTTGGTTCAGTTCTTTTTGTCTGTTATACTCAGCTTCGGTATATATTAATTTTGATTTAGCCGTCAAGTATTCTTGTTGCAATTGTATATACTGTTGGTCTTCCATAGTGGCGATTACTTCTCCTTTGCTGATGTGCATTCCGGGCAATAATTTGGTTGTTTTGAGATAGCCGCCCAAAGGCATACTCACCGACACCATATTTTGAGGAGGTACGTCTATTTTTCCGTTTACCTTAATGATAGATGAGATAGATTTTTCTTCTAATTCGCCTAATTCAATTTTGGCTACTTTTAATTGAGCATCTGTTAGTTTGCTGCGCATTTCATTTGTTGTGATTGCGGCAGCTTGTTGATTACTCGTGTTTTGTTTTGTGTGGCAGGCAGAGAGCAATACGGATATCCACATGATAAAATGAGTTCTTTTCATTGGGTACAATTATTTTGAGGTGAGAAAATTGATTTGAATGGCGCTTTCGTTTAGTGCTTTTACAGCGTCTAAATAGCTGTTTTCGATACCGATTGCTTGATTGATGAGCATCACCCAATCTAGATAATTAATATCGCCATTCATCAATTGTTTGTTGGCAGCATCGGTGATGAGTCCAATGTTTTGCAGACTGTTTTGCTCCAAGTATTGTGTGTTTTCGAGATTGATTTGGTGTTGTACGGTAGCGCTTTCGAGTGCCGATTCTATTTTTTGTTTTACTTCCCAATATTGCTGCTCTGTAATTTGCTGATACATTTTAGCCGCTTTTATTTTTGCTCTTTGTGCGCTCAAGCATAAAGGGATTCCTAAACCTGCTTGTGCGGATTGAAATCTCGTGCTGCTATTGTACAGTATATTGTCTGCTCCGTTGCCCAGCATTGTCATACTGTAATATCCTATACTGATGTCGGGGAGCAATTTGGATTGCTCCAATTTTACATTAGCCTTACTTTGGTTTTCTAATTGTTTTGCAAGGAGCAAGCTCGGGTGTTCCTCTATACCTCCATTCCTCAACGGGTCTGCTGGTTCATATTTAAGGCTATTTGAGTCTGGGCTATATCTGTTTGCTGTATTGAGTAGGAGTTGTAATTGAATTAGCATTACTTCTTTTTCTTGTTGCAATTGTCGGAGCTGTGTTTTTATATTGGCTGTTTGGGTTTCAGCGGTTGCTTTTTCCAATACATTGCTTTCTCCTTTCGAGAATCGCAATTGTGCTTTGCGTAAAAATTCAGCATATAGACTGTCGCTTTTGAGGAGTAATTGTTCTTTTGCATTGAGATAGACTAGGGTATAAAATGTTTCGCTGACTATTTTTTTTAATTCTGCTTTTTTGAGCGAAGCGTTTACTGTCATAGCGATCCATTCTTCTTTCAGCAAATTCTTTTGTCTATTATAGACAGTTGGGAAATTGAGCATCTGAGTAATGCCAAATCTATTGTCTCTGTAGGCGCTATTGATTTGTCCATACTCGCCAACAATAAGGATTGGCGCGACATTGATTCCTGTTTTGATTAATTGTTTTTGATACAGCACTTTCAAGGCTTCATTTTTTTGAGCCCGATTATTGGTATATGCAGAGTCGATAGCCGCTTGCAGTGTTATGCTTTTTTGTGCAGCAGTATTTATTGTGCCTGCAATGATTAGTATGATGCTAAGGTTAATAGCTTTGTTTTTTTTCATGGGCTTAAATTCCAGTTTTTCGAAAACGATATACAAAATGGGTAATACAAACAAGGTCAACAAAGTGGCAAACATCAAGCCTCCGATTACTACCGTTGCTAATGGTCTTTGTACTTCGGCTCCCGATCCATTGCTGATAGCCATCGGTAAAAAGCCCAAGGAGGCAACGAAGGCGGTCATCATAACGGGGCGCAATCTCATTTTGGAACCCATCAATACAATGCGGCACAAATCTTTCATGCCTTCTTTTTTTAGCCGGTTAAATTCGGCGATGAGTACAATTCCGTTCAGTACGGCAACACCGAATAGTGCTATGAATCCTATCCCTGCGCTAATGCTGAAAGGCATGCCTCTCAAGGCTAAGAAGAATATCCCTCCGATGGCTGATAATGGAATGGCAGTATAAATAATTAATCCTTGTTTGACCGAACCAAAAGCAAAAAATAAGAGTAAAAATATGAGTATTAAGGAAACGGGAACGGCTATCATTAAGCGTTTTTTTGCTTCGTTCAAGTTTTCGAAAGCACCACCATAAGCGATGTAGTAGCCCGTAGGTAATTTTATTTGTTGCTCCACTTTTTGTTGCAATTCATTCACAATACTTTGAACATCTCGGTCGCGTACATTAAATCCGACTACGATTCTACGCTTGGCATCTTCTCGCTGTATTTGGTTGGGACCATCTTTTATAGATACTTCCGCCAATTGTTGCAGTGGTATTTGAGTGCCTTGCGGTGTAGGAATGAGCAGGTTTTGCACATCTTCGAGATTCTTGCGCTGATTGTTTTGTAATCGTACTACCAAGTCAAAGCGTTTTTCTTCTTCAAAAATCAATCCCGTAGACAGACCTGCAAAGGCAGTATGGAGTACTTTATTGATGTCTTCTATGTTTAGGTTGTATTGTGCGATGGATGCTCTTTTGTAGTTCACGATAATTTGTGGCATACCGGTTACCGGCTCTACAAATAGATCTTGGCTGCCTTTTACCGTAGAGACTATTTTGCCTAATTGCTCGGCATAGCGTGCCAGTGTGTCTAGATTTTCGCCAAATATTTTACACACTACATCTTGTCTGGCACCCGTCATTAGCTCATTAAAACGCATCTGTACAGGGAACTGAAAGCCGAAGCTTACACCCGGGATGTCTTTTAGTGCATCACCCATCTTTTCTGAAAGCTCGTTGAAGGTATGGGCAGAAGTCCATTTGCTTTTGTCTTTTAAAATAATCATCATATCGCTTGCCTCCATAGGCATGGGGTCTGTAGGCACTTCGCCACTTCCTATTTTTGTAACTATTTTTTCTACCTCTGGAAATTTTGATTTGAGTATATGTGCCGCCGCTTGTGTATTTTTTATGGAGGTATTCAAATTGCTGCCGGTCAATACTCTTGTCTCAACCGCAAAATCGCCTTCTTCGAGCGCTGGAATGAATTCGCCTCCCATAAAGCTAAGGGTGATAATAGCAAGGATACATAGAGCAAGTACACTTGCTAAAACGGTTTTTGGGAATCGCAAAATTTTAGATAGCCATTTTTGATAATTACGTTCAATGTGGCGCATTATTTTGTCCGAAAGGTTAGCTTTGTGCTGTATTCTTTTACTCAAAAACAAAGCACTCATCATTGGTATGTAGGTAAGGGAAAGAATGAAAGCTCCTAATAGGGCAAAGGCAACTGTTTGTGCCATGGGCTTGAACATTTTACCTTCAATACCTTGTAGGGTAAATATGGGCAAATAGACGATTAGGATAATGATTTGCCCAAATACAGCACTATTCATCATTTTGCTTGCCGACTTGCTCACCTGCACATCCATATCATCTTGGCTTAGTTTGTTGATGGGGCTAAATTTTTTGCTGTGCGATAAGGTGTGCATGACTGCTTCTACTATAATCACTGCGCCATCTACAATCAAGCCGAAATCCAAAGCACCAAGGCTCATCAAATTGCCGCTCACCCCAAATGTGTTCATCAAGATGATAGCAAATAGCATTGCTAAAGGAATGACAGATGCCACCAAAAAACCTGCTCGAAAATTGCCCAAGAAGAGTACCAAAATGAATACGACAATGAGTGCTCCTTCCATCAAATTTTTCTCTACCGTTCCAATAGCGTTATCCACCATTTTGGTGCGGTCGAGAAATGGTTCGATGATAACGCCTTCTGGCATTGTTTTTTGTATTTGTGCAATTCGATCTTTTACGTTTTTAATAACGGCACTACTATTGGCTCCTTTGAGCATCATCACTACTGCGCCGGCCACTTCGCCTTTGTCGTTGTAGCACATAGCACCATATCGAGTGGCGTAGCCTATGTTTACATCGGCTACGTCTTTTATAAACAAGGGTGTTCCATTTGATGTAGCTTTGATGGCAATATTTTCGATGTCTGCTCTGTTGCCGATAAGTCCTTCGCTACGAATAAATAATACCGTTGGGCCGCATTCGATATAAGCTCCTCCTGTGTTTTGATTGTTTTTTTCAAGTGCATTGAATACATCGTGTATGGTGATGTTGTACGATTGGAGCTTATTGGGGTTTACGGCTATCTCATACTGTTTTAGCTTGCCGCCCATACTGCTTACCTCAGCTACTCCTTTTACACCCAACAATTGCCTGCGTACAATCCAATCTTGTATGGTGCGCAAATCTGTTTCATTATATTTGTTTTCATAACCTGCTTTGGGTCTGATGACGTATTGATAAATCTCGCCAAGTCCTGTTGTGATGGGGCCTAACTCTGGATTGCCAATGCCTTTGGGTATCTGGGTTTGTACCTTCTGTAGGCGTTCAGCTACTTGTTGGCGAGCCCAATAAATATCTGTATTGTCGTCAAATACTACAGTAACCAACGAAAGCCCGAAACGGGAGAAACTGCGGATTTCTTTCAGTCCGTTGATATTACTATTCGCTTGTTCAATAGGGAATGTGATTAAGCGTTCTATATCTGTTGCTCCAAAGGACGGTGCAACAGTAATGACCTGTACTTGATTGTTGGTGATGTCGGGAACTGCATCAATAGGTAATTGACTCGTTTGGTATATGCCATATCCTATAAGGGCGCATACCAATAGTCCAATGATGAGTTTGTTCCTGATGGAAAACTCAATGATTTTATGCAACATGATTATGTGTAATTAAATACTGTAATTAAAATGTAGTCCATCGCAAAGGAGTGCCTTGTTGTTGGCCTATATCGGATGATTCAAAAAAAGCAATAAATAATTAGCAGGTTTTGGGTGGTTGCCAGATATTGGATAGAAAAGAAGCGCGTAAGCATACCTCTTTAAGCGTACTAAAAGATTTTTGTGTTCGATAAATAGGCCTTTCTTGTATGGTAAAAGCTGCTATAGGCTGCGCTATAAAGGCGACAATATTGATACTGCTACAACAATCGTGTGATTTAAAGGGCAGCTTCATGTCTTTTTCGTAATCGGCATCTTTCGCATTTCCCTCGGCATAATGTAAGCTCAGAAATTGCCATAGGGTCATTCGTTTGTTTTGTTCCTTATGCTCCACAAAGTGTTCTACCAAAAAAGGCAACTTCAACAGCTGATGTAATTCAGTAGTTGAGAGCAGGTAAGCTGTGAGGAATGATATGGCAATGAATTTTTTCAAGGAAACAAAGATAAGGCTTAGCAGTATATGATTGGCGGGTTAATCCTATTGCCTATGTTTTGTTTTATATAAAAATATCAATCTGTAGGATATTGAGGCAATTCATTTAACCAATTTATTGTTGCGCTTACTTGCGCACAATGTGATTCCATACCGTTACTCAGCAACCAATAGGGGCATGGTATTTGGGAGTGGTATTGCAAGAGTTGGTACAGTGTGTTTTGTGTAATGGGTACTCCTGGTGCTTTGCATTCTACCAATAGCCAAGGAGCTTGTTTGCGGTCAAAAACCACAATGTCATAGCGTTTGTCCAAACTGCCATATTTGATTTGTTTTTCTACAGCTATTAAACCTATAGGATAGTGCTTTTGCTGAATGAAATAATGAAGCAAAGCTTGGCGCACATACTCTTCGGGTGTCAGTTGAATCCATTTTTTGCGCACAATATCCCATGCCAATTTTATGTTGGCTTCGGTTTTGGTTTTGAGTTCGAGATGCTCTAATAAGGGAAGAGGTAACATGATGCGTAGCTTGCAAAGTAAGCTCATTTTGTAGAATAGTTGCAAAGGTCTAATATTGCTGTTCCAATCTGTTTCAAAAAATTATGGTATTGTATTTTGCTACTTGTAGCGTCAATGTTTTAGCAATGCGTAAAGAGCCTTCGCATCGAGCCGAATTGCTGAGCCAATTGCTTTATGGAGAACATGCCGAAGTGTTGCAAGTGCAAAATAATTATTGGGCTTTTATACGCAGTATTGACGATGAATATGAAGGTTGGTGCCTATTGGGGCAATTGCAATTATTGAGTAAAAGGGAATTTCATAAAGCACCCAAATACCTGACAATGGGCTTGGGCAGCAAACTCATCAGTGCCGAAGCCGAAATCCTTTTGCCTTGGGGCGCGACTATCAAGTCGGGTTCACTATTGCTTGGTGGGCAAAAAGCGAAGTACAAAGGAAAGAAGCTCGCTATTGCTGAACTGAAACCGGATGCTCAAAATATCGAACGATACGCCTCTTCTTTTCGATGCGCCCCTTATTTATGGGGTGGTCGTAGTCATGAGGGTATAGATTGTTCTGGGTTTAGCCAAATAGTGATGAAGATGAACGGTATCCAAATTGCGAGAGATGCTGCGCAGCAAGCTCTACAAGGTGAAACGATTTCCTTTTTGCAAGAAGTGCGTTGTGGCGATTTGGCTTTTTTTGGCAATGCCGACGGACGAATCAATCATGTGGGTATTTTGCTTAACGAGCATTATATCATCCATGCCACCGAAACAGCCGGTTGTGTCGTAATAGATAAAATTGATCAAGAGGGGATAGTGAGTAAGTTGTTGCGCAAACGAACGCATAGTCTGCGCCTCATTAAGCGTTTTTTCTGAGTACTAAGATTCTATTGATGCCAATTTGGATGGTGTGTTCTATTCGGAATATTGATTGAATGTTGCTTAATGTTTCTGTCCAATTTTTGGGATTATTGATAATATAATTCAATACCAGCGCGCTATTGGTGTCTTTTAATAAGTTGTTGCATTTTTGTAAAAAAACTACCGTTGTTACAAAGTGAGGCACTACACGATCCTGGAAAACATCAAGAACAATCAATTCATAGGCATTTTGTTGTTCGGTAACAAAGTCTTGTACATCGCTACAAATCCATTGGCAGGCATATCCTGTTTCTTCTTCAATAATTTGCTTGCCCCATTCGATAATCTGTGGGTCTATGTCTATCAAGGTGCTTTTCATGGATATGTGTAGCTTGTGTAGCACAGAAACAGCACTTCCTAGTCCGGCGCCTAATACCAGCATGTCTTTTTTTTGCTTCAGGTCGCCCTGTAAATACCTAAATGCAGCAAGTAGTGGGCGATATGCTGCTCCATCGGAGTATAAGGCTGTTGCGGCACCTAGTTGCCAACGACCGCGGAAACGATACAGATGGATACGAGGTGTGGTTTTGCCTTCGGCAGAAAGCAGCTTAATAGGTAAAAGGTAACTGAGGAGATGTTGTAGAATGGGTACTTTCAAGTGCGAATAACCTTTAGTTGTTATTCTTTCTTCTTTTGTCCCTTTTTTTGAAAATGGGTGCTTTGCTTTCGCTGCCTGTGAGCAGTCTGCTAATATTTTTATGGTGAGTGAGTACTACTAATGCCGCAGTGCCGATGGCAAACACTTTATAGCTCAACTCAGGTTCGCGGAAAATAAAGAGGATGAGTAGAGGGAAGGCAATGCTTGCGCTAATAGAACTAAGTGATACATAGCGGGTTGCAAACAACATGAGCATGAAAACGCCCACCAAGCTTACAGCAACTAAAGGTTGTATGCCTAATATCATACCAAATAGGGTGGCAATACCCTTACCTCCACGAAAACCTGCGAAAATCGGGAAAATATGACCTACCACTGCTGCAATTCCCAGTACTACTTGTAGATTGACAAATGGGATGGAAGGTTGGGGATGCCATGAGTAATAAGAAAACAAAGATAACTTTACTGCCAAAAATCCTTTGAGCATGTCGGCAACCATTACGATAATACCGGCATTTTTGCCTAAAATCCTGAATGTGTTAGTAGCGCCAGCATTCCCACTGCCAAATTCACGAATGTCCATACCATAAAAATACTTACTCACCCATACCGCAGAGGGGATAGAGCCAAGTAAATACGCTAAAAATACAAGTAAGAAATCAAGCATGCTGTTTAGGAGTTGTTTCTTTTAGAATTACAAATATAATGCTATTTTTGAAAAAAACACACATTAATCAACTATAGATTCGTTTGTTTTTTTATCGGTTATTATTAATATTGGGTAATGGTTTTGCAGTTCAATAAATACAAAATATTTCTTTGTGCCCTTGTATTAATGCTTTGGGGTCATGCTTCTTTTGGGCAAGGCGTGGGCGAAAAGTATGTAGAAAAGTATGCGCCAATTGCCTCAAGCCTTATGCTGCGAACAGGGATTCCGGCAAGTGTTATTCTTGGCGTATCTATGATAGAGTCTGGTATGGGTAAAAGCAAAAATTGCCGTTTATTGAATAATTTTTTTGGGGTAAAGGGTAAAAATCATTTAAGCAAAAGCAAGTCTCATCATCATTCTGCCTACAAACAGTACCCTAATGCCGAAGCCTCTTTTAGTGATTTTGCCAGAGTGATAAAATCTAAAAAATATTATTTGCAGCTCAAAGGCAATATGGATTATAAAAAATGGTTACATACGATGAATCAATATGGCTATGCAGAAGCTAAGGGGCTATGGATAAAAGACATTACGATTGTGATTAAAAGATATAAGCTGTACCAATTTGATAAAGAGCATCTTAATATTATAGACGATAATGCTCCTTTTTGGGGTTATGATAGTAGTCTCAACAATGGCGCACAACACTAATTTATAGAGGGGGTAGTTGCTACTTCAGAAGCTTTCTGTGTCCATAAAAAACAAAACAGATACACAAAAACACCAAATTGAAGTTCTAGCATAGGTTCTACCAACATAGTGGTGAGTAGGGCAACCCAAACTGCAAAAACATAAAAGCCTGAACGTGTTCTTTTGATTTGTGTTAGCGGGTAAAAGAGCCAAATAAGGAAAAAGCCCAAACTCAGTACACCGCCTGCCAAGGTTACGACAATGATTTGATTGTGAGGTACAATTCGTTGTTCGGGTTTAGTTTTGGGTGAAAATTGTTCATATTTTTTCTTCATTTCGGTGCGAATGTCGCCTGCCCCGACTCCGATAAGGGGGTGTTCGTACAATATTTTTGCTGCCAATTCGTAAGAAATAAGTCGGCCTAAATCCGAAAAGTTGGCACTTTTATTTCCTTTTTGATATTCTTCGAATGTATATTTTACATACATACATTTGTGTTGAAAAGAAGGCACTTTTTGATAGGCAATAAATACACTGCTCGCAAACGAAAGCAATAATACACCAGCATATTGCCATCTCTTCTTGAGTAATAAATAAAATATGTACAGTATAGCAAAGCTATATAAAACAAGAATGCCGCTGCGTACCGCCAAAATGTGCACATAAGCACTAAAAAAAAGTATAGCGGCAAGTACAATGATTTTTTGTGGAACCGTATTCATTTTTCTGAATAAGAAAAAGCACCAAATTATCGACCATGATACAAAAATGCTGAAACGAATATGATCTTTATAGGCTGGCGTAGGCATTACCAAAGAAAAACGGTAGCCATTCAGTATCTTTTCGGTATCGAAAAAATAAAATGATAAAGAATAAATGCAACCTCCTGCAACCAATAGAATGATACCGATACATAAATATCGAAGGAGTTTTTCGGAGAAGGGTGCCAAACAAGCAAATGCAAGCGGGAAAAATAAAAATGGAATTTTTACTTGCACTCTTTCTGCCCAATATGGGATATCGCTACTCCAGAAATAGGAAATTAGATAGATCATTGTCCAAGATAAACCCCAAAGCCACCATTTATTTTTTATCCAAAGCCTTGGAGGTGTTTTCCACATCGCATTGATAGAAAAAAGCAACATACTCATGGAGAGTATAGCCCTTCCCCACAAAAAACCATAGACCATACCCAGCGTTAAAACGACAGCAATCTCTGCTTGATACCTATTTAATAATAAGTATAGTTTATTATTTTTCACTAAATTTGCGATATGCAAAAGAACGTAAAAGTGCTTAACTTATTATCAAAATGAGCTTTACTCGCTGCGCTTTTTTCTCCGCCCAATATATAATGCGTCTTTTTCACACTGTCAAATACTTAAAGTGGGAGCAAATATATTATAGGGTTTATTATCCAGTTAAGCGTAAATTTTACTTTCCAAGGAAAGCCAAGGATCACCACATACAAAAAGCTTTATCGCATAAGCCTCTTCAATTTCCTGCTTTTTCTTGCCACAACAATTTGTATCATGCCGATACGCGCTCATTTTCTTTTTTAAATCGAACAAAAGTTTTTGAGCAAAAAATTGATTGGGACTTTTGCGAATTCGGGTTATTATGGGCTTTTAAACTGCACTACTTTGATTGGCTAAATGATACTTCGATAAGCGTAGAAAGCAAGATAGATTCAATCCTTCAATATATTGATAATCATAATGATAGTGAGGTGTATCAGCATTCTTTTCCTGCTTCATTAAGAATAGTCAATTGGATTAAGTTTTTGATGCGACATCAGATTGGAAATAAGAAAATACTAGATGAATTATTCAGTCAATCTTATCGTTTATCTTCTTTTCCAGAATACGAGTTGATGGGCAATCATTTATTGGAAAATGGAATTGCGCTTTTATGGGCAGGCTTTTATTTCGATGAGGCACGTTTTTGGGAACTTGGTAAAACAATAGTGGAGGAGGAGTTGGCTGTTCAAATTCTAGCTGATGGTTGCCATTTCGAAAAGTCGCCAAGCTATCATTCTATTTTATTGAAAAATTTATTAGAATTATTATTCTTATTCAAGCGTTGCGATATAAAAATCATTTCGCACAAAACATTGGAAATTAATATTTCTAGGATGTTGTCGTGTCTATTTGTTTTGTCTGATGGTCGCAATGACTACCCTAATTTTGGGGATAGCAATAGCGAAATGGCTATTTCATTTTATGAGTTAAATAGTTTGGCACAAGATTTGGGTATTGCATTGAGCGCAATTGCATTGGGAGAAAGTGGGTATAGGAGGTATAACGGATTGAATTACCAGTTGTTCTTTAATTGTGGAAATATTATTAGTAATTTTCAACCTGGTCATAGCCATGCAGATGCGTTCAGTTTTTGTTTATATACAGGAGGAGTGCCAATTATAGTGGATAGGGGGGTAAGTACATACGAATTGACCGATTTGCGGTTGGTAGAGCGTTCAACACAATCCCACAACACCATCTCTGTGGCATCTCAAAACTCGGCAGATGTTTGGGCTTCATTTAGAATGGGGAAAAGACCAGATATTAAAATAATTAAGGAGGATAACAATTACATAAAATGTATTCAAGACGGCTATTTTAATTCATTTGACATTTTACATAAGAGGGAAATAAGTGCATTTGAAACCAGTGTAGAGATTACAGATGAACTTTTAGGTTGGAAAGGTCAAAATTCCGTGTTATATTTGCACTTCAGCTCTGATGTTTCATTGAGCTTTGACAATCAGGTTTGGTATATAGAGGGAACAAGCATTAAAATTTATTTTCAAAATTGCGATACTCGACTCGACTATTACCAATATTGTAAAGGATTTAATGAAGTGGTCTTAGCGCCAAAAATAGTTGCAGTAGTTAAAAATAAAATAATAAAAACCATTATTGAGATATAAAATGGGCGTACTTATTGATATTATAGTTGGGGCTAGGCCAAATTTTATTAAAGTTGCAGCTATTGTAAAAGAGCTAGATGCCAGACTTTCAGAAGATTTTGGTATTAGTTACCGATTGATTCACACAAGCCAGCACTACGATAAAAAAATGAGCGGCATTTTTTTTGACGAGCTCAATATTCCCTCCCCAAACATCAATTTGAATGTTGGGAATATAGAAAGCTCCAAACAAATGGCGACTATCATAGCCCGATATAGTAAGGTACTCGCTACTCAAAAACCTGATATGGTCATTGTGTGTGGAGATGTAAATTCTACTATTGCTTGCGCTTTGGCTACCAAAAAAACAGACCCTAAAATTACTCTAGTGCATGTGGAGGCTGGCTTGCGTTGTGGCGATTGCCAAATGCCTGAAGAAATTAATAGAATATTGACTGATTCTATTTCAGATTACTTCTTTACCACTTCGCGCACAGCATCCGAAAATTTAATTAACGAAGGCGTAAGCCCCTCTAGGATATTTTTTGTGGGCAACACCATGATAGATACTCTATACAATAACGAAAGAAAGTTTAAAAAACCTTCTTTTTGGGACGAATATGGTTTAGAAAGCAAGAAGTACTTTGCATTAACGCTACATCGTCAGTCAAATATATCCAATGCCGAAACTTTAGGGGCATTACTGGATGCCATAAGTGAGGCGGCAGAACATACCCCTGTAATCTTTCCTGTACACCCACATACAGCCAAAATGTTGGATAGTTTTGGCATCCGACCTTCTTCACGAATCATTATGACCGACCCTATGGGCTACCTAGAATTTAACTATTTGGTAAAAAATGCGAGAGCAGTAGTGACCGATTCAGGCGGCATTTCAGAGGAAGCAACCGTCATGAATGTACCCTGTATGACATTAAGAAACAATACAGAAAGACCCGAAACTTGCACCGTCGGAACTAATATGCTTTTGGGTAATAGCCCGAAATATATATTCAGCGCTTTCGAAAAATTAAAAGCAGGTGAGTGGCAGCTGGGTAAATGTCCTGAATTGTGGGATGGGAAAGCCGCAGAACGAATTGTTGATAAGATTTGCGATAAATTGCTCAGACCACAATCCGAGAAGCATACGATTTTAAAATTAAAACCAAAAGAGTTTGGCGAGGTAAAATACAATACGATTTTTTTGAATTGAATAATAGATTATAAATTTAAAAAAACAACTCCAACCGATTCTAAAAAGGTGGGTTAATAGATAATAATTTTTATTGAAATTGCAACAGTAATATGGGTACACTTGGTTTAAATAAGTTAATATTATACTCAGGGGATACAATTCTTTCTCTGTTATTGTGCATGAGTGCAATACCTAGAATTATTTATATTAGCAAAAAGAAAAAAATATTTGATTTGCCCGATAATGAACGTAAAATTCATACTGAAGTAGTCCCCAACCTAGGAGGCATAGCAATCTTTCTCGGTTTTAGTGTAATTGCGTCCATATTCATCAATCCTGCAGAATTTCCTAAATGGAATTACATCGTTGCCGCCATCTTAATACTTTTTGTTACTGGCGTAAAAGATGATTTGATTAATGTAAATCCCTCCAAAAAATTTATTGCCCAGTTGGCGGCATCTGCTATAATAGCTTTACTTGCAGACTTTAGGCTGGATAATTTATATGGCTTTATGGGTATCAACGAAATGCCCTATATACCTAGTCTTTTAGTTACTATTATTGGCTGCACTTTTGTGAGTAATGCCTTTAATTTGATTGACGGTATAGACGGACTAGCGGGTACTATTGCTTTAGTATGCACTTTTTTCTTGGGTTTGGCGTTTGCCGTTAATAATTTGTATAGCCCTGCAATTATTTCATTTGCTCTAATGGGGGCTATTATTGCATTTTTAAAATTTAATTATGCACCCGCTCGTATATTCATGGGAGATTCAGGGTCTTTGGTGATTGGCTTTGTTATAGCGGTGTTGGCAATTATACTGACAGACAATGTCCGTCAATTAGAAACTAATGTTTTATTCCACAGTCCCAAAGGCGTATTATTAGTTGCATTGTCTCTATTCTTCATCCCTGTATTTGATACATTTAGAGTATTTATTACCCGTATTGCCAATGGAAAATCCCCTTTTGCTGCCGATAGATCACATTTGCATCATTATTTGTTAGACTTGGGTTTTTCTCATTCTAAAATTGTTGTGACGCTCACTTCTGCCAACCTGATTATTATTTTGATTGCTTTCTTGGTACAAGATTTACCCATTAATCTTTCCTTTCCACTCATAACGCTTTGCACATTCGCCTTGTTTTGCGTGCTTTATTTTATTCGCAAGAATAAGCTAAATTGCTCGGAGGATGTCAATACACCACCATCTACTAAAAGTAAGCTAATACTATAAAAGAGTGTTGTTTCTTTGATTTAGATATTTCTCCTCCAATTTGCCAATCCATCAGCATTCCAAAGCTTAGGAAAGAAAATCCGTCTTCGGTATTTAGGGTGCATATATTAGGTCCCTAACATAATTGAAAATTACAGATAGCGGTAATAAGATTTAGGCGGAGGTTCAATCGCTTTTGTCTATTTCTCTACTTTTCTACCACTAATTGGCTTTTTAGACCGTGTCTTTTCTTGTTGCTAGAATAGTTTTCTCGCTGTGTTTTTTTTAGGCTATTCTATCAGATGCACACTTACATCTACCACTATTATTTCAAAATTATTATCGCTATTGTGTAGCGCTTATTTGCCTGACAGATAAAACGCTGAATTCAATCAGTTATGGGTAGAATCGAATATTTAAACCTCTCGTTTGTGTATTCGTGAGTATTGAGTCGCGTGTGTCCTGGCCTATGGGTACTTGCAAGCGTTGCTTATAAGCTCTTGTGCTATAC
Organism: Phycisphaerales bacterium; assembly: GCA_030054025.1. Taxonomy (GTDB): domain Bacteria; phylum Bacteroidota; class Bacteroidia; order Chitinophagales; family Chitinophagaceae; genus Rurimicrobium. The sequence continues at coordinate 18,103 of JASGCQ010000014.1, read as the reverse complement.
AAACCCATTGCATCTTTCCCTTTAATATTGGTATATACAGGGCGAATTTCATTGGCAGTTAACCCTCCAGTGATGTTGTTCAAATCTTTATAACGTCTGTATTCCAAGCCCGCCACATAAAGGTACATGTCGCATGAATCTAGGTAGTGATATAAATTGCTCTCAAGATTTGTGCCTACAGCATTCCGAATGAAATCGTATAAATTTTTGTTGGCAGTACCCACATCCAATGTCTGAACGATGCTTTGGGGCGTAAATTCAGGAGTGGTAGTTTGGGTAAATAAGGTATAGTCGGCAGATTTATGAACCGCAGTTTTAGTTACTGTATTCGAGTCTGTCCAGTTAAAACGAACAATTAATTCGACAGAACCTACATTGGGGGGGATACTTATTGAATATTTTACTTGGTCTATTTTACCGTCTACTGTGTATTCTTTAGGAAAATTGAAGCTGAACTGGGTCAATAGCCATTCTCTTAGCCCAAAAGAGCTAATAGGCAAGGTATTGTCAATGACGGGTGTTGAGGCAGAGTCTATATTGCCTGTTTGAGTATTGAGTATAATAAGGTGATAGGTATTGTCTTTATTCAGAGGGTATTTGAATTTGTAGGCGTAACTAGGTGTGTTGAAAAAAGCTCCTTGATCTTTAGGATAACCTTCGTTGAGTAAATCTACTTTATTCAGTGTAATTGTATTGAGTAAGACTCCGTCGGCACTGATCTCTTTCACGCTTACTTTGAGCGCATTATAAAAACTAGAGTCAGCAACTTTTGCCATGTCAATAGCACTTTGCGTCTCGTCCATAAATGCTTTTTGAATACGGATATAGTGAGCTGTGTCTGTTATATTGAGCAATCCATACACTACGGTAATATTTTTGTACGGGGCAGCAATATTGAGTTTGTCGTTGCAGGCACTAAATCCAATGACTATAAGTAGTAATTCAATGGTTGAAATGATTTTTTTCATATTGATGAAAGTAATTTTTGGTTTTTTTGAAATTTTATACCACGACAAAGATAATGTATTCATTCACAGAAAATACAAAGGGTAAAAAACGTTAGTAAAATGCAAGGGTGGTCTAAAAATCATCTTTTTCTTGTAGGTTTGCGTTCTGCACACAACGCACCTAACTCAAAAAAATTATGCGTAGTATTTTTATCAAAGAAATTAATTCTTTTTTTAGTTCTATAGTAGGCTATGTAGTCATCATAGTCTTTTTGTTGTTTTGCGGTCTATTCCTTTGGGGTATAAGGCAGACCAGTATTTTAGAATTCGGCTATGCCACGCTTGAGAAATATTTTGAATTGGCTCCTTGGCTTTTGATGTTTTTGATTCCTGCGGTGACCATGCGTGCTTTTCCCGACGAGTTCAGGAGTGGAACCATTGAATGGTTATCTACAAAACCATTGAGTAGTTTGCAGATTATATTGGGTAAGTATTTTGCGGTGTTGGTTTTGGTTGTTTTTGCTTTGTTGCCCACACTCATTTATGTATATACCATTAGCAATCTCTCGGCTGTGCCCAATAATTTAGACACGGGTGGTATTATTGGTTCTTACATTGGTTTGTTGTCATTAGCTGCTTCTTTTGCCTCTATCGGACTCTTTTGCTCCTCGCTTACGAGTAATCAAATCGTCAGTTTTTTGGTGGCCGTATTTGCTTGCTATTTGCTGTATTCTGGCTTTGAGGCTTTGAGTAATGTGCCTGCTTTTTACGGCGGCTTGGATTATTATTTAACCATGGTTGGGCTTTCGTTTCACTACAATTCGATTAGTCGGGGTATTGTAGATACTAGAGATGTTGTTTATTTCCTTTCCGTTATTGTGCTCTTTATTTCATTGACACAATTATCGCTCAGTCGCCGCACTTGGGATACGGCTAAACAAGATTAAATTAACTTTACTATATTTATTAGAATTAATGACAAGCAATCCTTCTTCAAAAAGAAAAAATCAACAACGCCAAGCAAGCATCAGAATTGTGTTACTTGCAGCCATATTGGTCTGCGTCAATTTATTGGCAGCACGCTTTCATTATGGCTTTGACCTTACCGAAGAAAAAAGATTTACCTTATCGCCTTCGACGAAAAAGATGCTGCATAGTATGGAAGAGGTGGCGGTAATCGACGTTTATCTCAAAGGTCAATTACCTGCTGGTTTTCAGCGTTTGGCATCATCTACACGCGAGTGTTTGCAGTACTTCAAAGAGGTATCAGGCAATAAGGTGGTGTTTCGATTCTCAGACCCATTTGAAGGGAAAACTGAGAAGGAAAAAGGACCTATTTTTCAGGCTTTGGCGAAGAAAGAAATTCATGGTACCAACTTGCAAGTGCAAGATGAAGAGGGTTATTCCGAAAAAGTTATTTTCCCCTATGCTTTAGTGCAATACAAAGGCAAAGAATATCCCGTCAATCTGCTTGAAAACAATCTTCAAGGCATGAATCCCATTGAAGTATTGAATTATTCCGAATCACTTTTGGAATACAAATTTGCCAGTGCTATCAATTACCTCACTCAGCCCGATCAAGCTTCAGTTGGTTACATCATGGGTAACGATGAAAATCTTGGCGCTAATACCAATGATGCACTCAATACGATTAAGATGTTGTATCATTTGGATACCATTGACTTGCATGGGAGTATGATAATTCCTGGTCCGGGCTTAGGTACTTACGAGGCTATTATTATCAATAAACCACGCTCTGCATTTGAAGATAAAGATAAGTTTAAGATTGACCAGTATATCATGCGTGGTGGTCATGTGCTTTGGCTCTTGGATGGTGTTCGTGCAAGTATGGATAGCATGAGTCGCGAATCTTCCCAATCTTTTTTAACTAGAGATTTGACCTTGAATTTGGAAGATATGTTGTTCAATTATGGTGTGCGTGTCAATCCAAACTTGATAGAAGATATGGATTGTAATCCTATACCCGTGGTGGTGGGTATGCTAGGCGATAAACCCCAAACCGAATTGCGTCCTTGGATCTATTTTCCAGTACTGATGCCGACTTCTAAGCATCCTATTGTGCATAATTTAGACCCTGTGATGAGTATGTTTACCAGTAGTATAGATACTATTGCTAATCCCGATATCAAGAAAACAATTTTGTTAGCTTCTTCAAAGTATAGCCGTGTAGCACCTCATCCGGTAAGAGTGAGTTTGAGTATGATGGCGTTTAAGCTAGATAACCGTATGTTTAATAAACCCTACCAACCGGTGGCTGTTTTGTTGGAAGGGAAATTTAAATCCGTATTCAATAATCGATTACAACCCGATTTTCTAAAAGTATTAAAGGATACTTTGAAGATGCCTTTTAAATCTCATTGCGACTCTGCTACAAGTATGATTGTAGTTTCTGATGGCGACTTGATAGAAAATGATTTTTCGGAACGTGAGGGTACCATGGAGATGGGCTATTGGAGATATACAAGAAATCGCTTTGCCAATAAAACATTTTTCTTGAACTGCTTAGAATATTTGACGGATAAATCGGGACTGTTGGAGTGTAGATCTAAAGAGGTAAAACTCAGATTGTTGGATAGTGGAAGGGTGAAAGCAGAAAAAACAAAATGGCAGTGGATTAATATTTTACTCCCCAGCGGTATTATCCTTGTCTTTGCCTCTGTATATATGTTTTTCAGAAAAAGAAGATACGAAAAAAAATTAAAATAGTAACAGGTATTTAATATCGAACATGGGAAAAACATTAGTTTATCTAGTATTGGCTTGTGTCTTAGGCCTTGGTGTGTATTTTTTTCTGATTCGGAATAATGACGAATTGTACCAAAGCAACGAGGCTAATTTTAGCATTAGAGATACAGCGAGTATCGGCAAAATCTTTTTGGTGGATAATGATGGGCAATCTATTTTGTTGCAACGTCAACCCAGTCATTCGTGGTCTTTGAACAAAGAGTTTACGGCTATGCCCATTCAAATGCTGAATATTCTTACTTGCTTGAAATTGCAAACAGCGCATTCGCCTGTAAGCCCCAAAGACATGGATAGGGTGGTTAAATTGTTGGCTGGATTAGCTACTAAAGTAGAGGTGTACGATTTGGAGGGTAAAAAAATCAGAAGCTTTTATGTGGCAGGTCAAGGACCTAATTATCATGGCTCTTTTATGATTATTGAAAATGCTACACAACCTTATTTGGTTGAGATACCAGGTTATGATGGTTATTTAACTCCTCGCTTTACCACCGAATTGAATGATTGGCGCGCTCTCCTAGTTTTTGATATTCCAGCTGATAGCTTGCAGAAAGTGAGTGTTCATTATCCCTATGAACCTTTAAATTCTTTTTCGATTCAAAATGCGCTTAAAACCCCAATAGTTACTGTAGATGAGCAATTGAAACCTGTATTAAGCCATCTCAACCTCAATCGAGCAAAGGCTTATCTGACTTTTTTTAGCGAAATAAATGCAGAGAGCTACATGAATGGAATGATTGGCATAGATTCTATGATTCGAAATGCACGGATGCGTTGCAATTTGAATATTGAGAAAAAATCAGGACAAAAATTTGATTTAGATATTTATTGGATAGATGCCAACGATAGGGTTGTCGATATGAGTGACCAAACTTCAACAGATTCTACTCATAGACCTGTGGATGTAGAGCGTATGTATGCGATTAATAAAAGCACACATGATACATTATTGATTCAGGCAAGAACCTTCGAAAAATTCTTCAAGCGCAGTTATGAATTTTATCAAGACGAAGTAGCACCCAAGCCTGCATCTAAGCCAAAACCGCCTTTCAGATAGACAAAGCAATCTTCGTTTTTATCGTTTGCGCCTATTATTTGTGGCATTTTACTTGTTCTACCGCATTGTTTTCCTGCAATTGAGGACTGAGGTACGGAATGCCTAAATTCATTCCTCTCAGAATAATTACTAAAGCAGTAAGTACAATAAATGCGGGAGTTATTTTGCGCATTCTATTGCGAAAAGTGAGTGATATAAAACGTCCGAAAATCATCAAACTAATCATCAGTGGGAAGGTGCCCATGCCAAATACAAACATCAGTGCTGCACCATACAGCATATTGCCTGTAGCCATAGCAGAGCCTATTGCCAAATAGACTAAGCCGCAGGGTAAAAATCCATTAGCAACACCAATTAAGAAATATGAATAGCTGCTTTGTGTAGATTGTAGCCCCTTCGCCAAAACTGATTTGACTCGATTGAAAATTTTGTCGATGATAGCAAAACGAGCACTGAGAAATTGATGGGCAAAAAGGAAAATGAGTAATAGAAATCCGAGGCTTATTGAAAATGCTCTTTGGTATCCAAATAAAAAAAACTGATTGCCAATATAGCCAAATAACAAGCCTAATGAAGCATAGGAGCATGCTCTGCCTATATTGTACAGGATAATCAGTAATAGTTTTTCTATTTTAGATTTACCATAAATAGGTAAAGACAATGCAATAGGGCCACACATACCAATGCAATGAAAACTGCCTATTAAGCCAATGCCTAGCCCTGCCAAAATACTGTACCACATGTGTTATTCAACGAAGATAGACCTCTCGGTATAATAAGGTTTTTGGTTGCTTTTCCAATTCACACGAACTTTATACATGCCTTTTATAAATGCGTTTTTCCCAATCAATTGCATACCATTCGCATCAAGTATTAAGGGTAGAGTAGTGTCTTTTGATTGATCTGAGGACCTTAAAAAGGAAATTGTTCCCTCGCTAATTGATTGGCTTGCAGTTGACGGGATGCTCACTATGATTAAATTACTACTGTCAATAATGCGTAAATTTTCAGATAAGGCATTTAAGTTTTTTTCGGCATTGATTAAGTCTTGATGCTTCAACTCTTTTATGTAGTACTTGTCATCAAACATTTCATTTTTTTGTTGCATTGCTACATAAACCATGCTACACATAGCTATAATAAAAACAATTACAACCGTCATTATTTTATATCCCCAATTCATAATTGATATTTTCTTGTTTACATAAAGGGCCCTAAAAAGGTGGAATTGATGGTTTGGATTTTTGCTCCATTTTGATAGATGCCGATTTTTAGTTCCGTGTTTCTTTTATGAATTTCTTTTTTGTCTAAGATAATGAAGAAAGTCAATTGGTTGAGTGCCTCTTTTTTCAAGTGTAATTGGTGCTGACTCACCATTTTTATTTCACCTGCTATATTTTCTAAGCGCAATTCAATAGCAACATCTTTGTTCGTTTTATTAATGATTTTTGCATTAAAGAGATTGCTCAATTTATTTTCCGGTAATTCTTGGTACAATTGCCCTTTGACTCTTGAAATATAAGTGTCAATACTATGTCTGCTGGCAATCAATACCGTCATAAATATAGTCAGAATAATGAGCAGTATGGAATAAGCTTTCATTCTGTTGTTGAAATGAAATTTATGGCCTTTGGAAATGTGATTTTCTGAGGCATATAGAATAAGCCCGACTGGTTTTTTGATTTTGACCATCACTTCATCGCAAGCATCAATACAAGCCGTGCAGCCTACACATTCCATCTGAATGCCGTTACGGATGTCAATGCCAGTAGGGCAGACATGCACACATTTATGACAATCAATGCAATCGCCAGCAGTAGATAGTTGAGCCGATATTTTGGCGCGAGGCTCTCCGCGCTTGTAATCATACGCCACTTGCATGGTATCTTTATCAAACATTACTCCTTGCAAGCGACCGTAAGGGCAAATAGTAGTGCATACAATTTCTCTGACAAAGGCAAATACACAGTAAAACAAAAAAGTAAAAAATAGTAGTCCGAAGAATAACAGTAGGTGTTCAGAGAAGGGTTCGTGAATGACTTTCAGCAAGCCATCTATACCCAATATGTAAGCAAGAAAGGTATTGGCAATGAGGAAAGACAATAGAAAAAAGGTTACATGCTTTCCTCCTCTTTTTAATATTTTTTCTGTGTTCCAAGGTGCTTTGTTTAGCTTTTGTTGTTGGGTATAGGAGCCTTCTATCCACCACTCAATTTTGCGAAACAACATTTCCATAAATACTGTCTGTGGGCATACCCAACCACAAAAAAGCCTACCATAGATCACTGTAAAAAGTACCACAAAGACAATTGCAGTTATCATCCCTACCGCAAAGATGATGAAGTCTTGAGGCCAAAAAATTTTACTGAAAATAATGAATTTCCCTTCAGGGAAGTTGAGCATTAAAAAAGGCATACCATTGACCTTGATCAATGGTATGCTGAAGAATGCTATAAAATAAGCGAATGAAAAATAGTTGCGGAGTGTATAAAATTTACCTTTTGGTTTTTCGGCAAACACCCAATTGCGTTTGCCTTTTTCCGTAACGGTACTGACTCTGTCTCTATAGGATTGGTCTAGTTCTGATTTGTTTTTCGATTCTTCTAATCCTCCGGTATTCATCGCTCGTTGTGTGTTTTATTTTTAGTAGTATCTGCACTGATGGTTTTACTGCTGTCTGAATTTTTTGTTTCAGCTGTTGTAGCCTCTTCTGTATACAAATCACCTTGAGCTTCTTTCCCTCCTACAGGATTAGAGCCTTTTAAAGAATAAACATAACTGGATAATTGGGCAATCTGATTGGGAGAGAAATCATCTTTCCAAGGTTTCATCCCTTTTTCTTGCCAGCCATATTTGATCGACTTGAAGATGTCTTTAACCCCTCCTTTATGAATCCAATAATTATCTGAAAGGTTTGGTCCTACAGAAGCTCCTTGACCCTTATCACCATGACAAGCTACACAGTTGCTGGCAAATAATGCCTTACCCGCAGCAATGCCATCTGCACCCAATACTACAACTGAATTTTCGTCAATATTGTTTGCCTGTGTTTTCAAAAATTCTGCTTGTTGTATCTTCGCTTCAGCTACCGCTATGTTATATTCTTCAGTTTGCAAGGGTGCTGCTGCTGCAATATGGTAACGCCACAAGTAAAAAATTCCGAAAATAATAGTGATTACAAAGCCTGCGATAAACCATGGTGGTGTCACATTGTCCAATTCTTTTATCCCATCATAATTATGCCCTGCATCTAAAGAGTCTTCTTCTTCGATAGGCTTGAAGCGATTCATCTTTGTCCAAATCTTCGACCAATCCATTTTCATAGAAGTATTGGATTGCGTTTTGTAAGTATCCACTCCTATAAAAAAGCGGATTAACTTTGTAAAGAAGAATAGGATGACTATTTCTAATAATAGAACGAAATACAAAATCCATCTGATGACTTCAGAATCGGGTATTGTACTCGAGCCTGCGGCTGCATCTGCATCTGCACTTGTTGCAGTGGTAGCTTGCGCCCATGCTGGCATAGCGGCAAATAATATGACTGCCAAAACCAATCCTAAAATTTTGGCTCCGCTATTGGGCTTGGATTCTTTTTTGCGTTTTTCGTGATAGAATAATACTGAAGAACGCAAAGTGAACCCCAATACTAAGATGACGATTAACAACAGTAGAACACAAGCAGTGAGTGTTGTGTTCACATCCAATTTGAAGTTGGAGCTACTCGCATCGGCATTGCTCGTTTCCTGAGCTGCCCAAACGATATTGTTTTGGAACACGAGCATCATTGCCAACATACTCGTGGATATTTTTTTAATGAAATGCTTCATTGATTGGTACATTTTTTATTTATCGTTTTCTAAAGGCAGATTTTCAATATGTTCGATTGTTTTTTTGTCCACTCTAAGTACCCATAGGGTAACAATTACAAAGAAGCTGACAAACATCAACAGAGATATAATCGGATAAATACTGACCCCTGATATTGTTTCTAAATAATGTGAGAATTTCATAAGGATAATTAGTTTTGAGTGTCTGTTTTTTGTGCTTTAATGTCTTTACCCACCCTTTGTAGATAAGCTATTAGAGCAATGATTTGCTTATCGCTTTTAATCTCAATTTTTTCTTTCTTCAAATTGGCAGTGATGCTTTCAGCTTGCATTTTCAAATCATCAGCAGCAACAGACTCATAACCTTTCGGATAGGGAACGCCCATTTGGCGCATGGCATGAATTTTTGAATTGGTACTGGCGATGTCTATTGTTTTCTTAAATAACCAAGGGTAATTAGGCATGATAGAACCTGGTGCCATTGAGCTTGGCTCAAGCATGTGGTTGAAATGCCAACTGTCAGGATATTTACCGCCAATCCTGGCCAAATCCGGACCAGTACGTTTACTGCCCCATTGGAATGGATGGTCATACACAAATTCACCTGCTTTTGAATATTCGCCATAACGGGCAACTTCATAACGGAATGGACGAATCATTTGAGAGTGACAATTGTAACAACCTTCAGAGATATACACATCACGACCTTGAAGTTCTAATGGCGTGTAAGGTTTTACACTGGATAGGGTCGGCACATTTGATTTTACCAAGAAGGTGGGAATCAATTCTACCATACCTCCGATGCCGACTACAATCAAGCTGAGTACCAACAACATCAGAGGTTTTCTTTCAATAAATGAATGCCAGTGTAATTTAGCAGGGGCAATATAGGCTTTGGTTAATGGAGCAGCTTCAGCAGATTCACTTTCGATAAATGAACCTTGTTTTACAGTTTTGTACAGATTGTACACCATAATGAAAACGCCTATCAAGAATAATGTGCCACCTAATGCACGCAATACATAGAAAGGAACTACTGTTTGTACTACGTCTATAAATTGATATTCTAACTGACCTTCGGGTGTGAATGCCTTCATCATAAAGTAAGAGCGGAATGCAGCCCAATACATTGGGATTGCATATAAAATAATGCCTAAGGTGCCTATCCAAAAGTGAGTTCCAGCAAGTTTTTTGGAGTATAATTTGGTGTCGAACATTTTTGGGAACAACCAATACATCATGCCAAATGTCATAAAGCCATTCCAACCCAATGCACCAATATGTACGTGTGCCACTGTCCAATCGCTATAGTGAGAAATCGCATTTACATTTTTCAACGAGAGCATAGGACCTTCGAATGTGGACATACCATAACAAGTAACAGCAACCACAAAGAATTTAAGAACGGGATCTTCGCGAACTTTATCCCATGCGCCACGCAGAGTAAACAAGCCATTCAGCATACCCCCCCATGATGGTAGAATGAGCATGATACTGAATACAGTACCCAAAGATTGAGCCCAATCAGGCAAGGCAGTATACAACAAATGGTGAGGGCCGGCCCAGATGTATAAGAATATCAAACTCCAAAAATGGACAATACTCAAACGATAAGAATATACCGGACGTTCAGCCGCTTTGGGTAAGAAATAATACATCAAACCTAAATAGGGTGTAGTCAAAAAGAAGGCTACAGCGTTATGACCATACCACCATTGCACTAAAGCATCTTGAACTCCGGCATACCAAGAATAGCTTTTCATAAAGCTTACCGGAAATTCGAAAGAGTTGACAAGATGCAACATTGCTACAGTTACCCATGATGCTATAAAAAACCAAATAGCAACGTATAGGTGGCGCTCGCGACGAGTAAGTATCGTGCCAAACATATTGATACCAAATACCACCCACACTAAGGTGATGGCGATGTCAATAGGCCATTCCAATTCCGCATACTCCTTGCCAGTAGTATAACCCATTGCCAAACTCAATGCTGCAGCTACAATAATCAATTGCCAACCCCAAAAATGAATTTTGCCTAGTGCGTTGCTCCACATCGGTGTTTTGAGGAGGCGAGGCATTGAATAGTAAATGGCGGTAAAAATACCATTACCCACAAAGGCAAAAATTACCGCATTGGTATGGATGGGTCTTACCCTACCAAATGTGGTGTACTCAATTCCGAAATTCAAAGCTGGAAATGCCAACTGAAAGGCAATTAAAACGCCGGCTAACATACCGACTGCACCCCAAAATATGGATGCAATGGCAAACTGTTTGGGGAGTTTGTTGTCGTAATAAAACTTTTGTATTTCCATGTGTATAATTGTTTACTTTTTTATTTTTTTTATTTTTTGGGTATCGTCAAATAGCATTCTATTGGGTGGTGCATAATTGTCATCGAATTGACCATCCTTCACCCCCCACAAGAAGGCAATTAAAAAACCCCCTGCTATCAGAATACTTACCGCTACGATTAAAATAATTATGCTCATAATTTTCTATGCACAAAGGTTGCAAAACGTTACATGTTATACTATGCGTTACATCACCACACAATATGATTCATATCATCTTATTTCAAGCCCTGTTTGTAAGCCCCATATTCACTCATACCATAAGTAATGAGGATAATGGTCAAAGAGCTTGTGGGCATCAGTATTGCTGCTACTAATGGAGATAAAGTCCCTTGTATAGCGAAATATAGACCGATGACGTTATAAACTATAGAAAGTACAAAACTGCTAATGATAATTTTTCGTCCGAATTGTGCAAATGTAATAAACTGGTACAAATTCGAAAATTGACTGGCATCCAATATGCCATCAGAAGCAGGTGTGAAATTATTCGTACCCTCTGTGAGGGCTATACCAACATTGCTTTGTCTTAGCGCACCAGAGTCATTTAGTCCATCGCCAAGCATTAACACGTTTGCGTGTTTAACAGTTTGTAAATGTTCTATATACTCTAATTTTTCTTCGGATTGTTGATGAAACAATAATTCTGTTTCTGAGCCCAATACGCTTTGCAAATAGGCGGCTTCATCTCCATTGTCTCCGCTTAATACAGATAGTTTGTATTTGGATTTTAATTGTTGTATGACTTCGGTAAATCCATATCGGTAACTGTTCTTAATCTTAAAAACACCTAATACTGTATCGTCAATCTTTATAAATACAGAAGATCCTTCTGATTCTATACCTTCTATTGTTTTTTTGTTTTGAACAAATGAATCTGAGCCAATTTTAATATGTTGTTCATTAATCCAGCCTTCAATTCCTTTTCCGATTACTGTTTTAAATGAAACGATTTCATCGCTGTTACACTCACCAAGATGTTCGTGAATGATACGGCTCAAAGGATGCGCAGATTGAGCCAATAAACCAACAACACTACTTCTTTGTTCATTGCTCAGTTCAACCCCTTCATAAGTGACTTTGACTTTTTTGTTTTGTGTGAGTGTACCCGTTTTGTCAAATACGATATGATCAATTCTTGATAAATCTTCAATCACATCTGGATGTCTTAGATAAAACTTATTTTTACTCAGAATCCGTAAAATATTGCCATTGGTAAAGGTGGACGATAATAATAAAGCGCAAGGGCAAGCCACAATTAAAATTGTGGTTAGTGCATTCCACATGAGTTGAGTAGCTCCATAGCTATACCAATAGCCTGCTGCGATTGCACCAATGAGTAAGACAATGATCGTGAAATATTTGCTTAATGTATGAATCGTCGAATCGCTTTGTTTCTCATTCTTAAAGATGTCTTTGTTCCACAAATTAGTAAGATAACTTTGTGAAACTTCTTTGACGACAATCATCTCCAGCATTCCGCCCAATTGTTTGCCCCCTGCATATACGATTTCGCCTACATCTTTATACACAGGGAGGCTTTCGCCACTGACGAAACTATAATCAATTTCCGCTTTCCCTTTTGATAAAATGGCATCAACAGGAATCAGTTCATTGGAATGTATTTGTATAACATCATTCACTTTAATTTTGTCAACAGCTATGGCACGAAAACGTTCACCCTGCAATACTTTGACTGCAATAGGGAAAAAAGATTTGAAATCTCTATCAAATGAAATAGAACGATAGGTTTTGTCTTGAACCAATCTGCCTACCAACATTAGAAAGACAATGCCCGACATGCTGTCGAAATATCCTGCACCTGTATGTGAAACAATTTCATAAATGCTGCGCAAAAAGGTAATGCTAATTGCTAAGGCTATAGGCAAATCAATGTTTAAAAATTTGTTTCGCAAACCTTTCCACGCAATAACGAAAAATTCTGATGCACAATAGAACACTACTGGCAAGGAGAGGGCAACAATGAAATAGCGAAGTGCAATGCCAATTTCTTTTTCTAAATATCCACCTATCGAAAAGTATTCTGGAAAGCTCATCATCATAATATTGGCGAAGCAAAAACCTGCTATCCCAATTTTATATAATCGATTGTTTGAACTCCTATTTACTTTATTGGTGCTAATATCTTGTAAACTGATATGTGGTTCATAGCCAATGGCAGTAAGTGTTTCGACTACCAATCGTAAATTAGTCTGTGCGTTATCGAAGATGATAAATGCTTCTTTTTGTGTAAAGTTGACACGAGACGAAACAACTCCTTTGTTTATTTTGTTGATGTTTTCTAACAGCCAAAGACAGCTGCTGCAATGCATCTGAGGTAGGTAAAAGGTAATTTGTGTTTGTTTACCATCGGTGAAGCTAATCAGCTTTTGTGCGATTGTAGGGTCTTCTAAAAATTCAAACTTGTCTGCACGCACTTTTATTTTTTGTGCAATCCCCGGATTTTTATTCAAATCGTAATAGGCGCAAAGCTCATTTTGATTGAGTATCTCGTACACCATTTTGCATCCACTGCAACAAAAATACTTTTTTGCAATTGCAATTTTTTTGTTGCTACATTCTTCGCCACAATGAAAACATGTAGTAATGTCAACGGTAAGTAGCGTATTGTTTTTCAATGGATGTTATTTGAGATTTTCGATGAAAGATGAATTCTTTTGAGCCGATGAAAAGCAGGAACAGCCAAGATTCCAACCGTTGAGCATATTGTGCCACTGCTTTTTTTCGTACACGAATAAGTTTTCAAAAACAAAAAATAATTGGTTCAAGGGATGTTCGTGGGGCATTCCCATTTTGTTGGTTTCGGCTTTAATTTCTTGCACCAAAGTCGATATTAATTTTTCCTTTTTCTGAGTGAGCTGCTGAAGCTCTAAGATGTCTACACTCGGTTTTAAATCTAGCTTGTCTTTTGTATTGAAAACTGATAGCACTGAGGGGAATACTAATTTAATCTCATAATTGCTCAGAGATTCGAATTGGCTTTTTAATTGATAAAAGTTATCGCTAAGATAAGAGTCTTGATTTTTAAGCGTTTGGCTTTGGTCAAAGTCAACAACTTCCTGAAAAAGCTTCGCTATAAATGGATATAGCTTGTCGCCAATTTTTTCAGTTATTTCAATCCCGGATGATGAATGGGCGCACATAATAGTTGTTTGATTAGGTACACAAAATTCAAACTTAACCCTGGGCTAAACTATGATGAGAACTTGTTAGAAATATGACATTCATCATGTTTCTAAACAAAAGAAAGAGGAGTAGGCTAGGTTATTTAGTAGAGCAAATTTGCAGTTTTGCTTAGTTTTTCAGGGTTGATAATTTTTATTTTTTTACCCACAAGCTCGATGATTTTATCTGAATTAAACTCTGAAAGCAAACGTATGGCACTTTCTGTTGAAGTACCTACAAAGTCTGCAATTTCTTCTCTGCTCAATTGTACGGATAAGGTTTGTTGGTCGGCTTCGTAACCATAGGTTGCTTTGAAAAACAACAAGGCTTCTGCCATACGCTCACGAACATTTTTTTGAGAAAGGGAAACAATATGTTCTTCGGCTTTTTTCAAATCGGCACTTATTTTTTTGAAGATGGCAGTAATCAATTTTGGGTTTTCCATCGCCATTTTCAAAAAATATGTTTTGTCAACAATGCAAATAGAACAATCTTCTAAAGCAATGGCATTGCAATGGTATCGGTCATTTGAAATTAAAGCTCGATACCCCAAAATGTCTCCACCTTTTACTAAGCGCAATATTTGTTCTTTCCCATCCGGACCTGCCGTGGATAGCTTGATTTTACCACTATTCACACAAAACAAACCCATCGGCAATCCATTTTCCGAAAAAATAATTTGCCCTTTTTTATAAGAAGAGCAAGATTTATGAGCGTTTAGTTCTTCAATTTGCTCGGAATCAACTGTAGAAAATACAGAATGTAAACGAGTATTGCAACTGGCGCAATTGTGCTCATAATGAGTATTCAGTGTTTTCATTTTCAGTAAATTTTAATCTATGTATGTCGCTAATTGCTAACGATACAAAGCTACGATTTTGCAAAGGTATTGATTCCGTTTATTAAATGAAACCATTCATTTTTCTGTTATCCAAACATTCTACGGAGAGCCTACAAAACAAAGCTACTTTACATTGAGTGGCTTTTTAAGTTTAATTTTTATGTTAGGTATCTGTACTCCAAATGGAACACCTCCTAAGTTCAAGTACCAAGTGCAACAAGCTTAGTCAATATTAAGAAGCTATGCTTCCGTCAAATAAACTTCATTGATTCAACTACATGCAATTTATGGTATCCCAACCACTCACCCAAAAAACAACTCAATACAATCCCTAAAGCTGGAGACTCAAAGCCCAATAATATTATTTAGAAGAGTACCCCCCCCAATTCCTTAAATCATAAAAATTGAAGAAAAGCCATTTTCAAAATTGTATTGTCTTTCAATTGTAATAAATTTGCGCAGCACAAACGAAATTCAATCTAAAAACAATTCATATTTTATGGCTTTTGACTTCGAATTAATCCAAAAACATTATGCTCATTTGCCTGCTCGTGTAGCTGAGGCGCGTCAATTATTGGGTCGCCCACTTACCTTGACAGAGAAAATCTTGTATGCCCACCTTTGGGACAAATTTCCTGCGACACCCTACCAAAGAGGGGTTAGTTATGTGGACTTTGCTCCGGATAGGGTAGCTATGCAAGATGCAACAGCACAGATGGCCTTATTGCAATTTATGCAAGCAGGACGTGCCAAAGTAGCAGTACCCAGTACCGTGCATTGCGACCACTTGATCCAAGCAAAAGAAGATAGTAAAACGGATTTGACAAGAGCGGTAAACGAAAGCAAAGAAGTATATGATTTTTTGGCTTCGGTGTCTGATAAATATGGTATTGGTTTTTGGAAACCAGGTGCCGGTATCATTCACCAAGTGGTATTGGAAAACTACGCATTCCCTGGTGGTATGATGATTGGCACGGATAGCCATACTGTAAATGCAGGAGGATTGGGAATGGTGGCTATTGGCGTAGGTGGAGCAGATGCTTGTGATGTAATGGCAGGTTTGCCTTGGGAGCTGAAATTCCCCAAATTAATCGGTGTCAAATTGACTGGAAAATTAAATGGCTGGACGGCTCCAAAAGATGTTATCCTTAAAGTAGCGGGTATCCTTACCGTAAAAGGCGGCACTGGTGCTATTGTTGAATATTTTGGTGAAGGGGCTACTAGCATGAGTTGTACTGGTAAAGGCACTATCTGTAATATGGGTGCCGAAATCGGAGCTACTACTTCTACTTTCGGCTACGACGACAGTATGAGCCGCTACCTAAAAGCAACCAACCGTTCCGATATCGCTTCGGTAGCAGATGCTGTTTCCGAGCATTTGACGGGTGATGCTGAGGTATATGCAAACCCAACTGCGTATTTCGACCAAGTGATTGAAATTGACTTGAATACATTAGAGCCACATTTGAACGGTCCTTTTACTCCTGATTTAGCTACCCCAATTTCTAAAATGAAAGAAATGGCTGCAGCTAATGGATGGCCTACAAAAATTGAAGTGGGTTTGATTGGTAGCTGTACCAACTCTTCTTACGAAGATATCAGCCGTTCTGTAAGCTTGGCAAAACAAGTAGCAGAAAAAGGCTTGAAAACAAAAGCGGAATTTACCATCACACCGGGGTCAGAGCTGGTGCGTTACACCATCGAAAAAGACGGATTCCTGAAAATATTTGACCAAATTGGTGCAAAGGTTTTTGCGAATGCATGTGGACCTTGTATCGGTATGTGGGATAGAATAGGTGCAGAGCAACAAGAAAAAAATACCATCGTTCACTCATTCAACCGCAACTTCGCCAAACGTGCAGATGGCAACCCTAATACTTACGCTTTTGTAGGTTCTCCTGAATTAGTAACGGCTTTGGCTATTGCGGGCGATTTAGGTTTCAACCCATTGACCGATACTTTGACCAACGATAAAGGGGAGCAAGTAAAATTAGACGAACCAACAGGATACGAATTGCCACCAACTGGTTTTGCGGTTGAAGATGCAGGCTATCAAGCTCCTGCGGAAGATGGCAGCAAAGTAAACGTAGTGGTAGATGTTGATTCTAAACGTTTACAATTATTAGCACCATTCCCTGCATGGGAAGGTACAGACCTTAAAGGCTTGAAACTATTGATCAAAGCAAAAGGAAAATGCACTACTGACCATATTTCTATGGCAGGTCCTTGGTTGAAATTCCGTGGACATTTGGACAATATCTCTAACAATATGTTGATAGGAGCGGTCAACTTCTTCAACGAAAAAACGGACAATATCAAAAATCAAATCACAGGTAAATATGATCCCGTACCTGCTACCCAACGTGCTTATAAAGCTGCGGGTATTGGTACTTTGGTAGTGGGCGATGAAAACTATGGTGAAGGTAGCAGCCGCGAACATGCCGCTATGGAACCTCGTTTCTTGGGTGTGCGTGCCGTATTGGTAAAATCTTTTGCTCGTATCCACGAAACCAACTTGAAAAAACAAGGTATGTTGGCATTGACTTTTGCCGATAAATCTGATTACGATAAAATTCAAGAAGATGATAGCATTGACATTATTGGCTTGACCACATTCGCACCAAATGTACCATTGACTTTGGTTTTGAACCATAAAGACGGTTCTGTGGACAATATCAGCGTAAATCATACCTACAATGAACAACAAATTGATTGGTTCAAAGAAGGAGCTGCTTTGAATATTATTCGCAAGCAATTTGCTTCGTAAAACTTAGTTTTTAATTTATCAAGCAGGCTAATTCTATAAAGAGTTAGCCTGTTTGATTTTTATTATCGTTCAACCCAAATTTTGCAGTAGTGATATTTTTGAGATACTGTCCAAAAGATAGATACTGTCCAAAAAAGTGTGTAAAGCCAAAAAGTCTGAATTTTGTGTTTGAGCAAAAAAACTCAGCTATTTATGGACTTTACACAAGAGCAAATTTCACTTATATTTGATGAAATAGCCTTTAATAAGGGTTGTGTTGAATTCTTTTATTCTTTCACAATCTTAGCCGAATACACTTACCCTAAGTTCAAGTACCAAGTGCAACAAGGTTAGTCAAATTTAAACAGGGGGGTAC
>JASGCQ010000101.1 GCA_030054025.1 Phycisphaerales bacterium | reverse complement strand
TGTTTACGATGTACTTTGCTGCTTTAATATACCATGCAGCAACATAGTCTAAAACCCCTGCACCTTGCGAATTGTCAAGTATTCTCACCACATCGTCTCTCATAGTTTGGCTCATTATTTTTGAACCACTAAACGGTGGATTACCAATGATATAATCAAATAGTATCTCGTTGGAAATTTCCTTTTCTATTTCGTCTTTAGTTTTAGCAGCCGATGTTTTAGTAAAGATATTTACAGTGCCAAAAACCTCTTGTGGCTCACGAGCTAGGTTTATAATGTTGGTATGATTTGCATAAATGGTGTGAGTATTTACGTTACTCAATAAACTTTGCCAGTTGGTTGTTAACGCATTTCCATGAACTATGTTGGCAGCTTTTTTAAGTGGTAAACGAACGAAATACTCGCCAAACTCATTGCTTATAAGCATATTCATTTGGTGGTCAATAAGCCACATGGCTACTTCGGCAATTCGTGCAGCAAATTCTTCGTATTCAATGCCACACATCATATCAACATCAAGCCAAATAATTTCTCTAACGTCAAATACTCGTTGCCCTGTTTTGTTTGATGCTCTTAAAATTTCTAACTCAAGCAATCGCAATTCTCGGTAAGTGATTACAAGAAAGTTTCCGCAACCACAAGCAGGATCAAGAAATTTTAATGTGCTTATCTTTTTGTGAAACGCTTGCAGTTTGTTTTTGTTGTCTTTTATTGTTTCAAACTCTTTGTAAAGTTCATCTAAAAAAAGTGGCTTTATTAGTTTTAGTATGTTGGTTTCGCTAGTATAATGCGCCCCTAAGTTTCTGCGTTCTTTGGGGTTCATAACGCTTTGAAACATCGAACCAAAAATGGCTGGCGAAATTTTGCTCCAATCAATGTAACAGCAGTCTAGCAAGGCTTGGCGCATTTTTGTGTCGAAACTTGCCGTAGGCAAGTTTTCTTCAAACAATTTTCCGTTTACATAAGGAAAGTCGGCAAGTTGCTCATCAAGATTTTTAAAACGATTTTCTTTTGGTGTATTCAAAACTTGAAACAATTCTTGCAGTTTAGCTGCAAGGTCGCTTCCGTCTTCGGCTGTTCGCTGTTCTAAATATTCTTGAAATTGTTGCTTGTTAAAAATTGTTGTGTCTTCGGCAAACAATAAAAACAAAATACGAACCAAGTAAACTTCTAATGGGTGTCCTGTGTAACCAATTTCTTCAAGCCTATCGTGCAGTTTACCCATTAACTCGGCTGCTTTAATGTTTGCAGGGTCTTGCTCTTTGTAAATCTTTTTTTGATAACCTAAAATGTAACCAAAATGGTTTACGTTTTTTACCAGATTGTTTAGGGTAAACGCAATGGTTTTTTGTTCTTCGGTATCAAATAATCTAAAATGTTCAAAGTCAGAAACAAGAATGTATTTAGGAAGTTCTACCTCTTTCAGTCCGTGGGTGTATGCTTTGGCTTGTTCAAATGCTTTATCAAGTTTTTTGCCCTTGCTTTTCATTTCTACCAAAATATTGCCTTTCCAAAGCAAATCAATATAACCATCTTCTTCACTCAACTTTTTTACTTTGTGTTCAAATGTTTCAACCTTTTTTCGAGAGATGCCAAATACATTGAAGAAAGCATCTAAAAATGGTTTTGCATCTGCTTCTTCGTTGTTAGTGTTAGCCCATTCCTTTGAGAAATTTAATGCTCTATCTTTTATTTCGTTCCAGCTTAATGCCATTTTATAATTGTAAGGTTGCTAAGATACTTATTTAAAGTACGAATGTGATTCTGTGCGGTGGTAAAAATTTAGCCTTTTGGTTTTGTGAAGGGTTGGGCTGTCGTGTGTTGGGTAAAACCAAATATGCCATTTGTGTGGTGGGCTAAAATTGAATGAAAAAAAGTGCAG
The DNA here is from genome assembly GCA_030054025.1 of Phycisphaerales bacterium. Lineage (GTDB taxonomy): Bacteria > Bacteroidota > Bacteroidia > Chitinophagales > Chitinophagaceae > Rurimicrobium. The sequence goes on along the minus strand of JASGCQ010000101.1, from coordinate 6,273 downwards.
TGCGAAAAAATAAAACACGAAGGGTTGGGCTGTCGTGTGGGCAAAAAAGTACGCCGTTACGTTTAAAAATGTCGTCCTATAATTTCAATATTTGTCTGTTAGTTTAATGGTTGAGTCAACAATTTAGCGCAACGGCAAAGGTAATATGAAGGAAACTCTTTTTTTTGTTATAAAATATTGGAGGCTGAGTTGTTGAGCAAATCCTATTTAAATAAATGAGGGTAGATTCACTATTTGAAAGAAGCCTCAATTTTGTATTGAGGCTTCTTTGTGTCATTATAATTCTTGTAAACTTTGCTTGATGATGGCGATACATTCATCTATCTGCGTTCTATTTATCGTGAGTGGTGGAGCAAATCGTATCTTATTGCCATGAGTAGGCTTGGCTAGCAAGCCATTTTCCATCATGCGCATACACAAATCCATAGCCAAATCAGTATTGGAAGAGGTATGTTCGATTACTACGCCCGTAAATAATCCCTTTCCTCTGATTTCTTGAATGTAGGGACTATTGAGTGCCGCTAATTGAGTACGAAAGTATTCGCCTTGCAATAAGGAATTTTCGCACATATTTTCTTCTTTCAGCACTTTAAGTGATTCTATAGCCACAGCACAAGCAAGTGGGTTTCCTCCATAAGTGCTTCCATGTTGTCCGGGTTGAATCAAGAGCATGATTTCATTATCTGCCAATACCGCTGAAATCGGCAAGGTGCCTCCGGATAGTGCTTTTCCTAAGATGACAATATCCGGTCGAACAGATTCGTGGTCGCAAGCGAGTAAGGCACCGCTACGTCCTAAGCCGGTTTGTATTTCGTCGGCAATAAATAACACGTTTGCTTCCTTACAAAGAGCTGCTGCTTTACTTAAATAACCTTCATCGGGAACAATCACTCCCGCTTCACCTTGAATCGGTTCAATTAAAAAGCCAGCGACATTACTATCTTTCAGCGCATTTTTAAGGGCAGTAATATTATTGTACTCTACCGTTTCATATCCAGTCATGAACGGTCCAAAATTTACTTGGGCAGATGGATCATTGCTGAAAGAAATGACATTGAGTGTACGGCCGTGAAAATTATTTTCGCAAACAATTATTTTTGCAGCACCGGAGGGCACACCTTTTACTTCATAAGCCCAACGACGTGCTAATTTAAGAGCCGTTTCTACAGCTTCAACACCCGTATTCATCGGAAGCACTTTGTCGTAACCGAAATGCTCGGTGATGAATTGGGCATATTCGCCCAAAAGGTTGTTATGAAATGCTCTTGATGTAAGAGTAAGTTTATGCGCTTGCGATACCAATGCACGCAGAATGCGCGGATGGCAATGCCCTTGATTGACTGCCGAATAGCCAGATAAAAAGTCGAAATATTTTTTCCCGTCCACATCCCATACATATACTCCTTCCCCTTTATTGAGCACCACGGGTAAAGGGTGATAATTATGTGCTCCATGTTCTTCTTCAAGATGGAGATAATGTTGAGATAGTTCGGAAAGTGTAACGGTAGATAACATGATACAAAGGTAGAAACTAAAACAATGAAAACATAAAATTTGTATATACTCCGACAGTATTGAAATATACAGCTGTATTTGTTCGTAAATTAATCTAAAATCCTATCTTGCCTCATCTTTATCATTAGAAAACATCATTGTACCTCCTTTATAATGAATAGGTTCGTTGTATATTTATTCGTTTTTGTTTTAATGAGCATAAGCTGCCTTAAAGCGCAAAGCATTGATAGCGTTGTTACAAAACAGACAGGATTAAAAATTACTGATCTTCACTTACAAAAAACGGTAGATGCTATCTTGTTTCGCCCAGAAAGGATTAAAAGTGATGCAGCCACGAAAGCATTTGTTGATTCCTTTTTTAAGGCAATTAGCCCCAACATTGCAATTAAAGTGGATTTGGCAAGAAGGGAAATAAAAGGTGTCATCAGAGACTATAATACTGGAGAAGGTATCCCATTTGCCCAAGTGTTCTTTCCGCATTCTGCTGTAGGTACTACTACAGAGTTAGACGGCAATTTTGTTTTTAATTACGACAGTGCACCATCAGATACCATAGTCATCAATGCTTTAGGCTATAAAAGAATAGATAGGTTGATAGATACGGGCTTGTCTGTCATAGTCTTGGAAATAGAAATGTCGCGAACGGAAAATATGTTGAGAGAGGTAGTGATTAAACCAGGAGAAGATCCTGTTATCAAGCTGGTTAAAAACATTATTAAAAACAAGCCGAACAACAACCCTAATAAATATATTAATTATAAGTATGAGCTGTACAATAAACTAGAGCTTGACTTAGTAAGGATTAGCAAGAATCAGTTTTCAAAAATTCCAATGATGAAGCCCTTTGCCTTTGTGTTTAACAACGTGGATTCTTTTTCTGAAGCTAAACCTTTTTTACCCGTTTTTCTTACCGAGACCATTTCTGATTTGTATTTTCAGCGTGATCCTAAAAGAAAGAAGGAAATCATAAAAGCTAGTCAGATAAAAGGGATTAATAATGAGAGTGTCACTCAGTTTTTGGGAGGTATGTATCAACAAATCAATATGTACGATAATTTCATTGATGTTTTTGGAAAACAATTTGTGAGTCCAATCAATAATAATGCTCCTTTTTATTATCGATACCAAATTAAAGACACTCAATATGCTTATGGGCAAAGAATTATTTTAGTTCAGTTTGCACCTAAGCGCGAAGGAGAAAATTGTTTTGCCGGAGATTTTTGGGTAGCGGATTCAATGTTTGCATTGCAAAGAATTAGTTTGGATGTCTCTAAAAATGCCAATATCAATTTAGTGAACCGAGTAAGTTTGTATCAAGAATTTGCTCCTGTTGGAGGTTCACTTTGGTTTAATGTGAAAGATAAGTTTGTGGTAGATTTTGCGGTTCCTTATGGAGGCAAAAAATTGCCCGGTTTTATTGGGCGCAAAACTACTTCCTATAAAGGCATTTTACTTAATGACTCGTCCATTGCCAATTTTGTAAACAATCCCAAATTGAAACAAGATGTCATTACGCTTGACAGTGCAAGAAATCAGAGTTCAGCTTATTGGAATAATGTGCGACATGATTTATTGAACAAAAATGAAAAAGCTATCTACTCGATGATAGATACTTTGAATAGTTTGCCCATTTTTACCCGTACCAAAAATATCATTTCCATCCTTACTAAAGGTACTAAAGATATTGGTCCATTTGAGTTTGGCCCTTATTGGAATTTGTATAATTCTAATCCAATAGAAGGTAATCGTTTTCGGTTTTCGATGGGCACCAACCCAAAATTATTTAAGGATATTTATTTGAATGCTTATGTTGCTTATGGCACTTTAGACCAAAGGTTTAAGTACAAAGTTTCTGGTTTGTGGCTACTAAAACGACATCCTAGAGAACGTATTTTTGCTTCTTATACCAGCGATTTTGATAGGAGTATCAGTTATTATTCTGAAGCAGCAACCGACAACTTTCTTAGCAATTTTGTTCGCAAAAGAGGAGTGCCATTTAAACTTGCTTTTGTAAAAGACGCTCGTATTGGGCATTACAAAGAATATTACAGCGGTTTTAGCCACGAACTTACTTTTATCAGAAAAGAATTTACACCTTATAACCCTTTGCCCGATAACGGAATTTTTCAAGATGAAAATGGAAACCCCTCTAGCAGTGTTGTCAATACTGAAGTAGGCATTAAGTTTCGGTATGCGTATAAAGAAAGATTTTTAGAAGGACGTTATTATCGGGTAAGCTTAGGTAGTAAATATCCTATTGTTTCGGTTCGATTAGGTTTGGGGTTCAAAAATTTTTTGAATAGTGGCTACCAATATCAAAAACTAACCGTAAATATTTCTGACAATATTAAAGTCCCCCATCTCGGTAATATCTTCTACAATTTGTTTGCAGGTAAATATTTTGGAACATTGCCCTATTCATTGTTAGAGGTGCACCCAGGAAATGATTTTTATTATTACAGTCCTTTTGCTTTTAGTATGATGAATCGTTTTGAATTTTTGAGCGATACCTATGCCGGATTGATGTTTGAGCATAACATAGGAAGTGGAGTATTTAATTATTTACCCTTGCTCAAAAAAGTAAAATTGCGTCAATTTTGGACATTCAAAACAGCTATCGGCAAACTGTCGATCCAAAATCAAGCCCTAAATTTGAATAAAGGATTTGAATTCAAAACGCTTCTATCATCGCCCTATATAGAGATTGGTACCGGAGTAGATAATATTTTTCAACTTTTCAGGATTGACTTTGTGTGGCGTGTGGCTCCTGATTCAATTGCAAACGAGCCGATAGAAAAATATTTTGGCATCTTCGGTAGCTTTAAAGTAGGATTCTAAACTTCTTAATAAGCTCCCATATTTTGGCTAGCGGATAGGTCGTCAAGATTATTGCCATAAAAAGGTGCGGCACCTGAATTGATTGCAGGAGAACCTGATTTGAGACGGTAATTCCATTTGTCAATACTCTCGAATAAGGGGTCTTGGTTGAGTTTGCAATTCAAAAATTGAACCAAGGGATTTGTAGCAGACTCTGCTTTGATGAGGCAATGCTCGAAACGAATATCAAATTGCGAAGAGGGCAAGTTTTTACCATTACAAATCAATTCGTCTTTAAGAGAACCATAAATAATACAATTGCGCATTAAAGCTTTCAAATTTCCGGAAATAAATCCCATTTCACTGGTGTCCAAGTAATTGAGTAAGGACATTACCGGTGCATCTGTATGAGTATTGAATCGCGTACCATAACTTACGAAAGTACATTGTTGGAAATCAAAATTTCCGCCTTGAAAAACCCCCACATTTTGAGAGCCGCAAGTATTAATCAGCGAATTGCGCATTTGCACTTTGCCGCCAAAGCTCAACAAACCATAACCAATGGAATTTTGAATGATGCAATTTTCAATCCGAACGCCATCGGAAGCATTGACAATGCTTTTGTTATTATCTACTTGTATGGCGGCGGGCTGCACAGAATTTTTGCCAAGAGCAGTACTGTTACCGCAATTTTTGAGTACTGTCCATTGTAAAATATTCCCTTTGCTGTTTTCGGTAAAATAAAGACCGCCCCATTCGCCCGGAAGTTCGAGATAAGAAAAATAACTGCGGTCAATACGGTCGCTTTGGAATATGACACTGTCTGTTTTAGTGCCTTTGATTTCCAAGGTACCCTCTACATATAGTCTCGAATTGGCATGAACATATATTCTGCAACCCGGATTGATAGTTAATTTATGATTGGTATCTACTAATGCATTATTGATAATGACATAGGGCAATACATTATCCCAAGTTTGCGTTTGGAGTACGCTATCAAAAATATAACGTGCATTTTGACCATAAGCAATTACTGGAACACTAAAATCATTGCCATTTAGCGTAGCAATCAATTGATCTTCCACAATAAATGGCGAGGTAGTGGCATTAGGGTCTATTGTAACCGTACTGTACACATACACACTATCTTTCGCAGCCAGTTCTTGATCTCTCACCTCATTCCCCGCTATTCCATTTACATTAAGTTTAAACTGAGATGCGCCTCCTTTGGCGAGGCGAACACTGCTCAATTTGATGGGCTGATTCTCATTGTTGAAAATTTTTATTTTATAAGTCGCACTTCCCAGCGATGAAAAAACCGTGTCGAACAATAAGGTATCTGTAGAAAAGCGCACAGCACCCCCATTGGTCAATAATTTTGTTTTGGTGCAAGCACTAGGAACAATCATTCCTAAAGCAAAGAAACTAATCAAAAAGGCTTTTAAAAAACGCATAAAATGATGATGCAAGGTCATAAAATAATAGTAAAGGTATGTTTTGAATCTATTGGTTGGTGCAACTAAAACGCCAAACTTAGCTTTTTTGTTGTTTTCATGTATATAAATTCAAATGCCTTTTTGTTGATTTAGGGTTTTTTACAAACCCTCTTGGCATCATTGTAAGACCACACTACCGCAGACGAAATTTCTTAACTTTACAACCAAATAATTGACAAACTAGAATGGAGGAATTAAAACAAAGTATAAAGAGTTTAGCTGAAGTGTATTCGGCTAACTTAAAAGAAAAAATAGAAGCTAGACAAGAGGAAATGAAGGCTGACGGCAATGCTCACTATTTAGTTTATAGAGTATTAGGTATTTCAACGCAAGAAGGACTTTTTACAAAATTATACAGGTATTAATTTGAAAGCCATTCTAACAGAAATTGGGTGTAATGGACATTTGTGGTGGTTTTTAAAAGACGTTTAGTTCAAATGGACAT
>JASGCQ010000100.1 GCA_030054025.1 Phycisphaerales bacterium | reverse complement strand
AAAACCTATTGACGGTCATTAGAAGATTAAAGCCTATTGAACTTTTTGGGTTTATTTTTGCTCAGCTTCCCTTGCGGCTACTTCAAACTTGTTGTTATGATACCCATTTTTTAGGCTTTCTAAAAGATATTTGTAAATAAAAGGTAAAAATCCATATTGCTTAAACTGGCGAATATGCTCTTGTTCATGCTTCAACCAAGTGCTGTTATTTTTGAAATCATCCGCAGATACACCATGCAAAAAAATGGTTTTCCCTAATACAATAGCCATGTTGCGTTCTTTCAACTTCCAAGCTGCTATTCGGGCAATAAAAGACTGTTCTTTGATTTTGAAATCCATATCGACAAAAGACGAAGATGATTGATACTGCGAAAATAAATGTATTGTAGATACAATAATTCTTAAAATTTTAAGTGGAACTTTGACAAGCAATCAATTTTTAACCAGAGTTAAAAGGAATTCATCGATATGGAATATCTTAAAAGTGCAATAAGACAATTTGCCTATTACAAACAATTGGGAGAACAGTCAATGGCGCAAATAGAAGAAAGTCAATTGTTTTTTCAACCCAATGAAGATACCAACAGTATTGCTATAATAGCGCAACACTTATGGGGTAATATGCTCAGTCGTTGGACAGATTTCCGTACAAGTGATGGAGAAAAAGAATGGCGCAAGCGGGATGCAGAATTTGAACCGGTTATAACAACTAGAACTCAACTATTAGAGCATTGGGAGCAAGGCTGGCGTTGTTTGTTTGATGCTCTAAATAGCATTACAGATAATGACTTACAGGAGATTATTTACATCCGAAATGAAGGACACACTATTTTAGAAGCGATTAATCGGCAAATTGCACATTACAGTTATCATGTGGGTCAGATTGTATTTATCGCAAAAATGCTCAAAAGCAATCATTGGCAAAGCTTATCAATTCCTCGAAACTCTTCAGACACCTATAATGCCTCAAAATTCGGACAAGAAAAGTCAAATCGGCATTTTACTGAAGAATGGTTGAAGCCTCCAAAAGAAGACAAAGGATAGTATTAGACAAAATCATTTTCAATAACAATATCTTCAAGGCTGCTTACCTTATTGTCGGCAATTGCAAATCGCCTATCATCGAAGTGCGCAGCATCAGGAACGGCTATCACCTTCATGCGTGCAGCTTTTCCTGCAATAACACCATTAATGGAATCTTCAAAAACAACACATTGGAGCGGGTTGCTCTTTAATTTTGTTGCGCACTCCAAGAATACTGCAGGATGAGGTTTGCCAAAACCTACACTGTCAGCTGATACTAGACGTTCAAAGTACTGTCCCAATTTGAAAAAATCAATCAATTCTTCCAGCATTTTTTGTGGGGATGAAGTAGCTACGCCAAGTTTATAGCCCTTGCCTTTTAAATTTTGTAACAGATTAATAACTCCGGGCATAATACGAGCCTCTTGTTTAGAAAGACGAATAATATCGTCAATGATTTCGTTGACTACCCAATCAATATTACTATCTGGCCAAGGGTATTTAATAGACCAATATTGTACAACTTCATAGATTTTCAAGCCAGTTGTTTCTTTAAACTGTTGGAGCGTAACAGGAATCTGATGTTTTTGAGCTATACGCAACATACTTTTTCCCCAAAGTGGTTCCGTGTCAAGAAGCAAACCATCCATATCAAATATTACCGTATCAATCATCGTTCTCAAACTAATTTTTGCAAATATCACAATGTCGGGTGATGTTTTTTGGGGGGATTTTAAAAATAATACAACAAACTATACAGTAAAGTGATAATTTCGCTCATCAAAATGTACTACAATTTATGAAGTTAAAAGCTTTTTATGCGCTATTGCTTGGCTCTGCCTTGCTTAGCAGCTCATCAATGGCGCAGTCAAAAATCGAGAAGCCCGCCGCTAAATTAACGACTGCGACTCCGGGAAGGATAAAATTTACGGAGTATGATTTGCCTAATGGTTTGCATGTCATCTTGCACGAAGATCACGCCACACCTATTGTTACCGTATCGGTAATGTACCATGTAGGTTCTAAAAATGAAGACCCTCAGCGTACGGGTTTTGCTCACTTTTTCGAACATCTATTGTTTGAAGGAAGCGAAAATATTGGCCGTGGCGAGTATATGAAATTGGTACAAGCCAACGGTGGACAACTGAACGCAAATACCTCACAAGACCGTACCTTCTATTTCGAGACATTACCTTCCAACCAATTGGAAATGGCACTTTGGATGGAATCTGAAAGAATGTTGCATGCCAAGATTGACGAAGTAGGCGTAGAAACCCAACGCAAAGTGGTTAAAGAAGAGAAAAAACAAAGTTTTGATAATCGTCCATACGGTCAATTAATGAACGTTGTGTTTGATAATTTATACACAAAGCATCCTTATCGTTGGTCGCCTATCGGTAAAGAGCAATATATTGATCAGGCTAAAATATCCGAGTTCATGGATTTTTATAAAACCTTTTATGTGCCTAATAATGCGGCATTGGTAATTGGTGGTGATATCGATCCCGCACAAGCTAAAGCATTGATTGAAAAATATTTCGGAACTATTCCTCAAGGCACGAGGTCAATCCCTCGCCCGACGGAAGTAGAACCCGTTCAAACTGCCGAAAAACGTGTTAATTTTTACGATAATGTGCAATTGCCAGCTGTTGTTTTAGCCTATCATGGTGCAGCAATGGGCACTGATGATTTTTATGCACTGCAATTGCTCAACCAATTATTATCGCAAGGTAAGAGTTCTCGTTTTCAAAAAGAGATAGTTGATAAAGAGCAAAAAGCTTTGGCAGTAGGTGCATTTTCTTATCCCTTGCAAGATGCGGGTGCCGTGATGATGTATGGTATTGCTAATATGGGTGTAAAGCCCGAAGAGTTGGAAAAAATGATGAATGCCGAAATTGCAAAAGTAACCACTACAGCACTAGGCGATGTGGAATATAAAAAATTGATGAACCAAGCAGAAAACGATTTTGTGAATCAAAATAGCCGTGTAGCAGGTATTGTAGAAAATTTGGCTACAAACTATACCTATTTCCGAAATGCCAATTTAGTGAATACCGAATTGGAACGTTATACCAAAATCACTAAAGAAGAACTGCTTCGTGTAGCTAAAAAATACTTTACAAAAGAGAATAGGTTAGTCGTTTACTATTTACCTAAATCAGAAGAAAAGAAATAGTATTCTTTTCATTTAGCAATAAGACAAATCATCTCGTTTTTTATAAAAAGAAAATTTTTTCAATGAAAAAGATAACACTCTCCATTATAGCTCTTGTACTTACAGCAAGCGCATGGGCACAAATATTAGACCGTAGCCAAAGACCAAAGCCTGGACCGGCACCGGAAATTAAATTGGGTAAAACCGAAACCTTTACATTGCCCAACGGACTTAAAGTTTTTGTTGTAGAAAATCATAAAATGCCTACCGTTTCTATCTCGCTACAGTTAGGTATTCGTCAAGAATTACAAGGCGGTATGGCAGGATACTCAGATTTCGTAGGCGAATTGCTGACTAGTGGAACGAAAACGAGAAGCAAAGACCAATTAAACGAAGATATTGATTTTATTGGTGCCTCTATTTCGGCAAATGCCGAGGGTGCTTTCGGTTTTGGTTTGAAAAAAAATCAAGCTAAAATAATGGAAATTTTGAGCGACATTATTTTGAATTCTGATTTCAAGCAAACTGAGTTGGATAAGCTCAAAACACAGTCTTTGTCAGCTTTAGAAACTAGTAAAAATGATCCAGATGCCATGATGCGCAATGTGGAAAAAGTATTGAACTATACCACCAATCATCCTTATGGTGAAGTTGAAACTGAAGAAACCATCAATGCGATTACATTGGAGCGTTGCAAAAAATATTACGAAACCTATTTTCGTCCCAATGTAGCCTATATGGCTATTGTAGGAGATATTACTGCTGCAGAAGTAAAACCTCTTGTGGCTAAATATTTTGGTACTTGGGTAAAGAAAGAAGTGCCTGTGGCTATGTATAGCCAACCCGAAGCTCCATTATCTCCGAAAGTAGCATTTGTCCCTCGCGATGCTGCTGTTCAAAGTGTGATTAGCGTTACTCGCCCAATTGATTTAAAACCAGGAGCCAGTGACGAGTTCGCAGCAAAAGTGGCAAATACAGTTTTAGGTGACGGGGCTCAAGGACGTTTATTCTTGAATCTTCGCGAAAAGCATGCTTGGACCTATGGCTCATATTCCAGTCTTAATTCCGACCTGCTTGTAGGTTCTTTTTCTGCCGAAGTGAAAGCGCGTAATCCTGTGTCAGATAGCTCTGTAGGAGAAATTATTAATGAGATGAATCGTTTGCAAAATGAACTTGTAGATGCCGAATCATTGCAAAATACAATTAATTATATTGGCGGAAACTTCTCAATTAGTTTGGAATCACCACAACGTGTGGCTCAATTTGCCATCAATATCGATCGTTTCAAATTGCCGGCAGACTATTACCAAAATTATTTGAAAAACCTAAATGCTGTTACAGCCGCAGATGTACAAGCTGCCGCTAAAAAATATATGAACTCGCGCAACATGAATATTATTGTTGTTGGTAGTAAAGAAGAGGTAGCAAGCAAACTCGGTCGTTTTGCTAAGAACAACATCATTACCTATTACGACAATTATGGTAGAGTAGTTGTGCCTTCCGAAACCAAGTCGGCGGGCAATATTAAGCCTGAAGAAATATTGAAAAATTATGCCAATGCTATTGGCGGCGAAAAGGCCTTGAATGCATTGAAAGACGTTAAAGTGGTACGCAAAGGAACATTGCAAGGCGGAGCAATCACCATGATTAATCTCCAAAAAGACGGAACCAAAATCAAGTCATTGGTAAATGGTTCTTTCAACGGACAAACGATGAACCTGCAAAAAATGGTTTTGAATGGCGATAAAGGCTTTCAAGAAGGACAAGGGCAGCGCAAAAATTTAGAAGGAGATGACCTTGCAGAGGCAAAACAAGCAGCCGATATGCAAGCCGAGTTGCATCCCGAAAAATTTGGTAACAAACGCTCTGTAAAGGGTATCGTGCAAGTAAATGGTGCTGATGCTTATTTGCTAGAAGTAACAGACTCTAAGGGTAAAAAATCAATGGAATACTACGATGTCAAAAATTACTTTTTGCTAAAACAAGTAGGAGCAAGTCAGGGCGACAATCCGGGTCAAGTAATCGAATTTAGCGACTACAAAGAAGTTCCTGGAGCCAATGGCTACAAAGTACCTTATTCCATGAAAGTAATGGGCGGAGAATTCAAAATTGAAACAATTGAAGTCAACAAAGGTGTATCTGATAAAGAATTCGAATAGTTTTTTTCGATAATGATAAAAAGCCGTTACAGAAATGTGACGGCTTTTTATTAATGACCGTACGCTACCATAAACCCAGCTTTTGTAGTAGATACCTATTGACAGCTTTTGGGAAAATTTCAACTGCAATGCAGTAGAAAATATACAACGCATACATTTGATTGCCAATCTAAAGTATAAACAATAGAACTTCAAAAAGGAGGGTGTTTTTGGGGCAGATTATTCAAAAATAGCGCTCCTGCAAAATCAGGCTTGAACAATTAAACCCAAAATCAGCATTAGGTTTCTTTTTTAAACTTTCGAACCCTCTGTAAATATTTACAGTATTGCTTTTCAAGCGTTTTTTGCCTTAAAAAATGCTATTTCTACGCATTAAAAAATTATCATTATATATTGACAATCAGTATATTGCAATGAAATTTATTTCTATTGCGTATTTTGGTTTGAATAGCCAAGATTTGTTTATTTGAATAATCGTTCAGGTCTGTTTTGCTGGTCAGATATTGCCTAATGAGCCCGATTGGATTTTCATTAGCGGTCTCTTTGATGGGGGCTTTGTGGATTGGCAAAACACCAGTTGGTGTTCAGCATTTAGGCTATTTTTTGGGCAAATTGTACTGATTTGTTAGACCATAATGATACTTGAATCGGTATTTATAAATCCACAAATAAATGCCTTCGGTACGGAACATTTTTAGCCCACGCTGTTTGTGAAAAACCCGCTTTGAGTAATGCCTCAATTTGGCATCTTTGGGCTTGATCAAGATGATAATAATTATTCATAAGTATAACAAAGGTTCGATTCTTAGTCAAACTTAATAAGGGGATGCTCCCTTTCTTAATATTGACTAACCTTGTTGCACTTCAAACTTAAATTCAGCTTTTCTTCACTTGTTGTCCTTTTTTTCTTTTACAAAATGGGTAACCAGTTGGCTACCTAATCATTGTACAAAACTGAACATTTGCAAACGGTTGAAAATAAAAAAAAGTGTGTAAATCAACGATTTACACACTTTCGAACAACTTTGAACATTGTTCATGTAGTCCGACCAGGGTTCGAACCTAGAATGACAGAATCAAAATCTGTAGTGTTACCATTACACCATCGGACTATCGGGCTGCAAAGTTAAGCAGCCATTCCAATTCTCCAAAAAAAAGTGGCTTTATTTCGAATTTCTTTTTTTGATTTTACTAGGCTTCTAAGCTAAATTAGGAGGAGTATGTTTACCTTACTGCATGAGCTATACAGCAAAAAAAGACCTTCTTGATGGGCTGTTCAAACGCTTGATTTTGCCACATTTTTGAAAATGGCAGCAGTATTAGGTTCAACGAAAAGCAGATAAACGAAAACGCGCAATGCCTGGCCGTCCGCCAAAAATTTCGCTTGAAGAAAGCGTTTTGATGCTGCTGATGCACTACCGATAATACCGAACATTTTTGCCTATCAGCAAAATACAGTGCTGGCGCATCTTTATGCAGATAGAAACTTTATTGCTTCAATCCCAACCATTTATAGTCTTACAAATTAAAATATTATACTAACACCAGCTCTGGCAATACCCTTGCCTTATACTTACTCATTTCTTTGGCTATGGCAGCAATATGTGGCGGTGTAGTACCACAGCAACCACCCACCAAATTCACCCAACCATTCTGTGCAAAAGAACCCACGATGGCAGCGGTTTGTTCAGGTGTTTCATCATATTCGCCCATGGCATTGGGCAAGCCCGCATTAGGGTAAGCACTGACATTACAAGCGGCAAGATTCGCCAATTCTTCTATATGTGGGCGCATCTGTTCCGCTCCTAGTGCGCAGTTTAGTCCAATGCTAATCGGGTTGGCATGCATCATGGATACATAAAAAGCCTCTAAAGTTTGCCCACTCAAAGTGCGTCCCGAAGCATCGGTAATAGTACCCGAAATCATCACGGGTAATTTTTCTTTTTGTGTATCGTTGTAATATTGCTCAATGGCATAAACAGCTGCTTTGGCATTAAGCGTATCGAAAATAGTTTCCACCAAAAGAATATCTGCACCACTCTCATCCAAGGCTTTGATTTGCTCGTAATAGGCATCTGCCACCTCATCAAAAGTAATCGCACGATAGCCAGGATTGTTCACATCGGGCGAAAGAGACAAAGTTTTATTCATTGGACCTATAGCACCTGCCACAAATTTTTGCGCATCGGGATGTTCTTTTTTATACTCGTCAATAGCCGCACGAGCTACCTTTACCGCTGCACGGTTGATTTGGTCGGTATAGTCTTGCATATCATAATCGGCAAGCGATACTCGTTGTGCATTGAAGGTATTGGTTTCGATAATATCTGCTCCCGCATCCAAATATTCGCGATGAATGGCTTGAATAATCTGCGGCTGTGTGACGCAAAGCATATCATTATTGCCTTTGACATCAAGGTGCCAATTTTTGAATTGTTCGCCACGGTAATCGACTTCTTGCAATTTATATCTTTGAATCATCGTACCCATCGCACCATCAATAATCATTATTTTTTGAGCAAGGAGCTGTAGTATAAGGTCTCTTTTGGTCATGCTTATTTTTTTATATTTCAGACTACAAATTTAGCGTCATCTTAGCACACAGACAAAAGCGTATTTTTGCCGAAAGATAAACCCAAAAAGTTCATTAGAGCCTTAACTCCCAATGACGGTCATTAGGAATTACTGGTTATAAGTACTTGATTATCTTTCTGTTGTATTGCATACTGATAAACCAAAAAAGTTGTAAATAAGCTGTAAGAAAATCTTACGCCCATGACTGCCCTAAAAATAGAATTCACCGACAAAGAAATTACCGCCAATGGTGGCATAGCCTT
>JASGCQ010000099.1 GCA_030054025.1 Phycisphaerales bacterium | reverse complement strand
TGAACAACTTTTTATTTCACTTTTTTTGAGATTTTTTCTAAATGCACAACGGGTATTTATAATAAAGAGTTAGACAAATTAGTTTTTCAAATTGCCACAATGTTGCGCTCTGATGTTGAATTCAACGTTTGAACAAATCTGAACATTTAAGAACAATTACTGGATATAAAAAAGTGTGTAAACCAAAGATTTACACACTTTCGAACATTTTCGTTCGCTACTTTAGCGGAGACGGGCGGATTCGAACCCCCGATACGGTTGCCCGTATACACACTTTCCAGGCGTGCTCCTTCAGCCACTCGGACACGTCTCCGTAATAAGGACTTTGGCGAAAGTTTGCAAATGTACACAATCGAATGATTGTTAACGAAATATTTTTTGAGCATTGAGCGTTGTCTGCTCCGCAACTTCCTGCAAGGATATTTGATACACCTCAGCCACCTTCTGTCCAATGATGGGCAAATAAGTGCTTTCGTTTTTTTTGCCACGATAAGGAACAGGAGACAGATAAGGCGCATCTGTTTCGAGCACAATATTTTGGATGGAGATAGAGTGAAGGATTTCGGGCAAGTTGGTTTTTTTATAGGTAACTACACCACCTATGCCTAAATAACCACCTAAATCAACTATTTCTCTAGCCTCTTCCAATGTGCCGCTATAACAATGAAAAATCGAAACCAGATTTCCTTTTTGTTTTTTGCGTACAATATCTATACACTCCTTGGTAGCGGAACGGCTATGAATAATAATGGGCAATTCATATTGCAATGCCCAATCAATTTGTTGCTCAAAGGCATGTCTTTGTTGAATGGCGTAAGTTCGATCCCAATAGAAATCCAGACCTATTTCTCCAACTCCTACAAAATTATTTTTTGATAATTGCGCCTCAACAACAGCCAATTCTTCAAGATAATTATCTTTGACATAGCAGGGGTGCAGCCCCATCATCGGGTAACAATTGTCTGGAAAACATTGAGCAATCTGTAACATCCTCTCGATAGTGCCACTGTCGCAATTGGGCATATACATTTTTAATACTCCAGCTTCTATTGCCCTACGAATATGTGCATCTTGCAATTCAACCGCTTCCTCGTCGTATAAATGTGTATGTGTATCTACCAATATCATTTTCTGAATTATCCTTTTTTTGCGGCGGCCTGCGCTCTAGCGTTTGCTTCCAATTCCAATACGATTCCTTCTATCTCTTTGTCCCTGTCATAAGGGTCATATTCTCTTTTCAAGTTATTGCTAAATACCAAAGCCACTCCTTGCCATACCACTGCATTAAATCCCCCTTTTACTTCTTGTATGATATCAAAACAACTGCGTCCAGTCTGTCGGTTAATCAATTTGACGAGCACGATACCTTGCGAAATGGTAAATTGCTCCAATTCTCCTTTAAATCTTTTATTCAATTCTCTCTCTACATTTTTAAGATATTTCTTACGCTGATTTTTATCAGGTATTTTCTCGAGATTAGCATGAACATCTTTGAGCAGGTAGGCGGCAATATTGGCATAAGGATAAACTTTATAGACATTGTATCTTAATCTTGCATAAGCGGCTTCGTCCCTTTCTTGATGACGCTCCTCTCTTCGCTCTTGCCTTCGCAATCTACGTCGCTGTGCAGGCGTAAGATGCTCGTAGATAACTACCTCGCCAAGGTAAACAATAGGAATAGTATCATTACCCACAACAATGGCTTGCACAAGATTTGAATCCTTGTGTTGATATTGTGCTTTACTTTGAACAGTGCAAACTGTAAAAACAAAAGCGAAAATATATGAGTACCATTTGTAGTTCATATCCACTGCAAAATAACGCAGGTATTTACAAATTCTTGTATCAGCGAGCTGATTATCCAAAATAATAGCCGATTTTTAGCTAAACCTCGGCTATTCAGACTTATTTTTTAAGGAAAAGATTAATGCTCGTTTTCTTGCACTTCTTTGGCAACTTTTCTTGATTGGCAACATCCTTCATTGTTTTTCATCAATATTTCATCCTCTGCCAATCGGTTTAAGAAGGTGATGGTATTCCCTGCTATTGTAGCTTCAGTTGCAGTATCGTAACCTATAGAAACTAACACAAATACGTTAGGACTCGACGACAGGCCCAACTCAAGAGCAATTACTGAGTGAAATTCGTGATTTGTTGAAAAAATAAATTGTCATTAAATAATATAGCTCAAAGGCGGCACATCTTTAAAATGTGCCTACTTTTTTCTACCTTCGTCATCTTATCTATGAATGCCAGCACTGTACTACAACAATTACAATCTTTAAAACAAAATGGCAAGCATGGTTTTGCTGTTTTAATTGACCCTGACAAAATTGCCCCTAGCAAGATGGAGCAATTTGCGGAATTGTGTAATGATGCACTAGTTGATTTTTTGTTTATTGGAGGCAGTTTAGTGCTGCAGCATCAAATAGATTTGTGCATTAGCACCTTCAAAAAAAACAGCAATATTCCTGTATTACTCTTCCCTGGCAACCCTGCACAAGTAACTCCTGAAGCAGATGCCCTACTCTATCTTTCCTTAATATCGGGTCGAAATGCCGAATTATTAATTGGTCAGCATGTAGTATCGGCATCAATGGTGCGCCATAGTGGTTTAGAAATTTTATCTACAGGCTATATGGTTATTGACGGTGGCATACCCACTACCGTTTCCTATATGAGTCATGCGCACCCCATTCCTTCAGACAAGTCGGATATTGCACTCTGCACGGCTTGGGCAGGAGAAATGCAAGGGAAACACTTGATTTATATGGATGCCGGCAGCGGAGCACGCCAACCGATTAGCGAAGACATGATTCGAAAAGTAAGTAGCAATATCAATATCCCACTGATAGTAGGCGGTGGTATCAATACTACCGAAAAGGTAGCGACAAATTGCCGAGCAGGAGCCGATTTAATCGTTGTAGGAAATGCCATAGAGAAGGATAGTTCGATGATAAAAGAACTATGCGCCGCTACAAAATGTTAATCTTCGTAGAGCAGATATTTCTTTCTTATCTTTTTAAACTGCGCTAAAGGCGCTTGCCATGTATCTCTGATTTGGGCTTCATTCAAGCCTTTTTGTATTTGCAGACGCAACAACTTTGTTCCTGCCAGTTTTTCAAAAAAAGGATTAAAGAATTTGTCCTTTTCTGTACTCCATTGGTAAGCTTTGAGCAAATATTCTAAATTGATTTTATTAGCACCTATTGCATAGGCTGTATCTGCGTTATCTGTTACCAACTGTCCATAGCAGGCTTGATTTTCCAGTAATGGTTTGCTTGCTCCAAGGGCACTTTTAGGCGTAAAATAATAGCTACTTTTAGCTGTATAATCCGGGTGCCCCCATTGCTGAAAAGGCTTATCGGTACCTCTACCAAGACTCACTACTGTACCCTCAAAAAAACACAAACTTGGATAAAGGTAGATAGCTGCCATTGTTTTTAAATTGGGCGAAGGTGCAATAGGCAAGCTATACCTACGCTTGTGCGTATAATTGCGACAGGGAATAATTTTCATTTGAAGTTTAGTGGCATTTTTGACCCACAGTTCCCCTACCAACATCTGAGCATACTCCCCTACCGTCATTCCATAGACAATGGGTATGGCTTGCATCCCTACAAAAGACTTCAAAGCAGTATCTAATACCGGACCATCCACCAAATGCCCATTAGGATTGGGCCTGTCCAAAACAAGTAGCATTGTTTGGTTTTCGATACAAGCATCCATGGCATACTCCAAAGTAGAGATATAGGTATAAAATCGAACGCCTACATCTTGGAGGTCATACAACAGTACATCTACATTTTGCATTTGTTCTTTGGATGGCTTTTTATTATTTCCATAAAGCGAAATAATGGGCAATCCGCTTTCACCGTCTATTTCGTTTTTCACATGTGCACCTGCATCGGCAGTACCTCTAAATCCGTGCTCTGGAACAAAGACTTTTGTCACATTTACCCCTAAATCTAATAAGGTATCGAGCAATAATATTTCGTTGACTACTGAGGTTTGATTGATCAGCAAGGCTACTTTTTTACCTTTCAATTGCGGAAGATATTCATCCAACCTAGACGCTCCTACTTGAATATCTGCTTGCTTGCTCAATTGAGCTAAAGCATTACTGGCAATGCCTATCAATAAAAATAAGAAGAGTATTTTGGTCATTGTTGCATACCTCAAATTCACAATTTGATTCATATTTTTTTACAATTAATGAGCGAAGATATAAAGCAAACTCAGATAATAATGCTAACTTGTGCCACTTAATATTATTCATATATGACCTTAGTAAAAAATGGCGACAAAGTGCGCGTACATTATCATGGAAAATTAAATGACGGCAGCACATTTGATTCGTCTGAAGGCAGACCTCCACTAGAATTTCAAGTAGGTGAGGGTCAAGTAATCAAAGGATTTGACGATGCCCTTCTCGAAATGAAAATAGGAGATAAAAAAACTGTTATTATCCCTGTTGCAAACGCATACGGCGAGCCGCATCCTGAGAATATTATCGAATATCCTTTGTCCGACTTTCCGGAAGATATGAAACCTGAGATTGGTCTTGAATTGCACATGAGTGATAATCAGGGTAATAATTTTCCTGTAGTGATTACAGCTATTACCGACAATTCGGTTGTCCTTGATGCCAACCACCCCTTGGCAGGTAAAGAATTGACTTTTGATATAGAATTGGTAGAAATTATTTAGCTCCACTTCTAAATTTAGACTGTGTAAAAGGTGATTGCTCTTTGAGACAATCACCTTTTTTAAACTAAAAAAAGATGTTTTAGATTTGTATGACACAGGATGTAAATATAGGGTAGATTTTTGAAGAATGCTTTACCAAAAACATGTAGCCTATATTCAAAAATCTGTTTTGTTTATTAGCCTAACTTCAATAAACCAATTCATATTCCACTCAATGAAATTTATCCTTATTTTATGGTTCAGCTACTTCGGCTCTAAAATCGTTTCTGCCCAAGATAAAATTCATTTGGAATGGCAAGTGCAATATTTGGGACAAAATGTACCGTTGAACGAACTGTATGCGACTAAAACAGATACCCTTACAATCAAAGAACTGAAATGGTACATCTCAAAAGTAAGCTTAATTCAAGATGACCAAATCGTTTTTAGCGATCCTACAATTGCTCATCTTTTGAATATTGCCGACCCCAAAAGTTTAGAAATTGAGCTCAAGTCAAGAAAAAAAATCAGTTTTAATAAATTACAATTTTGCATCGGTATTGATAGTCTGACAAACGTTTCAGGGGCACTTGGGGGAGACTTAGACCCAACAAAAGGTATGTATTGGACATGGCAAAGCGGTTATATCAATATCAAGATAGAAGGAGAAAGCAATTCTATAACCAATCGTGACTTTCAATTGCATCTTGGAGGTTATCTGCCGCCATTTGCAGCAATACAGACTATTGTTTTACCAATTACCAATGCTTCTAATGACATCAAAATAGGCATTGAACTCGCTTCATGGTTGGGGCAAATTTCATTGATTGGCCCTGCCCACATTATGTCGCCGAGCAAAGAAGCTGTATCTATGAGTAAAGAGTTTGCCAAACAATTTTTCATACTCAAATGATACCTAACAGAAAATATATATTCTGCCTAGCTGCAATAGTCTTAATGGCTTTTACTACTGTAAGTAAAAAATTATTTTCTGTACCCAAACATTTCCCCAAGCCAGTTTATGATTTTTCTAAAAATCTTTTAAATGCCTCGTCAATAACTTTAGGAAGAGCTTTGTTTTACGACCCAATTCTGTCGAGAAAAAACACCATCTCCTGTGCCAGTTGTCATTCGCCCTATGCAGCCTTTACCCATATTGATCATCATTTGAGTCATGGTATTGACGATAGAATAGGTACTCGAAATTCTCCTGCGCTCATGAATCTCGCTTGGCAAAATAGTTTTATGTGGGATGGTGCCATCAATCATTTGGACATGCAAGCATTAGCCCCTATAAGCCACCCTGATGAGATGGGCAGCAAAATAGACTCCGTAATTATTCGCCTTCAAAGAAGTACGCTATACCCTACTTTATTTTACAAAGCCTATGGCGACAGTACCATAACAGGCGAAAGAACACTAAAGTCTATAGCGCAATTTATACTGTGTATCGTGAGTGCCAATGCCAAATACGACCGCATAATACAAGGAAAAGAAAAATTTACAGCACAAGAAGCGAATGGCTATCGTCTATTTCAAAAAAAATGCAGCTCCTGTCATAAAGAACCATTGTTCACGAATTATCAGTTTGAAAACAATGGATTGCCGATAGACCCTAAGCTAAACGATTTAGGCAGGATGAAAATAAGCCATTGCTCCTCAGACTCTCTAAAGTTTAAAGTGCCAACCTTACGCAATATCGAGTACAGCTATCCTTATATGCACGATGGGCGTTTCAAAACATTGTCTGAAGTACTCCATCATTATACGCAAGGCATAGTTCAAAGTAAAACGCTATCACCTTTACTGCAACAAGGCATTATATTGAGTTCAAACGAAAAAGTAGATTTAACTGCTTTTCTATTGACCCTGTCGGACAAAGAGTTTCTTTTTAAAGCGGAATATGCTTACCCAAAACACATTTTCTTTCCCCAAGCGAAGGAATAGGAGACGATAATCGTCAAAACACAAATCATTTCAATTTATGAAAAAAATCGGTTTAAGTATTGGAGTTCTAATACTCGCAATTTCTGTACAGGCTCAAACGAATCCTGTCATCACTAAATGGCTACAAAATACCACTAACATTATGGGCAGGCATTATGCCTCCGGCAGCTCTACACCTATCAACGATGCTGTTTTGGCCAATACCCAATCGGTAAAATATTCGAGTTCATGGGCATATATCAGTTGTACCGGAATACCATCTTATATCACGGGTCCATTTCTCGATGGCAATCCTTCCCTTGCCACCAACCAAAAAGCAATTTTTAAATTTCCCCTCAATCCTGCGAAAAATACGGGTACACCTATGAACACTACTGGGGGCAATATCGGAGTGTTCATTAATGGTGTTGCCTTGTTTGATTACCGTGATGGTGTTTCATGGCAAAATTCCAGCAGTTCGCTAAAAGGTGGACCTCTTGGTGGTATGGGAGATGCTGTATGGAACAGGGATGCAGTAGTGGCAGAAAGAGTGGGTTTTGACTGTGCAAAAGGACACCCTGCCATGGGCAATTATCATCACCATCAAAACCCTTCTGCATTCAATCTGGATAGAGTTGTGATTTCGAATGTTTGTGATTTATACCTCGCCGATGGACTCTATGTTATTGACAGCACGAAACACTCGCCTCTTATTGGCTTTGCTTATGACGGCTTCCCTATTTATGGGGCTTATGCTTATAAAAATACAAATGGTACAGGTGGTATCGTTCGTATGAAATCGAGCTTCAGCTTGCGTAGCATCAGTACGCGCACAACTTATGCCGATGGCTCCACAGTTACGGCAGGTCCCGCAGTCAGCACTACCTATCCTTTGGGTTATTTTAGAGAAGATTATCAATACAATACTACTTCAGCTGCAACTCCAGACTATTTGGATGAACACAATGGAAGATTTTGTATCACACCCGAGTACCCAAGTGGGACCTATGCTTATTTCTGTACCGTAGATGCCAATTGGAATTCTGCCTATCCTTATGTAGTTGGTCCTACTTTTTATGGAACTAAGGTAGCGTCAAAAGTTACTTCTATTACTGAATCTACAACTAGTTATACACCTACGGGTATATCAGAGCTGTTCAAAGACTTCAAGATTACCCTATTCCCTAACCCCGCCAGTGATTTAGTTGCGGTTCAAATCCCACAAGTATCACAAGAAAATTTTGAACTGAGCTTGCTCGATATTAATGGCAAAAAAATCATGAGCACTACTTTATACCAAGGCAGTACCATCGCCTATTTCGATACAAGAACCCTCTATAGTGGCAATTATTTTGTGTTGATTTCTAATGGCAAAACAGCCTCTACGCAAAAGCTGACTATTAGTAAATAACCTCAATCAAATTTGTGCTTCTCCGTTGAGGTAAAGGACTTAATAATAAAAGCATAAATTAGTGATAATTTCGAAAATATTTTGTACTATTTCGTTTTTGAGGGACATCCAGACAGAGTCGACAATTTAGCGCAACGGCAAAGGTGATATGAAGGAAACTCTTTTTTTGTTTTAAA
>JASGCQ010000098.1 GCA_030054025.1 Phycisphaerales bacterium | reverse complement strand
ACAACTTTTTATTTCACTTTTTTTGAGATTTTTTCTAAATGCACAACGGGTTAATAACAAGTATTTTTTTATTCTGTTTTTTTGCAAATTGTGCGAATAAAGAAACGGGTATTCAATTGATTAAAAGGAGCGATGTCACTGATTCATTTGAGATTGAACGTTTAAACAATTTATATGAATTAGGAAATCTTTCACTTATTGATGACTCAACAATGATAGGATTTCCAAGTAATGGTAGCGAATTATCTACTTATATTAGAACCCCACAGGGGTTTACATTTAAGAATAAAAGGAATGTCTCAATAAAATCAAGCGTATTTACTTTTTTTATTGATAATAAAAAAAGAGCTAATTACATTGGAACTGATAAAGTATGGTATAGATCAAATATTGAAGAAGACCCCAAACCTGTAAATAAAATAATGCTACGGATGGATTCATTAAATGAATCCTATCGCATTTTTAGCGCACATAATTATCCAGCTATCATATCTGATTCTACCTTAATTTTGAGAGTTTGTGAAGTTTCACCAATAGATTATTTTAAAGCTTTTTCTGAAAAATCTTTATGTCAATTATTTTTTAACAAGGATAGCATAAACGAAATTAGTTATATGTTTGAAAAACCCAGATGTCTAAAAGAACAATACGAAATTTATCCAATATATTGTAAAGCTTATGACAAAGTTTACTTAATATACCCTTGTATCGACTCTATATATACTTATAATCTTACAACTAAAAAATATAGTACATTTAATATAAACAATCCTTATTATTCATTAACTGAAAAATATGATCACAGTAAATATAATCAGCCTGATTATAGAACTAGAGTACGTTTGAATAATTTTAGATATACAGGTTTCTTTTTTAATCCATCAACTAATCACTTTATTGTTTATTATTTTAGACCTGTTGACCGCAGAATTAATATACCTACTTTTGAAGACCAAAAAATTAATGCTATAATATTAGATATGAATTTGAAAATAATTAAATCACTAGAATTTGAAAATAATTATAGGTCACCAGGAACTTATTTATTAACTAAAGAAGGCATTGCTATGCCGATATTTACTAAAAAATACAAAAATGATAAAACTATTATATATCATATATATAATTTATAGCATTTTATTGTTCGCCAGTTGCAACAATACAAAATTTAGGAACGAAACTAATGAGTTTAAAAAATTTTTAATTTATAATTGTCGTACAACAATTTCAGAAAAAAAAGCAGTTTATTTACTCATTCCTTCATGTCAATGCAAAAATTGTGTCCTATTGACGGGTGATAATTTAAAAGAAAATTTCAATGAAAATTTATATATTGTATCAAGTCTTGATACAAGTATTTTTAAAAATTTTACACATAAGCTTTATGATGAAAATGACAAGATTATGAAACTTAGTTTTCTTCATTATGCAAATCAAATAGTAATTGTTGAAAATGGGTATATTCAAAATATTATTCGTCTTACTAATTTTAACATTCAAATGGACAGTATTCAAAAAACTTTTTAAATTTCATCGCTTAGATTGCGCACATATTTTAAGATAAGTAGGGCTACCATCAAACGAATCGGTTTGGCAGGAGTACCCATTTTTTCGCTATAATGTTGGCTAAAATTGACCTCAAAAATGCTCCAATTTATAAAATTTGTCAGTAAAAAAAGCGGATGCTTTTGATCCAACAATTCCGCCAAACCGTTGAATAAATTTGACTGTGCGGTGTGTTTTTGCTTGCTAATCATTGGTAAATCTACCAGCTTTTTGAAACTATTCCACTTTTTCTGGAAGTTTTTGATACCCAACTAAACAATAAGAATTATACCTATAGAGGGTTGTGGACTTTTTGAGGGACGACTATTTAATGCAAAAAAAGAGTTTCCTTCATATCACCTTGTTGGCTCTGCCATTGATTTATCAAGGTATATGTCGGACAGCTCGGTTCCAGTCTGGTTTCGCAAAGTGCTTCACTATTCATGTAGTGGAGCTTTTTCGTTTTCTTTATATATACTTAGTTCTAATAAGCCTTCGGCCAATTTTCGGTCATTACTTAAGCGAGGCACCTTGTTTTGACCTCCCAGTTTACCAATGCTGCGCATGTATTCTATAAAAGCTTTGGGTTGCAGAGTGCTTATTCGAAGTGTTTGTAAAATACCGCCTCGGATGAGGTCGTCATAATAAACATTCTTTTCTCGTAAAACATTATCTAGGCTTAGTGCAAAGGCATCAAGATTATTGGGTTCTTGTTCGAAAGAAATGAGCCATTCGTGATAAGGTAAAGAGCCATCGGGTGTTTGTATCATGGGTGCTACCGTAAACTCAATGATGTGTGCATTGTGCTGTGTTGCGGCAATGCGCATGGCATGTTCTACCTCTTCGGCAATAACATGTTCGCCAAAAGCAGAGATAAAATGCTTGGTACGACCCGTAACAACAATACGATAAGGATCGAGGCTCACAAATTTTACCGTATCTCCAATATTATAGCCCCAAAGGCCAGCATTACTATTAATGATAAGTGCGTAATTCTCTCCCAATTTTACTTCAGCCAAAGAGAGCCTAGAGGGTTTTTCATTGAAAATCTCGCCCGCAGGCACAAATTCAAAAAAGATACCCGAATTAGTATTGAGCAAAAGACCTTCTTCGGTTTGCGTGTCTTGAAAGGCAAAAAAGCCTTCAGAAGCCGGATAAGTTTCTATCGTATCTATATGCCCGCCAATACTCTCCATCAGCTTGTTGCGATAAGGCTCGAAATTTACTCCACCATGAGCAATTACTTGCAAGTTAGGAAAGAGTTCTTTTATAGTTTTACCATCGTTTGCTTCACTAAGCCAATCGAAGTACATCTGCATCCATGGCGGTATTCCGCTGATGAGTCGCATATCTTGCTTGCTCGTTTCAGCAACTATTTTGCGCAATTTCGTTTCCCAGTCTTCAATACAGTTCGTTTCGAAGCTCGGCATTTGGTTTTTACGCAAGTAGCCGGGTACAAAATGATTGACAATACCCGAAAGCCTTCCAGTAGGGATACCTCCTACCCTTTCGAGGGTGGGCGATCCGGATAGAAAAATCATTTTACCATCGGCAAATTCAGGCTTGCCCGTTTCTGCCATATAATTGAGCAAGGCATATTTAGCCGTGTCAATATGATTGTCAATAGAATATTTGGTGATAGGGATATATTTGACACCACTTGTGGTACCTGATGTCTTAGCAAAATAAATAGGTTTGCCCTTCCACAATACATTTTCGGTGCCATTTTTGATTTGTTCGATATAAGGTTTAATGCTCTCATAATCCCTTAGAGGAACGGCAGAGCAGAATTCAGCATGGGTGTTGACTTCGGCAAGATGATGGTCTTTGCCAAAAATGGTATCCTTACCATCTTTTAGTTGTTGGAGGAAAATATTTTGCTGGTCGGCAAGAGCACTGACCATATTCTTACGAATCTTTTTTTGAATAACGGAAGCATAAGGCTTTGCTAAAAAGGATTTCAGTTTCACAGCAACTCAATTTTTATCAAAAATTCGGCAACTCACAATTCAAATTGTTCAATACCGATTTGTTTAGGAGGTAAATGTACGCAATTTTAAGAGTGCTCATAATGGTGAATTTATAGGGGCATTGCATTATCCTGACAAGTTGTATAGCATCGTCAATCGTTTAGCCCAATTCCCTTAACTTTGGCACTCTTTTCAACCCCATAAAAAAATTTAAACATAAAAAATAATGAGAGAAGTAGTTATTGTTTCGGCAGTGCGTACCCCAATCGGAAGTTGGGGCGGTTCTTTAAAAGATTTTTCGGCTACACAATTGGGTGGTTTTGCCATTAAAGGCGCCTTAGACCGCATTGGTCTTGATGCTAATGAGGTAAACGAAGTAATAATGGGTTGTGTAATGCAGGCAAATCTTGGCCAAGCCCCGGCACGTCAAGCTTCAAAATTTGCAGGGCTTCCGGATAATGTAATTGCTACTACAGTAAACAAAGTTTGTGCCAGTGGTATGAAAGCTGTTATGTTCGCTGCGCAAAACATTATGTTGGGAGATGCTGACGTAATTGTAGCAGGTGGTATGGAAAGTATGAGTAATGTGCCTTTTTATAATGCTAACCAACGTTGGGGAAACAAATATGGTAATGTAACAGTGATAGATGGTTTGGCAAAAGATGGTCTTCAAGATGTCTATCATAATTACCCTATGGGTAACGCAGCAGAGCTTTGTGCAGCAGAAAAAAACATTAGCAGAGAAGCTCAAGATGCCTTTGCCATTCAAAGCTATACACGTAGTCAAGCATCCGTTACAGAAGGCAAATTTGATATTGAAATTGTTCCTGTAGCTATCCCACAGCGTGGTGCTGAACCCAAAATGTTTGCTCGTGATGAAGAGCCTTTTAATGTAAAATTTGATAAAATACCAACCCTAAAATCCGCATTTGTAAAAGATGGTAGCGTAACCGCAGCCAATTCTTCTACGATGAACGACGGAGCTTCGGCTTTGATATTGATGAGTGCAGAAAAAGCAGCGGCATTAGGTTTGAAACCATTGGCACGCATCAAAGGTTATGCAGATGCCGAACAAGCTCCTGAGTGGTTTACTACATCACCCTCTTTGGCTGTACCCAAAGCTGTGGCGAAAGCCAGTTTGAAAATGGAAGACATTAGCTTTTTCGAACTCAACGAAGCCTTTAGTGTGGTAGGTTTGGTCAATTGTGAAATGATGAATTTAAAACCAGAACAAGTGAATGTGTTGGGTGGTGCAGTATCTTTAGGCCACCCATTGGGTAGTAGCGGTTCTCGTATTCTAGTTACCCTAATCAATGTTTTGAATTTAAACAATGCTCGATATGGAGCAGTAGGTATTTGCAACGGTGGCGGCGGTGCAAGTGCTATTATTATTGAGCGTCTTTAATCACATTATTTAAAGGCATGGTCTTTACCTTTTTTGTAAAGATCATGCTTATTAATACCCTCTTAGGTTTTCTTTTTTATGCAATCTTTTCGCAGCCTTGTTCAGCAATTTGAAGAAAGAATTATTGCCCTAGATTTGTTTCCGCAGCAGCCCGCCAATCTTTATGACCCTTGTCGTTATTTATTGTCTTTGGGTGGTAAGCGGGTGCGTCCGGCAGTATGCCTAATGGCCAATGAGTTGTTTACAGATATAGAAGAATGCACTTGGCACGCAGCTTTGGCAATAGAGCTGTTTCACAATTTTACCCTTATCCATGATGATATTATGGATAAGGCTCCTTTGCGTAGAGGTTTCGAAACCATACATTCAAAATATGGGTTAACGGCAGGTATTCTTGGTGGTGATGCTATGAGCATCTATGCCTACCAACATTTGTCTTTTGTCGAAGTAAATTTTAAGAAGGTTTTAGAGGTATTTAATACAACAGCGATACAAGTTTGCGATGGTCAGCAAATAGACATGGATTTTGAGCAGCGCAACGATGTGAGTAGTGAAGAATACATCGATATGATATCGCTCAAAACTTCTGTTTTATTAGCGGCAAGCATGAAAATAGGTGCTTTAATTGCCGATGCATCAGCCGATAATTGCGATAAACTGTATGAATTTGGCAAAAACTTAGGCATCGCTTTTCAATTACAGGATGATTACCTCGACGCTTTTGGAAAAACAAGCAAATTGGGTAAGCAACAAGGTGGTGATATTATTGCCAACAAAAAAACCTACTTGTATATCCAAGCTTTACAAGCTGCTAACGAAACGCAACGCAATGAAATTGCCGCATGGGTGCTATCAAATAATTATGAAGAAAAAGTACCCGCCATGCTCCGATTATTTCAATCCACCGACGCTCATATTAAGTGTAGAAATGCAGTAGAACTTTATTCGCATAAGGCTTTCGAAAAATTGAAAGAAATCAATGTGCCTGAAGACAAGAAAGGGCAATTGTATCTACTGGCGAAAGAATTATTAAACCGCGAGCAATAATTACCATTATCAATTTGCAGCAAAAAATATCCAATTTGTGGTGCAGTATGCTGCACTTTGTTTACCCTACACTTTGCCTAGGGTGTGCTAGATCCTTGCTCCAACAAGAGGAAGTACTCTGTATCGAATGTGCAGGAAATTTGCCGCTAACCAACTATCACCATATTGCTGATAATGAAACGGCTGCTCGCTTCGTGGGTAGAATAAAACTCAAACATGCCACATCCTTTGCTTATTTTACAAAAGATGGCTTGTTGCAAAAAATGCTCCATCAATTTAAGTATCACAACCATCCAAAGGTTGGACTTTTTTTGGCAAAGCGTTTTGCACACCTATTAAAAAAGACCGATTGGATTAAAGAAATAGACCTCATTGTACCCGTACCCCTTCATAAAAAGAAGTTGGATCGTCGGGGTTTTAATCAGAGTGAAATCATCGCAACAGAAATTGGGCGTATTTTGAATATTGCAGTTGATATGAACCTATTGGATAGAAAAGTAAACACAGAAAGCCAAACCCGCAAGTCTCTCGTACAGCGCTTAGAGAACATGGATGGTGTATTTCAATTAAAAAAAACTTCAATAGCTCATCAACATATTTTGCTGTTGGATGATGTACTCACCACTGGAGCCACTTTAGAATCTTGTTTCCGGACACTGCAAAATCTAGAGTTGGTTCAAATCAGTGTTGCAACTATAGGCATTGCTATTTAATGTTGCCAAGCCCTATATTCTTTATCACTAATTATTTTATAGTCTTTGGGTATTTCGAACAAGCTATTATCCATTGGCCGCTCCTCAATTTTCAACAGCTCTAAATGCAAAACACTCCCATCTTCGTTTTTTAGCTCGAATGATAATGGTAGATAAGCAAAAGAGGGGAAATTTTCGAACAATTGTTGGTTGTGAATATTCCATTCTTTAGTATAATAGACAATCATTGGCATTGCATTATTGCATTTTAAAATCGCTTTTTCCGTTTTAAAATTTGCGATAGTAATAATATCTGAAGTTAAGTGTTCAACAGATAAAGTTGCGCATTTCAATCTTTTTTGCTTTAACTGCGTTGTATCTATCTCCAGAGCATAATGTTCATCACCAACCACACGCAGTGAGTAGCCTGCCTTTGATAAGCCTTTAAAGAGCATTGTATTACGAAATCCCGAGCCTAGAGTCAATTCTTTTAATACAGAATTTTCTTTCAGAGAAATATTCAGAACACCACTTTGTTTTTGTTTAGCCTCTTTTTCATTGATGTGATCTATGCTTACAGAATAAACAATTTGACCCTCTATGAAACTATGTTGAGCCGATGTAAGCAAAGAACAATAAATCAATGGTAAAAAGAACAAAAATCTCATTTTAAAGGTAGTTTATACTAAGGTAGTTATTTTTAGCTTTTAAGACACAAAAAAACCGATTGGCAATTGCCAATCGGTTTTTTATTAAAGGGGTAGATATATTACTGATGTGTAATTTTTCTTGTAGCTATAACATTGCCTTTGCTGTCTGCAATACGAACTACGTAGATACCTGAAGGCATATCTGCACTGAATTCGCAACGTGCGCTGTTTTTATCAGTTACCTTGTAAACACTAACTACTTTGCCAATCAAATTGTACAATGCTATAGTCTTTACATCGCTGCTTGCATTATAGGTTACATCAATGTAGTTTGATGCAGGATTGGGGAAAATGGCAACCTCATTGTCTTGTAGCATGGAAGAAGAAATGCCTGTTGAAGTTTTATATGCTACGAAAGTTGCGAATTTTTTTGTGGTACCTTCTGTTATTTCAATTGTTGAGTAAGATTTAGTGCCCATTGCTGCCGTATCACCATTATACGAAAACTTGAAATCACACTGTTTAGTCGATGCAATATTATCTGTAACATTTGTATTCGTAGAATATATGTAACAGCCGATATTGTCGCAACCTCCTTCAAAAGTCCATGCCGCATCAAGATGATGATCCGTGAATTTCCAAGATAACTGGATATTGGATGCCGTTTCGTTTTTTGCCTTCAGATGAATACCCATAGTTCCTCCCGGTGAAACCCACCAAGCTTTCGAGCTGTCTTTTTCCAAGCTAAATGTTTGAGCGTTTCCTTTTATTGAAGCAAACAAAGCGATGAAAGCAAATAAGAGGAGTTTAAATTTTTTCATAGAATTCTCATTTTTCTACACGCAAGATAAAGAAAATATCATTCGAAACGCCATATTCTCTTTTTTATTTTGTTAAACCCAAAAAGTTCAATAGAGTTATGGGGATAGGTTAATAAATGGGTATTTG
>JASGCQ010000097.1 GCA_030054025.1 Phycisphaerales bacterium | reverse complement strand
TTTATCAGTTATCGACAATCACCACGTTTTGTGCTAGTAAGGTTTCGGCTACCTTAGACCTCTTTCATAAATAATTATTTTGCTTGATCGTTTACAATTCTAGCAATTAAGTCCGATCTAAGTCCAAAGCGTTTTCTTCTATTGCGATATTTTTCTGCTACTATTCTAGATATTTTCAAAGTTCGTAGCACATGTTCAACCGCTACTCTGCTAGATGATAGCAAATGATTTTCTTTCTTTTGCATTTTGGTTAGGTGAAATATTACTGTTGCTATATTTCTTTTGAATGCCTTGATAAAAGTTTAAATGAGTCCTATATCAAACCTTGTTTGTACAGTAAAGCCCGAATTATTGTTACAACCCTGCAGCATTTTACACATCGCAAACAAGAAATGTTGCGATTGATGATAAATGGTTTGAAGACACCAAAAATAGCCTCAGCGGTACATATTTCTTATCATACAGAGAAAATCACAAAAGAAATCTAAGACGAAAAACAGGCACTAAAACTACTGCGGAACGGGTGCATTTGCTCATAATCAATAATTTGTTATAGATATATGCTGTAGCAGAAAAAACCATTCTTTCTCACGCCACACAATTACCTTTGCCGTTCATTATTTTTTGAGCATTATGGAATTCCAAAAGAAGGAATTGTCAACGGAACAATTACTGAATCTTTATACCGAGCTTGTTCGTCCACGGATGATTGAAGAAAAGATGTTGGTACTCCTACGCCAAGGACGCATCAGCAAATGGTTTAGCGGTATCGGTCAAGAAGCAATTTCTATTGGTGTCACCATGGCATTGGACAACGACGAATATATTTTTCCACTTCATCGCAATCTTGGTGTATTTACGGCACGTCAAGTACCCTTTGCCCAACTATTCAAGCAATGGCAGGGCAGCAAAAATGGTTTTTCTAAAGGTCGTGAACGCTCTTTTCATTTTGGCACAAACGAGTATCACATTTGTGGAATGATTTCGCATCTTGGCCCACAATTAGCCTTAGCAGACGGTGTGGCATTAGCACATAAACTTAATAAAGAAAAGAAGGTGGCAGTAGCTTTTAGTGGCGATGGCGGAACGAGTGAAGGTGATTTTCACGAAGCCATGAACGTGGCCGCTGTATGGGGTTTGCCTGCAATTTTTATCATCGAAAATAATGGCTACGGACTCAGTACACCCATTAACGAACAATTTGCCTGCGCACAATTAGCCGACCGAGCTGTAGGTTATGGGATGAAGGGAATGACCATTGATGGTAATAATATTTTGGAAGTATATAATGCCATCAAAGAAGCTCGTGCATACTGCATTAACGAGCAAAAGCCTATATTGATAGAGTGTATGACCTTCCGTATGCGCGGACACGAAGAAGCCAGTGGGGTCAAATATGTACCCAAAGAATTGTTTGAAATTTGGGGCGAAAAAGACCCTCTTCATAATTATGAAAACTTCTTGAAAAAAGAAGGATTACTAACCGATGCGGCTATTGAACAAATTAGAGCAACGATTCAAAAAGAGATAGAAGAGGGGATTGCAGAAGGATTTGCCGAGCCAACCATTATCCCCAATACAGCAGAAGAAATGGGCGACATATTCAAAGCCCATAATGGTGTCGAAAGAAAACCCCAAAGCAATAACAAAACAGAAATGAAAATGATTCAAGCCATCAGTGATGGCTTGAAGGTAGCCATGCGCAAATATCCCAAACTGGTATTGATGGGACAAGATATTGCCGAATATGGAGGAGCATTTAAAGTTAGCGAAGGTTTTGTTGAAGAGTTTGGTAAAGAGCGCGTGCGCAATACGCCTATATGTGAGAGTGCCATAGTAGGCGCCGCCTTGGGCTTGTCGCTCAAAGGCTACAAATCCATGATGGAAATGCAGTTTGCCGATTTTGTAACGGTAGGTTTCAACCAAATCATCAACAACTTGGCAAAAATTTATTACCGTTGGGGACAAAATGCCGACGTAGTGGTGCGGATGCCCACAGGGGCAGGCGTGGGTGCAGGACCCTTTCACAGCCAAAGCAATGAGGCTTGGTTTGTGAAAACACCCGGATTAAAAGTAGTGTATCCTTCTACACCCGAAGATGCCAAAGGATTATTAATTGCCGCTTTCGACGACCCTAATCCTATCATATTCTTCGAACATAAAGCACTATACCGCAGCATTAGCGGGCAAGTACCTGAAGGTGACTATAGTATAGAAATTGGCAAAGCCCGTAAAGTGCAATGTGGCGAGGATATGAGTATTATTAGCTACGGCGCAGGTGTACATTGGGCTACAGAATATGCTGCAAAACATCCTGAATTGTCGATAGACATTTTGGATTTAAGAACTCTTCTGCCCTTAGATTATGATGCCATAAAAGAAACCGTATTGTGTACAGGCAAGGTGATGATTCTTCACGAAGACACTTTAATTGGTGGCATTGGTGGTGAGCTATCCGCATGGATTACAGAAAATTGCTTCGACAAATTAGATGCACCTGTTTTGCGTTGTGCCAGCTTGGATACTCCTATTCCTTTTTCAATAGAACTGGAGCAGAACTTCTTGGCCAAAAGCAGAATGGATGAAGTCATTCAAAAATTAATGGCTTATTAGTCTATTCCGTTTCTAAACCTTATTTTCGATAAATAATTTTCTTAATGAAGCACTTACCTAACCTACTGACTTTAGCAAACCTCTTTTGTGGTTGTATCGCTATCGCATTTATCTTGAGTTCTCAACCCTACTTATCCAATTTCGGAGACATCCCTTATTGGATTTCGGGGACAGAACAAGCCTATTGGGGTGCCATTTTTATCGGCTTGGCAGGAATTTTTGATGTGCTAGATGGTTGGGTAGCCAGAGCCTTAAAATTATTTTCACCCATTGGTAA
The DNA here is from genome assembly GCA_030054025.1 of Phycisphaerales bacterium. Taxonomy (GTDB): domain Bacteria; phylum Bacteroidota; class Bacteroidia; order Chitinophagales; family Chitinophagaceae; genus Rurimicrobium. Next base: position 5,412 of record JASGCQ010000097.1, on the reverse strand, counting down.
AGATTTAGATTCTTTGGCCGATGTAGTAAGCTTTGGCGTTGCCCCTTCGATGATATTATTCAAGATGCTTTGGGTGTCTAATATTGCACAGCCCAATGCTATGGAAGTAAGTATGTGGGCAATGGCTCCCGCCTTTTTAGTAGCTTGCTTTGGCGCACTACGTTTGGCACGATTTAACGTAAGCTCCACATCAAGCAGCTCTTTTACAGGCATGCCCATTCCTGGTATTGGTATATTGATTGCTTCTTTTCCTTTGATAAATTTGTATGTGCCGAGTATTGGTATATACTTTAAAAACACTTGGATACTTTATTCCATTATAGCTTTATGCTGTTGGCTAATGCTTTCAAAAATCACCTTCTTTAAATTAATGCCTAGCCAATGGAATATAGCTCAATTGTGGCCGCGCATCATATTGGTACTTGCAGCCATTGCCTTATTCCCACTGATTAGCTTTGCAGCTATTCCTGTGTTATTTGTAGTGTATATAGTTTTGTCAATGGTTATTACAAGCCCTGACAAATAAGATTGTTCAATTTTTTTACTAAAAATAAAGAGAGCCTATTCAGTGTTGAATAGGCTCTCTCGGTATAAAAATTGCCTGTATTACAATTTGATAGTGACACCAATCTTTCCTCCAGACGCTGCATTACCACCACCCAATTCGAGATTACCTCCAACTTTGTCTGTAAAAATATATCTAGCACCTATTTGACCTGAAATACCAAGGGTAGATAAACTAGATCCACCATAACCATTTGGTGTATTATAGACGTAATAGCCAAGATTTAAGCCAGCATATAAATCCATTTTTTTAGGCAATTCAAACAGCTCATTAAAATGGTAATTAGCGTTTCCTGAAATACCAATAACCGAAAATTTATATCCAACAGTACTGTAAGAACGATATGAGCCTTCAGCTCCAATAGTAATATTTTTTGATACTGCATAATCGAAACCTGCGTAAACTGGAACACCCCAGCTTGAGAAACCCAAGCCTGCATTAATTTGAACTTTCCCTTTTTCTAAGACTCCTTGTGCCTTAGATACAGTAAACCCAGCCAATAAGGCTAAGGACAAAATTCCTTTTTTCATGTTTTGTTTTAATTTAAAAATGGAAAATTATTGTAAAATTAAGCATTTAATAATGATATACAGTATCATAAATATCGTATTTTTATTTTGACTAAAACATCATTCGATATACATCTTTCACTTTATTAGCCATTTTCACAACTATGCGATATTGGTCTAGTTGCAAGCCTTTTGCGTTTGCCTGAGGTATCAATATCATATCCATTCCCAATTTGTCTGCCTCGGCAATGCGTTGCTCGATACGACTCACTGCACGTATTTCTCCACTAAGCCCTACCTCTCCTACCATACAAATATTGGAAGGCAATGCTCTATCTTCATAAGAAGACAACAAAGAGCATACCAAGGCAAGTTCAACTGAAGGGTCTTCCACCTTAATACCTCCTGCAATATTGACAAATACATCTTTTACACCAAAATGAAAACCGCCACGTTTTTCGAGTACTGCTAATAATAGTTGCAATCGACGCAAATCCAATCCGCTGACTGTACGCTGAGGAGTACCATAAACAGCTTGGGTAACCAATGCTTGTACTTCTATCATTAAGGGACGCAAACCTTCTATGGTTGCCGCTATGGCAATGCCGCTGAGTGGTTCTTTGTGCTGTGCCAATAATATCTCTGAAGGATTGCTTACTGCACGCATACCTCCCGTCACCATTTCGTAAATACCCAATTCGGAGGTAGAGCCAAAGCGATTCTTTAATGTACGCAAAATACGATACGCATAATGCCTATCGCCCTCAAATTGCAAAACGGTGTCCACCATGTGTTCCAACACTTTTGGACCGGCGATGCTTCCATCTTTGGTAATATGCCCGATGATAATGACGGGAATATTCGAAGTTTTAGCAAAACGTGCCAACTCGCCGGCGCATTCACGCACTTGCGATACGCTACCCGCAGATGATGCCACGAAAGGCGATTCGAGAGTTTGAATGGAATCAATAATGAGCAAATTGGGTTTTAATCTTTGTGCCTCACGAAAAATGGCGGCAGTATCAGTTACACTGAGTAAATACAATAATTTATTGGGTGTACCCACTCGTTCTGCTCGCATTTTGATTTGCTGCATACTTTCTTCTCCTGAAACATACAAGGCAATTCCATGAAGCCATTGCAAAGCAGTTTGCAAAAACAGGGTACTCTTACCAATACCTGGCTCGCCGGCAACAAGCGTTACCGAACCTGGCACCAAACCACCGCCCAATGTGCGATTCAGTTCAATATCTTGTAAAATGATTCTTGGTTCATCACTCACGATGACATCATCCATACGATGTGCTTGTTTGGCATCTTTGCTCTGCGCTTCCCACACAAAAGCCTCTTTTTCTGCAGTCTTGTCATCACGCTGCACCACTTCTTCTACATAGCTATTCCATGCGCCGCAAGAAGAGCATTTGCCCGTCCATTTTGGCGACTCGTGTCCACATTGCTGACAAAAAAAAGCAGATTTTGTTTTTGCCATTAGCTTGCTTTTAATTGTTGCATTTCGTTGTGTACAAAGCTCGAAAGTTCTTTGATATAAGCCGGAGAGAAATCAAATTTAATACCTGCAATACCATACAACTCTTTCAAGGTTTTGGTATAGCCTGCACACAGGGCAGCCATATAATTGTCTAAAGCCTGTTCTTTATTTTGTTTGTATTGTCGCCACATGGCTATGGCGCCTAGCTGCGCAATACCATATTCAATATAATAGAAAGGCACTTCAAAAAGGTGCAGCTGTTTTTGCCAAAAACTAAACTGATATTCCTGAAATTCGCTCCAATCCACATTGCCTGTAGCAAACTCTTGATGAATTTCTTTCCAAACCTTTTCTCTTTCTTCAACACTATGCCTGGGATGTGTGTAAAGCCAATGTTGGAATTTATCAATAGTCGCAATCCAAGGCAGCACATCAATTACGCGTTCCATTTCTTCCCATTGCGCTCTTTGGCATTCTTCTTTTGTAGTAAAGAAATCTTGCCAATGCTCGAGGGTAAACAATTCCATACTCATACTCGCCAATTCGGCAATCTCCATCGGATATTCTTTCATTGCGCTTAGTGGCAAATCATGCGACAGAAAAGAATGCACCGCATGACCACCTTCGTGCATCATCGTAATCAAATCATTGACTGTTCCCGCAGCATTCATAAAGACGAAAGGTACTCCCGACTCGGGCAAGGGACAATTATAACCACCCGGAGCTTTACCCATGCGGCTATCCAAATCCATCCTGCCCATTTCCTTCATTTTAGCGAGGCACTCGCCAAAAAAGGGACGTAGTTTACCAAATACAGCGATTGATTTTTCGAGCATTTCTGCACCATTGGCAAAGGGCTGTAAAGGTTTTCTGCCCACTGGCTCTGCATCTACATCATAGGGTTTCAATTGTTCAATACCCAATTCTTTGCGGCGATGCTCCAACAATTCTCTTTGCAGCGGAACAATATGTTCTTTCACCGCTTCATGAAAGGCAAAACAATCTTCAGCAGTATAATCAAATCTGCCAAGCTCTTGAAATTTATAATCCCTGTAATTGCTAAAACCTGCATTGAGCGCAACTTGATGGCGCAAAACAAGGAGTTTATCAAACAATTCGTTGAGGGTATTTTTGTCTTGCAAACGCCTTGCGGACACTTTGGTAAAAACATCTTTACGCAGATTTCTATCCGAATCGTGTAAGTATTTGGCTGCTTGTTGTAAAGTTTGCTCTTTTCCCTCTATCGTTACTGACATGGCTCCACTAATGGCACCATATTGTTGTGCCAATAGCGAAATTTCGGATTGCAAGGCAATATTCTCTTCACGAAAAAGACTAACACTATTGGCTACATTGCGCAAATAGGGAAAGTAAATTTTTTGATCAAGCTTATCTTTAAAAGGGCAATCCAATAGCTTTTGATTAATCGCAAAAGCATAAGGTTTGATTTTAGGTTCTATCTCTGTCACAAAAAAAGTAAACGCCTCTTCCAATGTGGGATTAGTGGTATCGCAAGTCATTTTGATTTGTCGCCAACAAGCATCTTCTCCTACTACTGCCTCAAGTTCGCTCAAGTCGGCAAGCCATTGTAGCAAAACTTCTTGAGAATCTAAATTTCTGTTTTGTAAATTTTGAAAATACGGTTCTACACTAGCCCAATCGCTTAGGTTACAATCTTGCGGTAAAAAGCTTCTTTTCTTTGCTTTAATCTGTGCTGTTGCGTTCATTTTCTGTCGAAATATTTTTCTGCTCTTTGATTTAAATAATTCCTTCACGAATCAAATCGTGTAGGTGTAACATACCTACATATACGCCCTTTGAGGTAACGATTAATTGGGTGATGTCGTACTCGCGCATCAATTCCAATGCTTGTACGGCAAGCTCTACCTCTTCGATACACTTAGGGTTGGGCGAATAAATATCTTTGGCTCGCAGCGGGTCAACATCACTATGTAATTGCAACATACGGCGGATATCGCCATCGGTAATGATACCCACAATCTTTTCTTGCTCATCCAGCACAGCTGTTGCACCCAAACGTTTGCCCGAAATTTCGACGATAATCTGACGAACAGTACTGTCTATGTTTACTTTGGGTACTTCGTTGAGTTTAATTAAATCTTGTACACGGAGATACATTCTTTTCCCAAGGTTACCTCCCGGATGATAACGAGCAAAATCTTTTTCTGTAAATCCTTTCAGGCTGAGTAAGCAAATAGCTATTGCATCACCCATCACCATCTGTGCGGTAGTACTTGTTGTTGGAGCAAGGTTGTTGGGGCAAGCTTCTTTGGTTACAGTACAATTAATAAAAATGTCGGATTGTGTGGCTAGATAAGAAACTGCATTGCCGGACAGGGCTATTACGGTATTACCAAAATTTTTGACCAAAGGAACGAGCAATTTTATTTCGGGGCTTTCGCCACTTTTCGAAATAATCATCACCACATCGTCTTGCTGAATCATACCCAAATCGCCATGGATAGCATCGGCTGCGTGCATATACAAGGCTGCAGTGCCGGTTGAATTCATAGTTGCTACTATCTTTTGAGCAACAATGGCACTTTTTCCGATACCGCTAATCACTAAGCGACCTTTGCATTGATAAATAACATTAATCGCTTCGGCAAAATAATCATTTACAAAAGCCCCAAGGGCTGCAACAGATGCCGATTGCAACTGAATAGATTCAATTGCTTGTTGTAAAACTTGTTCTTTCGAAAACATAAGCGAAGTTAAGTAGGCAAAAGGAATGGATATGCTAAAAATTGTTTTAATTTAACGAGGGCATTTTTAGGCTTTAAATGTTTTAGCCTTTTCTTTTTCTACTAAAGGCACTTTATTGATGC
>JASGCQ010000096.1 GCA_030054025.1 Phycisphaerales bacterium | reverse complement strand
CGTAGCTTCTATAACAGGATGGGATTTATACACTACGTCATTCTGATATTAAATTTGTGTTAATACCCATTTTAATAAATTTCACATACTTAATCCAACATAACATCTCTTGTCCTAAAGGTTCAATACACAGCACACGGTGAAAAAAAGTGGCAATTCAGACATCAAACATTTACAACAACAAAATCTGCCAAGCTCTATCAATTTCGCCTTCATCCAAAAGGTCTTTGGCATATTGCTGTAAGGCTTCTATGCGCTGTGATCGGTCTGAGAAGTCACTCAAAATTTGTTCTAAACGACCGTCGTTGATAATCTCCGAACTAGCAGGAATAGTAGCACAATTTCCCAATATGCCTAAATGATTTCCATTCAGGATTTTACTGTGTTTGATATGCTCGGGCAAGGTATCAATACCCACACCCAGCTTGAGGTTGGGTTTGGCAACTTCAAAAATCGCATTGCCTGAAGCACGGCAATAATAATCGCCACCCATACGCGCCACAAGGTCTATTTTTTGAGGGTCTATTTTGCCGTTTTCGTCGAGTACATTATCGTCTATATGCATACACAATACCTCACACATAATCAGGTTTCCAGCACCACCTTCGTTGCCCGTTTCAATGACTTGTATCACTTTGCACTCAAGGTTTATGGGCGATTCTTTTACTCGAAATGGTTTAACCATGTCTGATTGTATGGGCGTAAAACCGGCTTTCTCAAATTCGTTAACCCCTTTTGGGTATTCGCAACTGGAGAGACTCATCTGCTGTACAATATCATAGTTCACCATATTGATGACGACTTCCATATTTTGATACACATTTTCGAGTGTATGCTTGATACTATTGTCGCGCACACGTCGTGCAGGCGAAAAAATTAAAATCGGGGGCTTACTGCCAAACACATTGAAAAAGCTAAATGGCGATAGATTAGGATTCCCTTCGTTGTCAATTGTACTGGCAAAACATATAGGACGTGGAGATACCGAACCTAAGAGATAGGCGTGTAAATCAGCAGTTTTTACTTCACTCGGAACAATTCTCATTTTCTAAATCGTGTAATAATTATAAGTACACAAATGTAAGCCCAAATCTAATCCGCACATTCGTATTATCTTGCAGCACAATTCATTGATTTATGAAATTAAAAATAGGAGCTAAAGCCCCTGATTTTAAGGCGGCTGATCAAAATGGCAATCTCGTTTCTTTAAAAGATTACAAAGGTCAAAAAGTGGCTTTGTATTTTTATCCCAAAGATGACACCCCTGGTTGTACGGCTCAAGCCTGCAATTTGCGGGACAATTTTTCTCAACTTACTGAGAAAGGAATCGTTGTGCTGGGCATAAGTGTTGATGAAGTGAAGAAGCACAAAAAATTTGAAGACAAGTACAAATTACCATTTACTTTGGTAGCCGACGTAGAGAAAAAAATAGTGGAAGATTATGGGCTTTGGGGCGAAAAAAAATTTATGGGTAAAGCATACATGGGCACAAGCCGTGTTAGTTTTCTTATCGACGAAAAAGGGAAAATTGTACAAATTATAGACAAGGTCGATACGCAAAATCATGCAGCGCAAATATTGGCATTTTGGGGATAGTTCGATCATTTTATGCTACAACAATTCAAATTTCGAAAAAACGATAACAATCCACTCATACAAAGTTTATTCTGTAGATGAATGCAATTCTAAAAACAACTTTTTACTTCCTCATTTTCGTTTTTCCATTTGTGCTATGGGACTTCTCCACCAATCAAGCAATCGGCCTACCCGTTATCTCTAAACTATTTGCTTATGCTTTTGCAAACGGTCTTTTGTTTTCTGCTTTGTGTTTTCTGCTTTCATTGCTTTCAAAAAAAATTGCGACCATAGCGTCTTATATATATTTCATATTGACATATATCATTGTAACCGGATTTTATATCAACAGAGTATTATTAGGGATGCACTTTTCGCCTTTGGTTTTAAATGCTTTATTTGACACCAGCTCATTGGAAAGTTTAGAATATTTTACCGCACATCTAAGCTTGAGTAATATAGTTTTGTTGGTGATTTTTATTATTTTACTCATCACTGCTTTATGCTTTTTTGTACAATCTTGTCATTCGGTTTTTTCTTTATCACAATCTGCCAAACTCAAGTTTGTTATTGCCATTAGCGCATTGTATGCTTTTTGTATTCTTCAAAATGATTTGTTGTGGAGTAACAATATGTTTAATGAGCTGAAAGATGCTTATGCCCTATATGAAGACGAAAAGGAAATCCTCAGAAAGGATAATTACAATTATTTAAATAGTGCTCACAAAATTGATAGCTACCAATTAGCAGGCAATGAGGATGAGAATACTTTTGTACTAGTTATTGGAGAATCACATTCTCGTAATCACATGAGCCTGTATCACTATCCAAGATGTACGAATCCACTTCTTTCTAAAATCGCACCCGAATTATTAGTTTTCGACAATGTAGTTTCAGCCGCTCAAACAACGATTTTATCGCTGCAACGTATGCTCAGTTTTGCCACTATAAATAACCCAACGCCTTTATATACTGAGCCGTCTTTGCTCGAAATATTCGGTGCTACAGGATATAAAACCTATTGGATTTCGAACCAACAGCTGAGTGGTCGCCATGATACTTGGAGTAAATTGTATGGTCAAAAAGCAAATACCCATTATTTCATTAATAGCACGAACTCTTGGCTGAATTACTCCTTCGATGAGCATATACTCCCTTACTTTGAGCAAGCACTAGCAGATTCCACAAAGAAGAAATTGATTGTGCTACATTTAATTGGCAGCCACGAGCGTTACGATAGGAGATACCCTTTTTCTTTTGATTTTTTCACGACGGAAAAACCATTACCTCAAAGCTATTCAAACATTGACGACGATGTTAAAGCAATCATTAATCAATATGACAATTCAATTTTGTACAATGATTTTATCTTGGCAGAATGTATTAAAAAATTAAAAACACGCAATTCAAACTCCTGTATGTTGTATATCTCAGACCATGGCGAGGCCGTATGCGAAGAGTCGGATTATAACGGACACAATGAAAGTACATGTTCCAGATACATGGTAGAAGTTCCTTTCATTTACTGGGAAAAGAATTACAATACTGAAACGAGAAAAAAATTAAAAAATTATACGCATAGGCCTTTTCAATCCGATCAGCTTTTGAACAGCCTACTTGATATAGCGCAAATTCGCACAGCCCTTTACGATTCTACAAAAAGCATTTTTAGCCCTTATTTTGTACCTTCTAAGAGATATTGTATGGGCTTGGACTATGATAGTTTATATCATCCTTAGCCCAACATTAGTTTACGAACACTATAGAAAATCGTGTGGTTTTTAAAATCATCATTCGCTTGAAAAAATAATCGGACATTATTATTTTAAACCAAATATACTTTAGCATCATCGCTACATTTTATGCACCTTTGTAAGCTCAATGGCGGGCATTTATATTCATATCCCATTTTGTCGTAAGGCATGTACTTATTGTAATTTTCACTTTTCTACCTCTTTAGGTCAAAAAGAGAATATGCTCCATGCGATAGCTTGGGAAATAGAACATCAGAAAGGCTACTTAATGGATGCTTCTATAGAGACTATTTACTTTGGGGGTGGAACTCCTTCTTTGCTTTCAAGCGATGAAATTGCTCATATTATTGAATTAACCGGAAGGCATTACAATATTGACAATATAAAAGAGTGCACTTTAGAGGCCAATCCAGACGACCTGAATACTAAATATCTCCATTCTCTGAAAAGAAGCACGCCAATCAATCGTTTTAGCATAGGGGTACAATCATTTTTTGATGCCGACTTGAAATATATGAATCGGGCGCATAATGCCCAAGAAGCTGATTACGCCATTAAAGCAGCTCAAGATGCTGGTTTCGAAAAATTGACTATTGATCTTATCTATGGCACGCCGGGTCTGAGTAATGGGGCATGGCTCGATAATTTGGCAAAAGTGGCAACACTAAAGATTCCACATTTTTCGGCGTATGCCCTAACAGTAGAAGAAGGCACTGCCTTGCACCATAATATCCACAAAAAGAAACAAAAACCTGTTGACAATGATCAATCTGCACAACAGTTCGAACTACTGATGCAATATGCTCCCGCTATGGGTTTTGAGCAATATGAAATCTCCAATTTTGCAGCAGATGGCAATTATGCGATTCATAATACCAATTATTGGAAAGGCATTCCATATCTGGGTTTAGGCCCTTCGGCGCATAGTTTTGATGGGCAAAACAGGCAGCATAATATATCGAGTAACAGTTTGTACATTAAAAGTATTCTTCAAGAAAAGTCGTTACTCACCGAGGTAGAACATTTAAAACTTACTCAAATGATTAATGAGTATATCATGATATCGCTAAGAACCATGTGGGGTTGCGACCTGAATAAGATAGGTGCAGAATGGGGTAATGAATGGGTAAAAATCATTAAACAAACGAGCCAGGTATTTATAGAAGATAAAAGGATGATTTTAGAAAACAATGTACTGAAACTCAGCAATAAGGGGAAATTGTTTGCCGACCATATTGCTGCAACACTATTTGTCAACGAAAGCTAATTGTTACTGTGCTTTCTTTACTTTTGCATGAATAAAGACTGCAATTCAAAACTATACGATTCAAAAATCAATTTATGGCGATATCGAAAGAAACAAAAACCGGCATCTTAGTTGTGCTTTCTCTTATTGTAGTCGTTGCAGGTTCTTATTTTTTAAAAGGCTTCAACTTGTTTTCTTCTGACAAAAGTTACAATTGCTATTTTGATAATGTACAGGGGCTCATACCCTCGGCTACAGTACAGGTAAAAGGAATGGTGGTAGGTACGGTGAGTGAAGTTGTTTTGCAGGGAAAAGACAAGGTAAAAGTTGTGATTGCGGTTAGTAAAAAAGTTCATTTGCCTGAAGGCACTACTGCTGCTCTTTTTTCTCCCGACCTTATGAGCGGCAAGGCACTCAGACTGGATCTTGGTGAGGGTACTAAGATATTGGACGCAGGAGCCACTATCTCGGCAAAAATGGAATTAGGCATGTTCGACAAGGTAAGTTCGCAAATTAGTCCGATAATGGATAATGCGAAATTGATTATGCTTCGCTTAGATTCTATTACAACTTCCGTTCAAAGCATTATGAGTCCCGCCGCCAAGAAAAACATTGAAAATTCTGTAGCTTCATTGGAGATAACGATGAAAAATATTGCATCACTTTCTACCAGCCTGAATAAAGAGAGTGTGCAACTGGCAGGTATCATTCGTAATGCCAATACAATTACAGCTAATATTGCCAACAACAGCAAAAATATCGATGCGGTAATGAGTAACTTGAAGACCACTACCGATAAATTAAGCAAGGCAGACTTAGAAAAAACGATTAATCAACTACAATCTACTTTAGACCAAACTTCTACTTTATTAGCTAAGATAAACTCGGGCGAGGGAAGCCTTGGCATGTTGGCAAATGACAAACAATTGTATATTAATCTATCTAAAAGCATGTCTTCTTTAGACAAATTACTGGATGATTTAAAAGCTCACCCCTCTCGATATATTAATATTCGTGTTTTTGGAAAAGCTCCACAAGACAACCCTTAATTTTAGATTAATATTATTGTGCACAGCACTTTTCAAAACAAAATCAATATCATTTTTAGTATTGGATTGATGGTATGGCTACTATCAAGTGGCGCGTATGTATCTGCCCAAAAGAAAATAGATACGAGCAGAAAAATTCCTATTACCATTTTGAAGAACAACTACATGGAGGGTATTAAAACAGACTCCAATAGTTATTTCAAATTCGTTGGTGATGTACAATTTCAACACGGGACAGATATGCTCTATTGCGACTCTGCTATTTTAAACCAAGAAAAAAACAATCTCGAAGCTTTTGGCAATGTCAAAATTGTACAAGCAAATGGAACTACTGCCATGAGCGATTACTTGAGCTATACTGGCAATATCAAAAAGGCATATTTAAAAGGCAACGTATCGCTGAGTACCAACAATGATCATCTTTGGACAGAAGAATTAGATTACTATCTCATTACTAAAGTGGGTAATTATTATCATGGCGGCACACTTCAATCCGGAAGCACAACGCTATCGAGCAATTTAGGTACTTACAACGCTCAAAAAAAAGAAGCCCGATTTGTAGAAGATGTATTGGTCAATGATACAGCATTTAATATCGAAAGCAAAGATTTAGGGTATAATACTGAAACGAAAATGATGCGATTTTTTGATTCAAGTATTGTAACCAATACAAGCTTCGTTTTGCGCACAACTGTAGGCATATATGATTCTAAATATCAAATTGCGGAATTTATCTCTCGCTCTTCTATACTCAATAATGAACAATACATTGAAGGCGACTCTTTGTTTTACAATAAAAAGACTGGTATAGGAAAGGCTTTAGGAAATGTGATTGTACTCGATACAGCCCAACAAGTGACATTATATTGTGGCAGTGCATTTTATAATGACCAACTCAAAACGCTTTTGGCTATAGACAAACCTGTATTGAAACGTGTGCAAGAAAATGATAGCTTATTTACAAGAGCCGATACTTTTTATTCCGCTCATTTTTCTGTAAAAAAAGAACTTCAAAACAAAAGCACTTCGAATAAGGGAGCAAAGAAAAAGAAAAACATTGCCGTTAATGAGGGCAATCCTGAACTCATCAGCATTGCCGATACCACAAGTCCCCAATATTATTGTGGCTATCACAATGTTCGTATTTTTTCAGATTCTCTGCAAGGCAAATGCGACAGCGTTTGTTTTTCGGGAAAAGACTCCACAATGATGCTGATGAAAAATCCGATAATATGGAGCCGAAAGAGCCAAATAAGTGGAGATACTATTATTGCTTTCATTCAATCAGGAAAAGTATCTAAAGTAGTGGTGCCAAGCGATGCTCTTATTGTATCAAGAAGTGGCCCCGAGCAAGCTAATTTGTTCAATCAAGTACAGGGCAAAACTTTAATTGCTTATATGGTGAATGAAGCTTTGGATAATGCTATTGTAAAGCCTGATGCCGAAAGCATCTACTATCCTACCGATGATAGTGGTGCCTATATTGGTGTCAGCCAATCGCAAAGCGAACGAATGAAAATATTTTTTAAGGACAGTAAAATCAATAAATTGTTGTTGGAGCAAGAGGTCAAACAAACCCTATCGCCACTCAATAAAATCGATATTGAAAACATGCGTTTGAGCCGCTTCAAATGGCTCGACGAGTATAGACCCAAAAGTATTATCGAGCTGTTTGAATAAGTATTAAGCCTTTTATTACAATTCCTTATACCCTTATCAAAAAGTATTTAGCTTTCTCGGTAGATAGTACTCTGCAAAAGAAACGATTCGGTAGTAGGTTTGTAGACTAAAATGTAAAAACGAATTTTACAAAAATGGATTTACACCAACAATTACATTGGCGGTATGCCACTAAAAGAATGAATGGACAAAGTGTGTCCCCAGAAAAAATAGCTAAGATTCTTGATGCTATTCAGCTTGCACCAAGCTCTATGGGTATGCAGCCTTTTCATGTCTTTGTTATCAGCAATCAAGAATTGCGTGAAAAAATATTTGAAGGTGCTTGCAAGCAAGCTCAGGTAAAAGAAGGCTCTCACCTCATTGTTTTTGCCACATGGAAAAATGTTACTGAACAGCATGTGAATGACTACATCAACAATATTGCTAACACTAGAAATGTTCCCGTAGAAAGTCTGGTCGGTTTTAAAAACAATATGCTTGGATTGATTAGCAGACCTCAAGATCAAAACTTGAATTGGGCAGCCAAACAGGCCTATATTGCTTTTAGCTTTGGCATGGTAGCAGCAGCTATGGAAGAGGTAGATGCAACACCTATGGAAGGATTTAATCCTGATGCTTTGGACGAAATCTTAGGTTTAGATGCTCAAGGTCTAGCAAGCACTTGCATTCTTACACTTGGATATCGTGACGAGGCAAACGATTATTTAGTGAATGCTAAAAAAGTAAGAAGAAGCGCTGAAGATTTTTTTACAACTCTTTAATAATCAATCACTAACGATCGACAAAACTCCCCAACAGGCAAAAAATGCCTATACTACCAATTCGACAACACTTTGGCATGGTTTTTGCTATATAAGTGTCAAGTTTCACAAGGTTGTTGATGGAAATTGACTATTTTATCGTTCAAACTTAGGATTATATTTTTAAAATCATTAGGGTTTATTTTAAACAATTCTGGTGTTAGGTGATACCATTTTTCAAGTGCCTCAAATGGTGTTTTTACGTTCAATTCTTT
>JASGCQ010000013.1 GCA_030054025.1 Phycisphaerales bacterium | reverse complement strand
AAGGCTATGCCACCATTGGCGGTAATTTCTTTGTCGGTGTATTCTATTTTTAGGGTACTCATGGGCGTAAGATTTTCTTACAGCTTATTTACAACTTTTTTCAATCCTTAATATGAAACGCAATACATTCACATTCAAACACCTAGAAACAAAAAAACCTATTGACGGTCATTAGAAGATTAAAGCCTATTGAACTTTTTGGGCTAATCAAGGACTCCTAAATTCAATCCCGATTTCATTTAGAAGCTTTATTTTTGCAGCAACATTTTTTCTATGAAAGTATTTATTGTTGGCGCATCGGGATTAGTAGGCAGTAATTGTATGCAGCATTTTGCCGCACAAGGCTGGGAGGTAAAAGGTTCTTATTTCTCCTATGCTACAGAAGGCACCGTATTTTACAACACCTTAGAGCCCAACCATGCCGATAATTTTGACATCATCGGCTGGAAACCCGATGTATTGGTACATTGCGGCGCACTTACTCATGTAGATTATTGCGAAGCAAACGTGGAAGAAAGCTATCAAAAAACCGTACAAAGCACCATCAATATCATAGCTCTGGCACAACAATGCAAAGCACGCTTGGTCTATATCTCCACCGATTATGTGTTCGATGGCAAAGACGGGCCTTATAGCGAAGATGCTCCACTCAACCCATTGAGCGTATATGCTCGCCACAAACTAGAAGCCGAGCAATTGGCATTGGCTCAAGTAGCCAATACCCTAGTCTTGCGTGTTACCAATATCTATGGCAATGAGGATCGTGGCAAAAATTTCGTTTCGCGCATTGTACAGCAATGCAAAGAGGAACAAAAATTGACCCTCAAACTCCCCTACGATCAATTTGCTTCGCCCACCAATGCTATGGACATAGCCCGTGCCATGTTTGCATTGCTGCGCGATGGCAAAAGCGGCATCTACCATATCGGCGGCACCGACTACATGAACCGTGTTGCACTTGCCTTGAGAGTGTTACAATATTTCCCCAATGCTGTATATGATTTAATTCCACTCAGCACTGCCGAACTCAATCAGCCTGCAGCACGTCCGCTACTGGGCGGTTTTGTGACCGCAAAATTCAGCAAAGAATATCCCGATTTCTTATTCAGCAATATTGATGACTTTTTAAAGCAATAGGCTTTTACCTTTGCGCCAATTAGGGGTAATGTTTCAGCGTTAGTGATGGAAAAAACAAGAGAAATAAAAATAGAAAGCGGCGTCACTCGTCCTTTTTTGTATTTGCTCACCCTCAAAAAACCAAAACGAAAATAAAAAAAGAGACAAGGGACAGACGGCAAACACACAAAGCAAGCGCACATTGAAAGGAGGGTGTTTTTGGGTCAGATTATTCAAAAATACCGCTACTACAAAATTTGGGTTTAATATCCATTGCAGCATTTTAATATGTGGGTGTAGATGAACTGCCGAACTACGATGTAATACTTTAACTGTATTACTGCCAATATCGTTGCATTTGCCCTATAATTTATGAACCCATACATCATGCCCCATTGGTTATCTAATTGGTATAACCCAATTTTTCGGTATTGATAAATGTTTTAAAGGGCTATCTCAATTTAAGATGAGAATTATTCAAGCCGTGCTTTATTTTTTCTTCCCTTCGTCTTCTTTTTTACGCACCACTACCCATTCTTCGATGAGCACTTTGAAGGGCATTTTACCAATCATAATCAAGGCATATTTGTCTTTTAATTCTTTGAGGATACCTACTTGGTGCTTGGCTTTGTGGCGGAGGAGGTCGCCTATTTTGGCGGATCCGCCTACGATTTCAAAATTTTTATCGGCTTTGCGTGCCGCACTTTGATTGCTTTGAATTTGCTTCTTTTTGAAGAGGACAGATTCTGCATTTTTTATGACTTCGTTTTTATTCTCAATCTTCTTCCAATCGAGTATGATTTGCTTGAAATTGCGTTCCATTTCGCGCAGATAGTCCAATTCTTCTTTCTTGATGAGGTTCTGCAATTTTAGGGCATCTTGCTGTTGTTTCACCCGCTCTTTGTCATTCAGATGCTCCATTTCTTTCTTCAGCTTTTCATTGTCTTTGAGCAATTTGTTCAGGGCTTTTTCCTTGTCCGATAACTGAATCACTTGTTGCTCGGTCTGCAAGAGCATCTTATCCAATTTGAAATGTCCCCGCTCAGTGAGTTGTTTGGCTCTGCCAATGATTTTAGCATCCAAGCCGCTGCGCTGGGCAATAGCAAAGGTATAGGAGCTGCCTGGCTTGCCGATGGAGAGTTGGTACAAAGGCTCTAATTTTTCTTCGTCGAAAACCATAGCCCCATTCATGATACCATGCACTTTACCCGCCATTAATTTGAGGTTGAGATAATGGGTAGTAACTATTCCCAGTGCATGTTTGCGTGCCAACTCTTCTACAATAGCTTCGGCAAAAGCACCGCCCAGATTGGGGTCGGAGCCGCTGCCCAATTCGTCAATAAAGAGCAAAGTTTTGCCATTGGCAAAGTCCATGAAATATTTCATGTCGCGGAGATGCGCACTGTAGGTACTCAATTCTTGTTCTATAGACTGTGTATCGCCAATATGAATCATGATTTGTTTAAAAACCCCCATTTCAGAGTTGGGATCCACAGGCACTAGCAATCCTGCTTGCAGCATCAATTGTAGCAATCCAACGGTTTTCATTGTTACCGTTTTGCCCCCTGCGTTGGGACCGCTGATGATGAGAATCCGCTGTTCTCTATCGAGCTGTATATTGGTCGGGACAATGGTTTTGTTGTTCCTTTTGTTGTTTAGAAAAAGGATGGGGTGAAATGCTTTGATGAGTTGCACAGAAGGATGAGCACTCAATCGGGGCATAAAGGCATTCATATCCACCGCCAATAATGCCTTTGCACGGATGAAATCGTAGAGCCCACACAAATGGTAATAGCTGGCCAATTGTGGCTGATAGGTCGAAAGGCTTGCCGTAGTTTGCGATAGTATGCGGTGAATCTCGCGCGATTCAGCACGCTCCAACGAGAAGATTTCGTTGTTTAATTCAATCGTTTCTTCGGGCTCAATAAATACTGTTTTGTGGGTGTCGCTTTCTCCATGCAAAATACCTTTTACGATACGCTTGTGTTCTGCGGTGATGGCGACTGTTCTTCTGCCGTTTAAAAAACCTTCAGATATATCGGCAAGATAGCCTTGCTTACTCAACTTGCGGAGGATGGACTCAAACAATTTGCGTAGTTGGTTGCGTTGTTTGGAGAGCTCCATGCGGATACTCATCAATTCTTTCGAAGCATTATCGCGTACATTGCCTTGCTCATCCACTACGGCGGTAACGATTTGGGCAATCTCTTCATAATAATGAATTTTTTCAGAAAGTGCTTGTAATTGAGGAAAGAGCTTGTTGTGTCCGGCGAACCAATTCAAGATGCTTTTGATGCTCAACGCAAGGTTGCTCAAGCCCCTTAATTGTTCGCCCGAAAGGCTGGCGCCGCTGAGTGCCAAGAGCTGCAATTCTTTTTGCACATTCTGATTAAAATCGGAGGGAAAATAATCTGTTCCGCTGAGTATAGAGCGATACTCCGATGTTTGCAATAATGCTTTTTCGATAAAGGCTAAGTGCGAATTGAATTTGAGTTCGCACACACACTCCTTAGCCGCATCGGTACGGCATTTTTCCAACAATAATTGTTTTACTTTACTAAACTCTAAAGAATCGCCTGCATTGGCAGGGTACAATTGCAACATAATCTATTGGGTCCTAATTGGCTCAAAGGTAAAAGTCTATTGCTTTAAAAAGTCATCAATATTGCTGAATAAGAAATCGGGATATTCTTTGCTGAATTTTGCGGTTACAAAAAATGTGCGCTTGCTTTGTGCGTTTGCCGTCCGTCCCTTGTCTCTTTTTTTTATTTTTGATTGTTTTTTTTAAGGTGAGCAAATAATAAAAAGGACGAGCGATTCGGATTTTGAATATCTGATAAATTTAATTTTTACAAATTCAAAAACCAATCAAAAATAAAAAATTAGAAAGCTACCACTAACTCTGAAACATTGCCTAAATGGACTTACTTTTTACCCAACCCAATTTTATTCTTAAAAAACACACCAGTGCTGACACCTATAAAAATCCCCAACAGCCCGCCACATATTACATCCAAAGGATAATGAACGCCCACATATACTTGTGCATAGGCTACCGAAAATGCCCAAATAAATGCCGGCAACCACATCCATCTGTAAAGATGACCCAAACTAAAAATCATAAAAAAAGCAAGCGCAAAATGATTGGTGGCATGCGCCGAAGGAAAACTATAACCACCTCCACAATCAATCAATAAATGAACTGTTTTTTGCAAAACAGCATCATTACAAGGTCTTATGCGATGCACCAAAGGTTTGATAATAGAAGCACTAGTATAATCGCTTAGGGCAAAAGTAATGATAAATGACAAACACCAGTATATACCTTTTTTGCCAAATTTGTAAGGTATAAAAATTGCTAAAAAGACATACAGGGGCAGCCACGTTAAGGGATTGCGGAGGATAGGAGTCAGTGTATTCAATACTTCATTTTGCCATAATACATTGATATGATACCATAGCTTCTGATCTTCTTGCAGTAGGGAATGTAAGGAACTTTCCTGCATATACTATTTTTTAAATACCATTATTAATCGGGGCGATACTTTATCATCAAAAGTATCTAAAGTATAATTACCAAAGGTAGCTTCCAATGTAAGCCCTACCGACGCAAAGAGTTGGGTAAAATCGCTTAGAGAGAAGGCAGAAACGCGCTCCGTATATTGCCTAAAGATGCCTTCACAATCAAGAAAACAAATTCCTTTGATGATATGTTGACCATCAAAATGTTTACGAATATCAAAAGATACTCCCTCACGCTCAATAATATCATGTGGCTTTAATTGTTGTAAAACCCATTCCTTGTTCAAATAATCTACAACTAGATACCCTCCCTTTTTTAAGCCCAATGCAAATGCTCTCGCGGCTCTTATGTTATCACTTTGATGTGCAAAATATCCAAAACTGGTAAATAGATTGAAAGCAAAATCAAAGTAATTGATATAGAAAGGCAAGCGCATGTCATGTACGAAAAAATGTAAATTATCACGTTCGTACTCCAATGCCTTTTCTATTCTGTTAGCTGCAATATCTACGCCTACTACATCAAAACCTTCTTGGGCAAATTGAACCGAGAAGCGCCCTTCACCACAACCGATATCCACCATTCTGCTCCCTATTGGAGGAGTCAGGTATCGCATTAAAGCCTCAGCAAACAGTTCAGCTTCTGCATCATCTCTGTGTTGATACAGCACATTATAGTAAGGCGAATTGAACCAAGATTCGAACCATGATTGTTGTTCCATATTTTTCGGCTGCGAAAGTAGCTTGTTTTATGCTTAGATACTGATTACACAATATAAAAATAAGGCGATACAATTGTATCGCCTTATTAAAAATTCATGAATGGAAAGGAAATTAAGCGATTTCAACTTCAGCACCTGCTTCAATCAATTTTGCTTTGATATCCTCAGCTTCGGCTTTGCTCACACCTTCTTTTACTGGCTTTGGAGCACCATCTACTAATTCTTTAGCTTCTTTAAGTCCAAGACCTGTTAAGTCTTTTACCGTTTTTACTACGTTCAATTTAGAAGCTCCTGCATTTTTCAAAATTACATCAAAAGATGTTTTTTCTTCAGCTGCTGCTGCTCCACCACCGCCTGCTACAGCTACTACTGCTGCTGCTGCTGGCTCTATTCCGTAGTCTGCTTTCAATACGTCAGCAAGTTCTTGAACGTCTTTTACTGTCAAGTTTACTAATTGTTCTGCTAATGCTTTAATGTCTGCCATTGTTATGTTGTTTTAATGTTGTTGTTTTAAAAATGTTATTTGGTAAATATATGCGAGCTTGGAAGCCGTATTTTGTGTGCAGAACATAGTGTTCGGCAAGCAAGTGCAAAATTATTCTGCAGCTGCTGTTTCTCCTTTGCTTTCTGCGTTGTGCAACAAGGCTGCAATAACACGACGGGCGGGAGATTGAAGTAAACCGATAACTTCGCCGATAAGCTCGTTTTTGGTTTTGATATTTTTAAGAGCGGTCAATTGATTATCGCCCATAAAGATATCTTCGCCGATAAAGGCGGCCTTCAAGGTTGGTCTTTCGTTTTTCTCTTCGCTGCGGAATGCGCTGATGATAACAGCAGGCTCTTTGGGAGAGTCTGAGAACATCAATGCCGTTACGCCATGAAGAGCTCCGTAAATATCAGCGTATTTCTCATCATTAAGCGATTGTAATGCTTTTTTGATAAGGGTGTTTTTGGCTACTTTCATTTCGACATTTTTCTCGAAACAAACGCGGCGTAGCTTGCTCACCTGTGCTACCGTAAGAGATTCGGTATTAGTGATATAAAAGTTGCTGTATTGAGAAAATTTTTCTTTCAACAGTTCTATTGCTTCAGTTTTTTGAGCAGTATTCATTGCTTGAATTTTTTAATGATTTAGGAATAATTTTAATCGCTTAATTAGGCTACCGTTTTAGTGTCTATTGCCACTCCAGGGCTCATTGACGACGCCATGCTTACTCCTTTAAGATAAGTACCTTTTGCTGTAGATGGCTTCATTTTGACGAGTGTATTCACTAATTCCTGAATATTCTCTGCAAGTTTTGATGGCTCGAAAGACACTCGACCTACAGACGCATGAATAATACCTGCTTTATCTACTTTAAATGCAATTTTACCGCCTTTAACATCAGTTACAGCATTAGCAACATCATTGGTTACTGTACCGGTTTTAGGATTCGGCATCAAGTTGCGAGGGCCTAATACTTTACCCAATTTACCAATTTTAGGCATTACAGATGGTGTAGCGATGATTACGTCAACGTCTGTCCAACCACTTTCGATTTTTTGAACGAACTCGTCCAATCCAACGAAATCTGCACCTGCTGCTTTGGCTTCAGCTTCTTTATCAGGCGTGCACAATACCAATACGCGTTTTGTTTTACCGGTACCATGAGGTAATGATACTGTACCACGCAAAGCTTGGTCTGCTTTTTTAGGATCTACGCCCAAACGGATATGGATATCAACTGAACTATCAAATTTAGTACAGTTCAATTCTTTTACCAAAGCACTAGCCTCGGTAAGTGAGTAGAGTTTATTTTTATCTACTTTAGCCTCTGCGACTTTTCTTTTTTTAGTGATTGCCATTGTTACAATGTTTTTGAAATAAAATGAAAATTGCTGCCGGATTAGTTATTCATCCAAGGAGCGTTGCCTTCAACGGTAAGACCCATGCTGCGTGCTGTACCGGCTACCATTTTCATGGCACTGTCTAGTGTAAAGCAATTGAGGTCGCTCATTTTGTCTTTGGCAATTTCTTCTACTTGAGCCCATGTAACTTTACCCACTTTTTGGCGGTTTGGCTCTTTAGAACCTTTAGATACTTTTGACAATTCCATCAACTGTACTGCTGCCGGAGGGGTTTTGATAACAAAATCAAATGATTTGTCGGCATAAACGGTAATGAGAACTGGAAGTACTTTTCCTGGTTTGTCCTGAGTACGCGCATTAAACTGCTTGCAGAACTCCATAATGTTTACACCTTTAGAACCTAATGCAGGTCCGATTGGAGGTGCGGGATTTGCTTGGCCGCCTTTACATTGCAGCTTTACATAGCCTGTAATTTCTTTTGCCATGTTTTTAATTTTTTTGGTATTAACGAATTGTATGAAACAAATCTTCCAAATGCAAACTTAATATAAGAGCAATCTTGAGAATTGGAGTGCAAAAGTAGGATATTTTGTTTGTTTTCCAAAAAAATATTCAAATTTCGCATTTATACTCAAATTATTCCTTTAGGCTTTTTACTTTCTTAGCCATGCTAAGGCACAAAATGGTAATCCAGAATCCAATCTTCGTAGTTTTTTGACACTAGATTAATCAAATTAATATACCCTTTTTCTCGAATGATACCCACACCTTTTTTAAACCATACTTCGAGTCCCCCACAATTGACGTATGCTGGCATTATTACAGACTTTGCCTTTAATTTATTATATACATAGATAACACTGTCGTATGTTTTTCCATTATACGTCAGTTCTTCGGTAATACTTCTTACGTCGCTCTCTATGAGCATGTTCAAATTCCACCCTTGTATTTTTTTGTCCTCAGTATTAATCCAAGATTGCCCAACATAAGAGGTATCCTTTAAAATAACATAAGTGATATAATCTTTCTGACCACCATCTACATCAATTAAGGAGATGTATTTATCGCTATTTTTCCCAAAGTATTCTGGGGTCTGCAATCTATCCAATGAGGTAGTATCAATGCGATAATAATAACTATAGGTAAGTCCTGCTACGTTAGAATCCCTACCTGTACTATATCGATAAAAAACGGAACCATCACTTGCGGCATAGAGCCACCAAGAACCCAAGTTTCGAGGCATCAGATCAAATGGCTTGTAATTATCGTTGGTTAAGCCTTGATTTTCTCCGTTCTTTTTGGTACATGACGGAAATAAGATAAGGGTACCAAGTAGAACAAGCGCAAAGGACAAAAATTTGATGTGGCGTGTTTTCATAATATAATCAGCCTAATCATTTCGATAAGATTACTTAACAATCACTAATTTGCTAATCATCTGTGGCATATTTTCTTCTTGAGTTTTGAAATTCACAAAATACAAACCATTAGAAAATGACTCAGTGCTAAAAGAAACATTATTGGTATGGATTTGTTGCTTTAATATCGTTCTGCCCATATTATCCGTAATATTTAAGCTGCCTTCTACTTTTGATAGACCTTCGAATGAGATAGTGATTTTATCAGCTGCGGGATTAGGATAGACCGACATGACTACATCATTATATGCGTTGAGTTCTCTGATAGCTGTAGGATTGCCCACTGTAAAATATTGATCAAAACCGCAACCAAAATCTCCGGCAAATAGACCTTTCAAAGCATGAGTAGTAAAGGGCGTTGGTTTTACTTGAATAGAACCGGTACCGCCTGAGGCATTGCTCAATCCATCACAGCCGGCATCGGTTACCGATAATTTATACACTCCGGTTTCAAGCGTCAATGTATCAAAGTAAGAAGCGTCGGGCGCATTGTTGATTCGTTTGGCAACTACCGTACCTGAACTATCTGTAATTTTCCATTCCGTTTCACTAAGTGTTCCTATTACAGACTTATTAGTCTTTAAGATAATCGTAAATGTATTAGACCATTGTGGTGCCGGGGTAAACACAGTTGTAACCTTGTTATTAGTTAGGTCATTATCCGTAGCATCATTCACTTTGAGGATATTGACTTCATAAGGCAGTTTGGTTCCTGTGGCTTTCAATAAAGATTTGGCATAGGGCAAATCAATGATTGTATCGGTCAAGGGGGCTAAAGTTCCAGACCAAGTAGCTTTTGTGAGTGGCTGACCTGTAACACCATATTCAAAATTGATGCTTGAAACAGTAGTGCTACCCGAGTTGCGGATTTTGATTGTTGTATAACCCACACGAGCATTTTCTCTAAAGTAATTATCGTTGTCGGTAGGAGCAATGATATCTTCAATCGAGGCATCCAAGGTTTTATTCATCCCTGCATAATAGACCATTGTTCCAAAGATGGTATAAGATGCAGCACCAGATGAGGTATAAGGCTCAAATGCCATGGATAAGGCAAAGTTGGAACCTGCCGTAACGGATGGTATGGGATGGAAATTGGTATTGACCAATGCTCCGGGACACCAATTGCCTCTGTCGTAAATCCAAGTACCACTTTGAGGGTACAATTCATTTTTTCCGCAATTGTCTCTCCACATTGTTTTTGTATTCACTATCGAACCATCTTTCAAAACACGATAATATTTTGCACAAAACTCAGAACAACCGTTTGTATCGCTACCATGACCGGTAACATTGAAACGATAAGTAGCCGATTGGGTTGCAGCAGGTGCTGTAAGCGACACCGCAGTTACATGATTGTCAATGGGGTCGCTAGCAAGACCAAATGCATAACTACCTTTCCACAAGGTTTTCAACCCAACAACATTACGTTCAGGTGTACCTTCAATCATTGCAAAACGTATGTTTGCAGTGTATCCACCCGTATAGCCAGAATAGTGTACACGTATTAAGTTTGAGTCGATGAGTGCAGGAGCAAAATCTGTAACATCAAAATAATAATTCTGCGTCCACCCGGCAGGCATACGAGGACCCTTGCCATATGGCGTGATAAGTCTGCCCAATTCAAGTGTATCTCCACGCTTGTTCATCAAATAAGTTTGAACGGTATAATCCCAATCTGAACAGAAAGCGGGGGTACCCGGACATACATATTTACCTAAGGTAAATACCATGATAATCTTTCGATATTTTGTAGTTCCGTTCGGGAAGTTGACAGCAGTATCGTGATTAGAAGGTGCATCACCTAATTGCTTCGTATAGTGAGCTTGTATCCATGTAGTATCACCCGGAGCGGCGTATGAAAAGCGGCAAAGAAGGGTAAGTAATAATAGTGTGTTCAATAATTTCATTGCTTAAATTTATGAGTTCAGAAAGAAGGGTAAATTTAAAACAAAAAAGTTTATAATACTACAACCTTTTATTTATTTATTTTTTCCAATTATTCTTTTACGATGTTCTGTACCCCAAAGACGCAACTCGTCCATCAATTTTTGTAAGGTTTTTCCGTATTCAGTTAGCATATATTCTACGACAACAGGCGATGAAGTATGTACTTTTCTGTCCACTAAATCATTAATTTCTAAACTCTTCAGTTCTTGAGAGAGCATTTTTGCCGTAATACCACTGATGTCTCGTAGTAAATCTTTAAAACGATGATTGCCGTGCATCAGTGAGGCAATGATATGTAATTTCCATTTCCCGTTAATCACATCAAGTGCATCACGAATAGGTAATAGTGATTTTGTGCATTCTGCTTTGGTAAGTGATTCCATAAGAAAATTGGGTAGTTTGTTTGTAAAATGTTTGTTATTAAGGATAAAAATACACTTTTTAGTTTACAAAACCGTGCCAATATACCTTTGACTAGTAGTTATTAGATTGCAATTGAATTACCCAATCATCTGCACCAAGAGCAGTAAGAATGTATATTTTAGGCTTCATAACAGCTACACAAACACTTCGCCTGCCATAATCATTGCTTCGGCAAAAGCAGTTTGATTGAGCCCTAAGTCAATGTTCTTTTCGGCACACCATTGCAAAATATTTTCTGTAGCTATATTGCCCACCAACTCGTCTTCTGCCATAGGGCAACCACCAATCCCTTTGATAGAACTGTCGAAACGCCAACAAGCATTTTGATAAGCAGCTTCAAATTTTTTGCGCCATGTCGTTGGCATAGAATGAAAATGCGCACCAATAGCTGTATTGGGGAATTCGGGAATCAGATGTTGATAAATGTACTCAATGGTATCGGGCTTGGCTACGCCCACTGTGTCTGCCAAAGCAATGGTTTGAATACCCATTTGGGTGAGTTTGCCTACCCAATCTATAGCCACTTGCGCCGAGTACTCATCGCCGTAAGGATTACCAAAACCCATAGAAATATACACCACCAATTGCTTGCCATGTTGCAGACAAAGGCTTTGCATCCCTTCAAGCTGTGCTAGAGATTGCGCAATCGTTTTGTTGGTATTGCGCAGCTGAAAAGTTTCAGAAATAGAAAAGGGAAAACCGATATAGGTGATTTCGTCATACTGCATCGCCTCCTCTGCGCCACGAGTATTGGCTACAATGGCCAACAATTTAGTCTTGCCATTGAGCTTGAGTTGCGGTATCACCTCTTTGGTATCTGCCAATTGGGGTATGGCTTTTGCCGAAACAAAAGAACCAAAATCGAGTACATCAAAACCTACTTCAAGCAATTTGTTGAGGTATTTTACTTTTTGTTCGGTAGGTATAAAATGCGCCCAACCTTGCATGGCATCACGCGGGCATTCAACCAAGGATAATTTATAAGGGCTCATTATTTATAAATTTTAAGTAGCGGCAACTTTTTCTAAAAACAAAGCTAAACCTTTCTTTTCGGCCTCGCCTAGATGGTAGCAAATATTGTCGTGATAATAGGTTTTAAGACTGTAATAAGGAATATGATTCGCTTTTGCAATTTCATCGAGATGCTCAAGCCCCAAAGCATTTGCAGCATTGAATGCGGTCATAAACTCTAGGGGCAAATCTTTGTTAGCCACCCAAGCAGCAAATACAAAGGGCAATTTGGTAAAAGATTTCCAAGCCGCAGAAAGGTCATAACTATACTTAAAGTTGGGTAATTGCTCCAATGCTCGATCGCCAATAATGACCGCTGCTGTGCTGCCGTTTATTTCGTTGATAAAATCGGCTGTTGCAGCTTCAAAACGAACTTCTTTTTGCCAATATTCAGCAAATAATAATTGTGTCAATCGGACAGAAGTGCGCGACTGATAATCAAGAATGACCGTATCTATTTCGCCAATAGGCACCTGACTAAAAAGCGCAACTGATACCACATTGCCATGAGCAGCGATACCATAATCACCCACTATTTTTGCACCTTCAATTTCTTGCAATGCGGCAACGGGTAGCAATGCCATGTCAATACTACCCGCTCTTAATTGTTGCGCCAATTGTGCAGGATAAGCAAGGCTTAATTCAATTGTATCGTAGATGGGAGAACGCTCAATACCGTACAATAATGGCTTTGTATTCAAATAACTTACAGCACCAACTTTTATTTTGCTCTTCAAGGACTTACATTTGTGCGCAAATATAGCGCAATAGAAGATTAACATAATGTCCGACAAACTCCTCATCTATACAGACGGCTCCTCAAGAGGTAATCCGGGCCCTGGTGGCTATGGGACCATATTGATGTGGGGCAGCAAGTCAAAGGAACTATCTCAAGGTTATAGGCGTACCACCAACAACCGTATGGAGCTGATGGCGGTGATTGCCGCATTACAAGCATTGACCAAAACGGGCGTAAATGTCATCATTCATTCCGACAGCAGTTATGTAGTGAACACGGTGGAAAAACGATGGTTGCAAAGATGGCTTCGCACCAATTTCAAAGGCAAAAAAAATGCTGACCTTTGGAGGCTTTACCATCAACTCTCTTTGGCGCACAATATTAAATTTGTTTGGGTAAAAGGTCATGCCGATAATCCCTACAATAATCGCTGCGATGAACTCGCAACTGCTGCTGCAGATAGTCGTCAATGGCTGATAGACGAAGGTTACGAACAAGAAGAAGCACTTCATACATTATTTTAACAATGAAAATAGCCATCATCGGTGCCGGAGCTGCGGGTTGTTTTGCTGCTGCCAATATCCCATATCATCCCGATAATGAAGTGGTGGTATTTGAAAAAGCTGCTCGTGCCATGCAAAAAATCAAGGTGAGTGGCGGTGGGCGATGCAATGTGACCCATGCTTGTTTTGATGTAGCTGATTTGGTGGAGAAATACCCTCGTGGCAAGCAATTGCTACGCAAAACTTTTCATCAATTCAACCCCAAAGACACCATAGCATGGTTTGAAAAACGTGGTGTAAATCTTAAAGAAGAAAGCGACGGCAGAATGTTCCCTGATACTGACGATTCGCAAACAATAATAGATTGTATTTGGGGAGAAATGATGCGACAGAAAGTTCAGGTGCGATTTTCAAAAGGAGTGATTAAAATTGAAGCCAAAGACGCGCAATACCTGATACATTTTGCCGACAAGAGTCAATACCTTGCGGATAAAATACTGATTGCAACAGGAGGTTTTCCGAAATTGGAACAGTATAGTTGGATAGAAGCCCTACCACAAAAAGTGGAAGATCCAGTACCCTCTTTATTCACCTTTAATTTACCCAAGCATCCCATCACCGAATTGATGGGTGTGGTGACTGAGGCTTCAGTAAAAATTGCAGGAACAAAGTTCAGAGAGCAAGGTCCTTTGCTCATTACGCATTGGGGTTTTTCTGGACCCGCTATATTACGTTGCTCGGCATGGGCAGCGCGTGCCTTGAGCGAAAAAAATTATCATTTTAATATCAGTATCAATTGGCTCAGAGAAGCTACAGAACAAGATTTGAAAGAACAAATTACTACTTTGAGGCAATATGAAGGCAAGCAATTGGTCGCTCATAAAAATCCCTTTGGGCTACCCAAACGACTTTGGGAATATTTTATCATGCGTATTGGCATTGCCGAAAATACCCGTTGGGGTGATTTACCTGCAGCACAACAAAACAAATTGATTGAAACCCTATTGCGTGATGTATATGAAGTAAAAGGCAAAACCACTTTTAAAGAAGAATTTGTAACTTGTGGTGGTGTGCTACTCAAAGATATTGACCCAAAAACGATGGAAAGCCGAAATCAAAAGGGCATTTATTATGCGGGTGAAATTACCGACGTGGACGGCATTACAGGCGGTTTTAACTTCCAAAATGCCTGGACAAGCGGATGGATAGCCGCGAAATCAATCGCAAATCAAAATCAATAATAAATGAATTTTATCGGCAACCTTATTTGGATCATTTTCGGCGGATTCTTTGCCGCATTGGGTTATTTTTTCGGAGGGCTTATACTCTGCTTCACTGTTGTAGGAATTCCCTTTGGACTGCAATGCTTCAAAATAGCAGGAATGGTTTTAGCACCTTTTGGCAGAAAAGTGGTGACTACAAATAGTTCTTCGGGCTGCCTTTCGCTTTTTGCTAATATTATCTGGTTACTTTTTGGTGGTCTATATACTGCGATGATACATTTGTGTTGGGGAATAATTTTAGCCATTACCATTATAGGTTTACCCTTTGCCAAACAACATTTCAAACTCATCGAATTGTCCTTAATGCCTTTTGGTAAGAAGATTGTGTAACACATAGCCAACATCAAATTATCTCATTGACACTAACTATTGTATCGCCGCATATTTTACAGTAATTTAGCCCACGAAACGACGAAAAAAATGACACACGATAAAGAAATATTTGACCTCATCCGCGAAGAATTAGAACGTCAACGCAGAGGATTAGAATTGATTGCATCAGAAAACTTCACCAGCCTGCAAGTAATGCAAGCCATGGGCAATGTAATGACCAATAAATACGCCGAAGGCTATCCGGGTAAGCGTTATTATGGCGGATGTGAAGTGGTAGATAAAAGTGAACAATTAGCTATTGACCGTGCTAAGCAAGTATTTGGTGTAGATTATGTAAACGTTCAGCCTCATAGTGGTGCACAAGCCAATACAGCGGTAATGTTTGCCGTATTAAAGCCCGGCGACACAATTCTTGGTCTTGACCTAAGCATGGGTGGTCATCTGACGCATGGTTCGCCTGTAACCTATTCGGGCAAGATTTATAATGCACATCATTACGGAGTAAAAGCCGAAGATGGTCTTGTAGATTATGATGCTTTAGAAGCAAAAGCATTGGAAGTAAAACCTCGATTGATAATTTGTGGTGCTTCTGCTTATAGCCGCGATTGGGATTATGCACGTATCCGTGCGACAGCCGACAAAGTAGAAGCCATGGTATTAGCAGATATAGCCCACCCTGCGGGCATGATTGCTGCGGGACTATTAAACTCACCCTTCGATCATTGTCATTTTGTAACCTCTACCACCCACAAAACTTTACGTGGACCTCGTGGTGGTATCATCATGATGAAGCATGATTTTGAAAACAATTGGGGTGCAGTAGGTCCAAAAGGCGAAACACGTATGCTTAGTCAATTGCTCGACTTGGCAGTTTTTCCCGGCATTCAAGGCGGTCCATTAGAGCATGTTATTGCCGCCAAGGCAGTTTCCTTCTTCGAGATTTTACAAGATGAATTCAAGACTTATGCCTTACAAATGAAACATAATGCCCAAGCTGCGGCAGAAGCTTTCTTGAGCAAAGGTTATAATATCATTTCGGGTGGTACAGACAATCACTTGCTTTTAATAGACTTGCGCAATAAAAATATCTCTGGTAAAAAAGCGGAAAACACACTGGTTAAAGCAGACATTACCCTGAATAAAAACATGGTACCCTTTGATGACAAATCGCCTTTTGTTACCTCTGGTATTCGTGTAGGTGTACCTGCTATCACCACAAGAGGTTTGAAAGAAAAAGATATGGCACTCGTAGTGGATTGGTTAGATAAAGTTTTGACCAGCCCCGATAACGAAACAGTGATTGCTGCTGTAAAAGGCGAAGTCAATGAATTCATGAGTGGATTCACGATGTATCCTGAGATGGGCTAGAAAGTATCTTAAAGATGAAATTAAATACCAACAAAAAAATAGTAACAGTGTCAAGCCTGTTGCTATTTTTTTGTGCCTGCACCAATGATGTTATTCAGTGCGAAACGGCGCTTTCTGTAACGGGAAATAACTACACAAGCAGCTCTTATAAAGCCGCTGTAAAAACGGCATTAGAAGATTTTCTCGAAACGAGGTACTACTTAAATCAATATATAAAAATCAGAACGCAAGAATTTTTGTTGGTCGATGTAAAGTCGGCTCACGGAAGGTGCTTCAAAGCCATGTTTCGGGTAATGCCCGATGTAGCACTTGCTGACATTCGCAAAACTCAAGGACTTGGGTACAGCGGTGCAGAACTAAAAGGCTTGCAATTTGAATCCAAATTGCAAGCCGATACTATTAGTTTTATAATTACTAAAGTAGAAAAAACAGTAGATTAGAAGCTGATACTTTCGTGAAATTCGATACCTACTTTTTCTAATCTATTCAATACAGGTCTATATACTTCTATCATAGAAGGAATTAATACGCCTTTAGGTATTCTGATTTGATTGTTAACTACCAAATCTGTAAGAATAGCCATAGGCATACCCACCGTTTTGGCCATAGCAGAGAATTCACTATCCTCGCCCTTTACGACCATGCTACTCACCAGTTTATTGACAATCCCTTTGTGCATATACTCAATCTCGTGTTGCATCACCACCATATCTTTATCTTGGGGGTGCATCTTCCACTTATTATTCAAAATGTTGAGCAGAATATCACCAGAACTTTTCATGCCATTTTTGATAGTATCTTCGGACAACAAATTCAACCATTGAATCATTTTCTTGGTTTTATCGTCTTTTATTCCAGTCACTTTCCAAACAAAATCTTCTACAGACATGCTTGTATCATTGTAACCTGTAGCTTGTTTTATCCATGTATTAAATGAAATATTATCGGTATCGAATTGCCGGTCGAAATCTGTAAGACCCATTGCAATAAGAGCATTCCAACCTTTGCAAAAATCAGTATGACGAAGGGTTGCTCGCATAAAATCTTTGGCTTCGTGCAAATGGTATAAATCTATGTACCTCATAGAATCTCTATTGGGATAATAAGCCAATTTACCTACACCTTCACACTCAATAGTGTCGTTTTGAGCAAACAAATCTTGATACGCAACTTTTGTTACAACTCCAGACTTGAGAAATGTGGCACCGTCTTTTCCTGCATTAATAATATTCTTCGGATTCCAACTAAACTTATAATGCCAAGGATTATCGTCGCTCTCTGGAGCAATTAGTCCGCCACAATAAGATTTGAAAGATAAAATTTCAGAAGCTACTTTACGAATGCTATTGAAAATATTACTCCCAGTCATGTGATCTATGCCCGGATCCAAACCCATTTCGCACATAAACATCAAACCTGCTTCTTTTACCTTTGCATCCAATGTGCGCATTTCTTCAGAAGCGTAAGAAGATGTGATTAAGTTTTTTTTGAATTGAAGACAATCTTTTGCTAATAAAATATGTAAATCTGGAGGCATAAGCGACACCACTATATCTGCATGCTTTACAAGTTTTTGCCTTTGCGAAGAATTGTTGATATCCAAAACGGCAATCTTTGCATTTGGATAGTTTCTAACCTTGTATTTCAAGGCTTTTTCATCACTATCTGCTATTGTTACATTCCATACACTCGATCGTTTTTGTGTGTTCTTTAAAAGAATATCAATTAAGAAAGTCGAACTCTTTCCTGCCCCAACTACTAATACTGAAACCATATAAATTAAATGTTAATTAAAAATGTAATACTCAAAAAATGTGCCATAAAAAAAAATAATTTTAAGATAAAACATGTGGCAATATATTATCTGTAATAATAATTACACCATAACTTAATTTCTCTTGTTGCCAACAACAATCTCGCCCTACCATCCAGACCAATTTTGGCATTGGTGTATTGCTTGGTATTAGGTAGATTGCCGATTATTTTTGCAAAGACAAAATTTTTGTTACTTGGATTTTCTATTTTGACAATTCTGCCGATAGGAATATCATTACTGAAGGCAAAAAGCAATTTGCTATTAATATTGGTCTGCGGTTTAAAAAAAGTAACCATCCCTTCCCAACTAAGTACATTGGTGCCGTTAGAAGTTTGATAATTATATTTAATCTCCAATTCAGAGGGAGGGACACTTACACTGTCTTTTTTTACAATAGGAGAAATGGTATTGGTTTTCGAATCTGTAGCAGATACTATTCCTAGATTTGCTTTAGCAGTTGCCATATTAGTTGCTTCATCTTCTTGAAAAGCAATCCATCCCACAAGTGCAATTGAACTGGTTAAGCTATTCAATTCTTTATTAAGATTCAAAGTCCTCAATACCGATTCTGGCAAATCCATATACTTTGCCAATTGCTCATAGCGGTCATTCGCAGATACTTTATAGTACAATGCACGCGATTGTTTGTCGGGCTTGGTTTTAAAATAATTGTAGTTTCCTAGTGGGATAAACAATTTCCTTCCTACCTCTAATTTTTCATAAAACGAAACATCATTATTTTGACTTAGTACAATGGCTGGGACTGCATACTTTAAGGCAATACTATATAGAGTTTCCTCTTTTTTTACAAAATGAAGAAGCATGACTCTTTGGTCTTTTACACCTACAAATAGGCTATCTTTTTCCACATTTTGAGCAGCACAAAACAAAGCACTTCTGAAAATAAAAAAAAGTATATAATAAATTTTATTCATTTCGATACAAAATAAGGTAACCTTACTCTACTCTACTCTACTCTACTCTACTCTACTCCATTCCATCATCAACCCCCGAAACAGGGTCTATATTTTTTACTATACTGTACAATGCGGGGGGCTGACGATAAATAGCCTGCGAAGCTTTATTACCCAATACAATAATCGTAAAATTATCTTTGATAAAACGATAAAAGCAAGTGTTATTTCCGTGCCACCAACCGTTATGATAGATAATTTTATAACCATCTGGATAGCACAACATTCGCCAACCCAAACCATAATTTTTAACGCCCAGTTTCTCAAAAGAACAAGGTCCATAAGCCATCTCTAAGGTTTCGTTGCTCAAAAACTTATTTTGATAAAACGATTGATCCCAACGGTACATATCTTCTACCGTACTGTAAATGCCTTTATCGCCATAGACACCATCGGCAAACATGACTGGATTGGGTACATAACCTCCCAAATAACTGA
The DNA here is from genome assembly GCA_030054025.1 of Phycisphaerales bacterium. Classification (GTDB taxonomy): domain Bacteria; phylum Bacteroidota; class Bacteroidia; order Chitinophagales; family Chitinophagaceae; genus Rurimicrobium. Next base: position 21,632 of record JASGCQ010000013.1, on the reverse strand, counting down.
TGGTAGCGGTGCTAGGCAATCCTTTAGCAGGGTCATATACGAAACTGTGGCTCATACCGAGCGGTTGAAAAATATATTGTTTTAAAAAGGCATCAAAACTCATTTCCGTGACTTCTTCAATAATACTGGCAAGCACCAAGTAGTTGGTATTGCAATATTTAAAGCGTGTATTAGCTTTAAAATCTACTCTTGGCTTGAACTTTGCCATCAAGTGCAGCACCTCCTCGTTGTAAATAGGCTCCAGATTTTTTCGATAGGTAGGCACCCAATGTGTATAATCAGGAATACCAGAACGGTGACAGAGTAACATTCTGAGCGTAACATCGGGATAGGGAAAATCTTTGATATACTCCGTGACCAAATGATCAATATCCAAATATTTATTTTGATTCAAATACAAAATTGCAGCACCAGTAAAGGTTTTAGAAATGGATGCTAATTGCACCTCATTTTCGGGCGAAAGTGGCATTCCTTTACTTTTATCGGCGTATCCAACGTATTTTTCGTACAAGATATTACCTTGATAACCGATTAAAACACTTCCATTAAAACCCATACGAGCTTGAACAGCATAAAAAGAATCTAACCTTTTGGCTATGGCTTTCCATGCAGCACTATTCGTGTCGGAATAAGACAACTTGATAGCCCCCATCTCTATGGGAGACAATGAGAAATTGGGTTTTGCACTTACTTTATCATTATGAGATTGACATGCAATGAGCAAAGCTGAAAATATAAATGCGATGTAAAAAGTCTTCTTCAAAATCTTCATTCTAAAATAATACGAAATACTATAGCTGCAAATATAAGTTTACAATTTGTTCAATTTACCTCTAGCTCAATTTTAACAAAAGAAATAATATCTCTGATAAATACATCGTAATATGATTGTAGTTCACTTTTGTTTTGTTGGAGCAAGCGAAAAGCGGAATCTATTTCTTTAATGTGCTTGGCACGACGCATCAATCCATTTAACGACCGTTGTACACCATGTTCACTTCGATAGTGAAAAAGCCAATTATGCGCTACCATACTTTCGAAATAAGGGTGAAATTTGGATGGGAAATATTGTTGTTGTTTATCCAATTGGGCATATACTTGCTGCACAAAACCTTGCAAAATTATTTCATCAGCAAAAAGTGCGATATCATTGGCTACAAAATGATCCATTAAAGTATCAACAACGGCACCGGAGTACAATCCATAAATTGACCTAAAAATCATTTTAGCCTCGTTCATTGCGCAATGATGATCGGTGAAATCATCTATCTTACGATGCAACAAAATGCCTTTCTTAATACCCAAAGGATATAACTCTAAAGCATCCAAACCCTTGACAAAATCGCCTATCATATTGCCACAAAGCACTTCTGCATTGCCAAAAGAGAGATAGGCATGACCTAAATAATTCATAAAAGAAGACCGTGTTTCATGCACAAGAATTGCAAAGCATCTTAGTAAGCATAATTTTTCATATACTCGTAGCGTTTCGTGAGTTTGCCTTCTGCACAAATAGTAGCACGCATAATCAAATCGTGATTATAGCCAGACAATAACGAATCCAATATGTACTTTTCGAAATGTGCACCAAAATATTTAGACGCATCACGAGGCAATTCGTTGGGTAAATTATCAACCGCCATAACATCAATTATCTCTGTATTGTTTTGAAAGGGATCTACCTTTTGCAAAGTCTTTCTGTCAATACCATATACAGGGTTGGCGATAGTAGAAGCCCCTACATTAATGGGGACAGAGCCATCAGGGTCACAAGTAATGTCAGCAATCACACTCATTCTAAAATCTTCATTACTCACATCTTCTGTCTCAAACAATCGTGGAATTTTTCGATCCCAATATATACCATTCATCAAAATATCGGTATAGGGTAAATACTGCTGAAACAAACTCTCGTATTTTTCGGGATGTTGGTGAAAGTCTTCTCTGCTATACTTCTTCGTCACCTTGTGCTGATACAAATAGCCCCCTTTAAGATGGGTATAAACGGGATAATCATAATCTTTAGAAATAAAATCGCCCGGCTCTATAGACTGAATATCAAGATGTGACATAATTTCCAAGATACCGGAAGCAACCTTACCAGAACCTGTAACTGCGATTTTAAAATTGGGCAATTTTAAATGCTCGTAAAAACAAAGCAATTCAGTATAGTTATTGATTTCATTGGCTTTGGGCAACTCAAACAATTGGTGCTTCTTACCGTAAGTCAATATGCCATTATGCGCCCCTACCACACCAGCAAAAAACCCAAAGCCCAAAACCCTTTGTCCATCCTGATGCGTAAGACATTCGTAGTCTATCAGCCTAATTTTTTTACGAATCAAAGCCTGCATCAATGGTTTATTATAGGGTTGCATTTTTTTGGTATGCGAGAAGAAAAAATAAGTCTTACCCTCTATCAAGCTATCAATAGGCACTTCCTTTATTCCTACCAAAACATCACAAGCACTGACATCGTCCACCACTGCCACTCCTGCTGTTTTATATTCATCATCGCTGTAACATCTATTGGGCGAAGACTCCACAACAATGCGGATATCCGAATGCTGTTGCATAATATTCATACACTGTTTGGGGGTAAAAGCTACACGTGTATCGGGTGGGTTTTTTCTTTCTCTGATTAATCCTATAAGCATAAATCTGGTGCTATTGATTTGTAGATTGGTTGATATAAAAAGTAAATGCACGCAGTGGTCTTAAAAAAGCACTTAGCCTACTTTGGGTTGGTATTTTTATTTTGATTTGCTGCATCGCCTGCGGCATAAAACATTTTATCTTTCTGTATTCTTCTCGACTCAATGCTTTTCCCGTATATTTCACGTTCAAATAACTATTCATAAAGCTGCTGAAATTGATCTTGAAATGAACATCTACAACATGCTGTGCATAAAATAGCGGGGTAACATTCCCTCTGAAATAACCCAATTGATGCAAGAAAAATCCAAAGCCTCGATACTGCCAATAAATTTGTTTTTCAGGCACAGTTGCTGTTTTGACACGCCATTTATAGTAAGCCAATATCAATACGGGGATGAGTAAAAACAGTAGTAGCAAAATGCCCAATACAATACCGCCGCAAACAAAAAACAGCTTCCACGAAAAAGTTGATGTTGTATCCGCTTTCTTTAATAGTTCTTCTTTGATTTGTTCTGGCGTTTTTTTGAAATAGACATCATCTATCGGTATTAATTTCGGCATTCTGTCGAGCAAGGCAAAAGGGCTTTCATCATCGCCCAAGGGTTTCATTTTTTTCAGAGCTTCGGCATAGCTCACCGCTGTAGCCGAATCGCCCACTCTCACCTTACTCAAGTCAATATTGACACTATCTTTTTGAATATTCGCAATACTTACATCCAACACAATCTCGCGTGCAGTATTTTCTAACTTGTACTCCTGATCATGAAATAAAAAATCCGCAGTTTTTAATTTTATCGTTCTCTTTTGCAAATCAATACCCACTATCTGCCCTTCACTGGCAAACCAAGCGTGAGGAGGTTGCATAGGCGGCGTACCATCGGGCGAAGGGCTTTGCTGCGCATCTTCATCGCCAACGGTTGTATCAAAATCCAACCAACCGTAACCCGTTATATACACCTGCACCCAAGCATGCGCTTGATCGGCATAATACCAATACCAACCTTTATTCTTATCGCTCCGGTCTATGGTCAAAAAACCTGCTGCTATACGCGAGGGCACCCCCAACGAACGCAGCAAAAACAAGGTAGCCCCTGCATAATAAGCACAATAACCTTTGTGATTATCAAACAAAAAATACATGAGCTTAGAGGCACTTGGAATATCCGGAACACCCGGATTGTCGGTATAAGTAAACAAAGGATTGCCTTCTTCGTCTTTCGACAAGAAATAGTCTCTTATCGCCAATACCTTGTCCACAGGAGTTTTGGCGTTGGCGGCGACTTTGGCTGCCAACGCCGAAATGCGTTGAAACTTTTCGTCTTTCGGCATTTGGGTATAATAAGCCATAAACTTACTATCCACTTTATCATAGGATTCTGCACGCCGCAACACTTCGAAACGTTGCTCTTGAAATAGCTTGATTTGAGGGTCTTTAGCATTGTAGATAAAATAGGCACTATTGAGTTCCGATACATAACCCTTTGCTCTAAAGGCACTAGCAAATTGACCTCTAAAATCTTTTTCGATAGCGATAGGCTGAACAAAAAAACCAATGCTCGGGGCCAAATAAGTGCTCGCTGTCAGTTGTTTGTTGTAAATCTCTACCTCTACTACCCTTCTTAGTTTATCGCCCATACCATTCTTAATAACGCTAGAATCCTTACGGGTGGCATACATAGGAATTTTAGAAGGGTCGGGCAAAAACAAATCGTTTTTAGGGATTTTTTCGTCGCGTTCAAAAGTCTCTGTGGTAGTATCGAATTTGGTATAATAATAAGCCGTGAGGTACAATGGATTGGGAATATCCGTACCTGAAAAAAAATTATCAATATGTGCGGCAAACAGCAATTCGTTACCACGGCCTTGCTTGTTGCGCAGTTGTGCATAATTCTTGAGATCAAATTTGCCGTCCTTATTTTTTTTCAACAAGCCATTATCATCTCCCTTCTCGCCCTTGCCGCCTGCCTCCGCAACAGCTGCATCAAATCTGCGTTTCATTTGATGAGTCACAATGCCGCCTACCAAAGCTATAAGCAACAAAAACAACACAATTCTGCGACTCATAAACCACCAAAAACGTTGCGACTTGTCTTTGTAATTGTAGATTTGCTCTGTAGCAAAAATGATATAAAACGCATAGGCCACTGTGGGCAAAAAGGCAGCAAACAATTGTTCTGTGCTTTCTGTTTTTTGTTTGGCTATCAGCAACACACAAGCTATCAAGATGCTAGCAGCAATGATATAATGGGCATAACGCCAACGTGCGAAAGCCGCACCTATGAGCCAACCCGCCGAAAAAAGTGTGCTGAAAACCAAAAAACGAACAGATAGAAAAAAGGTATCAAACTCTCCAACTGCGATAGCATCCAGCCCCTTGTAGATGACCGTAAAGGCCAATAACAAGATAGCAAACGTGGTCAAAAACCGAAACCTAAAGGCATAAAAAAGCAGAGACAAAGCCATACCGACAAACCAATAGAACGACTGCTCCACGGCTTGGTTTTGCAGGATTGAAAAATAGCTATTGGCATTCCACAACAAAAAATAACCCACACAAGCAGTAGGCAAGATGAGGAAAACAAATTTGGCTATTGTTTCGTTGGCTGATGATACCCCTCGAATTTTCATAGGCGATATTACATGGTCAAACCTACGACCTTTTCTTGGTGCCCAAAAGCTTTTAACGTAAATTTTGAATATTGCCCTGATTTTTACGAAAAACAATTCAAATTATCCTTCACTCTTTACAAAAAACCATACCTTTATGTTACCAAATTTATTTTATGTTGCTCATCATTTTAGGCATAGTCATTATACTTGTAGGCTTTGGTTTAGCCAAACAAAACAGCCCTTTTACTCGCTTTCATAATATCGTTAAAGTAGGAGGACTTGCCATTGTAGTACTCGGATCGTCCTTCTCTATGTTTAAAGTGATTGATGCGGGTCGTGTGGGTGTCAAATCCTTATTTGGCAAGGTGGACAACAATGTACTTTATAGCGGGCTTCATGTTATCAATCCGCTGGTAGATATTACTTCTTTTGATGTAAAGACTCAGAACTATACCATGTCGGCGGTGCATAGCGAAGGTGATGTCAAAGGTGATGACGCCATCCGTGTATTGACGGCAGATGGCTTGGAGGTAGTCATTGACCTTTCGGTATTATTTCGGGTAAAGTCTGAAAAAGCACCTTCTATTTTACGCGAAATCGGCACCGATTATTTGGAGAAAATTGTACGTCCTGTATCCCGAACAGTCATCCGAGACAATGCTGTGTCTTACGATGCAGTATCATTATACTCAAGCAAACGCGAGGAATTTCAAGCCAAAGTTTTCGAAACTATTAAAACTAATTTTGCTAAAAGAGGACTGGAATTGGAACAATTATTAGTACGCAACATTACATTGCCCGCCTCAGTAAAAGCCAGTATCGAATCGAAAATCAATGCCGAGCAAGATGCACAAAAGATGACCTTCGTACTGCAAAAAGAAAGACAAGAAGCCGAGCGCAAGCGTGTAGAGGCGCAAGGTATTGCCGATTACCAACGTATATTGTCCGCAGGACTGAGCGACAAACAATTACAATACGAATCTATATTGGCACAAAAAGAAATCGCCAAATCGCCCAATACCAAAGTCATCATTATGGGCAATAGTAAAGGTGCTCCTATTATTTTAGGAAATAACTAATTGAACCTACCTTACAATAGAAAGCTATATACTTGATGAGGCAAAAACTAAACATCATTACCTTAGGCGTTTCCGATTTTAAAAAGGCACTACACTTTTATGAAGTGGGATTAGGATGGAAAAAATCTCCTTTTAGTCAAGATGACATTGCTTTTTTCCCGCTTGGGGGTATGGTATTAGCGCTTTACCCACGTCACTTATTAGCCGAAGATGCACAAGTAGCCAATGAACCAACTGGGTTTTCAGGCGTTACTATTGCCTACAATGCTCGGTCGGAAGCTGAAGTAGATGAGGTATTAGCAAAAGTGGAACAATTAGGTGCACGTATTATCAAGCAGGCACAAAAAGTATTTTGGGGAGGCTATAGTGGCTATTTCAAAGATTTAGATGGACATCTATTTGAGGTAGCTTTTAATCCTTTTTGGGAATTGGACGAGAACGATAATTTAAAATCATAACGCTATAAAAAAGCTAGGAGTGAAACAAAATTATTGGAATGTATCGGACGAACAAGCCATAGAAAAGTCGGACAAAAACATTGCAGATTGGATACAAATATTAGATAAGCTAAACGCTTCGGATATAAAATTGAATGATATTGTGGCTCATTTACAAAAAGAATATGATATACCGCGATATTGGGCAAGAACAATTACTACTGTGTATCTCAAACAGAAACAGAACCCCTAAACCACTGCAATAAACAGTCTATTACAAATCCATTTCGGCACGCAATTTTTTAGTAAGTTTTGACACTACACTATCATAAGAGCATTGAAGATAGTGCTTCCATTCTTTTGGGCTGAGGTTATTGATATCTTTAATCACTACCCATTTTCGCTTAGCAAAATGAGCTGCTTGTCCAAATGTTTCGCTTCTGCTGCATAAAGTTTCAAAATCTTCTTCACTCACTTTAAAACAAGCCTTGATAGGGACTTCATCAGGCGAAGTAATTAAAAAGATTTTGTCAGCCACACTAAAACATAAATGTTCTTCCCATTTGATATCCTCGGTAGCAGCTTTAAAAGAGAGTGCTAATGTGCGCAATTTTTCAATGTCCATAGTTAATTACATAGGGATATTGCCATGCTTACGCTTAGGGCGCACTGCTACTTTATTTTCGAGCATCTTGAATGCTTTAATAAGTTTGACTCTGGTAACTTCAGGAACAATAATTTCGTCAATAAAACCACGAGCTGCAGCACCATAAGGGTTAGCAAACTTTTCGGTATATTCTAATTCTTTTTCTTTCCATTTAGCGTCCTTATCATCCGCAGCCGCAATTTCATTTTTAAAAATAATTTCGGCAGCACCTTTAGCACCCATTACAGCGATTTCGGCTGTGGGCCAAGCATAGTTGAGGTCGGCACCGATATGCTTAGAGTTCATTACATCATAAGCTCCACCATAGGCTTTTCGGGTAATAACGGTGATTTTGGGTACCGTAGCCTCGCTCAAGGCATACAACAATTTAGCACCATTCGTTATAATACCATTCCATTCTTGGTCGGTGCCAGGCAAGAAACCGGGTACATCTACCAATACCAAAAGCGGTACATTAAAAGCATCACAAAAGCGCACAAAACGAGCTGCCTTTTTGCTGGCATTGATATCCAAGACACCTGCCATACTCGCAGGCTGATTCGCCACAATACCGATGCTGCGCCCGCCGATACGAGCAAAGCCCACGATAATATTTTCGGCATAATGCTGATGAACTTCCAAAAACGAGTCGGCATCTACCAGCTCCTCAATCAGTTCCTTCATATCATAAGGTTGATTGGGATTTTCAGGAATAATACTGTTCAATTTAGCTCGAGTTTCGTCCGCTGCTTCATAAGGATATACAGGAGCGTCTTCTTCACAATTTTGAGGGATATAGCTGAGTAATCGTTTGAGGTGATTGAGACACTCGACTTCATTGCTATGCGTAAAATGTGTTACCCCCGATTTAGATGCGTGTACCGCTGCCCCACCCAATTCTTCGCTACTGATGTTCTCATGTGTTACAGTTTTGACAACGCTAGGCCCAGTAACAAACATATACGAGGTGTGCTCTACCATAGAGATAAAGTCGGTGATGGCAGGAGAATAAACAGCCCCACCTGCACAAGGACCCATGATCGCCGACAATTGGGGTATCACACCAGACGATTGCACATTGCGATGAAAAATATCTGCATATCCGCCGAGAGATGCTACCCCTTCTTGAATACGAGCACCACCGCTATCATTCAGTCCAATGACAGGTGCACCGTTTTGCAATGCCATGTCTAGTATTTTACAAATTTTTTCGGCATGGGTTTCAGACAAACTTCCGCCCAATACTGTGAAATCTTGTGAAAAAATATAGACAAGTCGATTATTGATTTTTCCATATCCAGTTACCACACCATCACCCAGATAAAGCTCTTGCTCCATTCCAAAATCTTTGCTGCGATGGGTCACAAACAGACCCACTTCTTCAAAACTGCCTTCATCGAGCAACAATTGAATGCGCTCTCGCGCTGTCAGTTTACCTTTTTTGTGTTGGGTTTCGATACGTTTGACTCCGCCACCTAATAATGCTTCTTGTTGTTTTTGTTTCAGTAAATCAAATTTGTTCATGTGTCAAAAATATGTCTATAGCCAATACTGCTACAAAAGATAAAAAGAGTAAATTTTATTTTGTTTGTAATTCTTGGGTAGCACTACGGAAAACGTCTTCCATGCTTTGAGTTTCAGATTGCAAAGAACTGATATTAACATCATTGTTCAATGCCCATTGCATCACTGCTTTGCGCAATTCATCAGGCTTAGTAGTATAAAGTTTCCAACGCATATTCCCCATATCCTCAACTTTACCTACTCCCTTAATTTTCAAAATCAAATCTTTGGGTATCACACGCTCAAAACTTAGCAACAAGGTGCTATTATTGCCTGTTTTTTGGAGATTTTGAATATTATCATCGGCTACGATGCTGCCATTATTGATGATAATCACACGGCTACACATCGCTTCTACTTCTTGCATAATATGAGTGGAAAGCAATACGGTTTTCTCCTTGCCAATATTGATAATTAAATCTCTGATTTCTACAATCTGATTGGGATCCAAACCCGAAGTAGGTTCATCTAATATCAATACATCGGGATTATGAATCATAGCCTGTGCCAAGCCCACACGTTGTTTATAACCTTTACTTAAAGTGCCGATTTTTTTGTGTGCTTCTTTACTTAGCCCTGTCATCTTCACCATTTCTTCTATACGACCTGCTTTTTTGCTCTTTTCTATATGATGAATACCTGCCGTAAGCTCTAAAAATTCACGCACATACATTTCGTAATACAAAGGGTTTTGCTCGGGCAAGTAGCCAATATGCTTGCGTAATTCCATAGACTGGGTCTGCACATCAAATCCGCAAACAACAGCAGTGCCTTGGGTTGGGGGTAAATAGCTGGTGATCATTTTCATAGTTGTAGATTTCCCTGCGCCATTAGGCCCAAGAAAACCTACAATTTGACCTTTGGGTATTTCAAATGAAATATTATTCACTGCTTTTTGAGTACCGTATATTTTGGTAAGCGATTGTACACTGATAGACATAGCGCAAACCTACATAAAAACCAGTTTTCGAGAATCATTTTTTTTACTGGCCTCATACCAAGCCAGTAATTACAATCATTTACTGTTTTACAATTGTTAAACCGTACAATTTTGGAATGTTTTTAATTACCTTTATCGTTCTGTTTTGGTTTTGGCATTTTGAACACCAACAATAAATTTAAGATTTTACATAATTATATAATCATTTGAATGCAATTTAGTGCGGTACAAATAGCTACTTTGTTAGGTGGCAAAATAGAAGGAAATCCTGATGCTAAGGTTATTGGCGTAGCAAAAATAGAAGAGGCAAATTCGGGCTCATTGTGTTTTATCTCTAACCCTAAATACGAAGAATACCTATATAGCACAGAGGCATCTGTTGTACTGATTAACAACAGCTTGGTGCTGCAAAAAACCACAAGACCAACGCTAATACGCGTTCCAGACGCTTATGCAAGCTTTGCATTGCTATTAGAAAAATACAATGAAATGGTTGCCTTGAATGTTCCCAGGGGTATTGAACAACCTAGTTTTATAGCACCCACTGCTCAAATAGGTAAAGACGTGTATGTAGGTGCATTTAGCTATATTGGAGAGGGGGCTATTATCGAAGATGGCAGTCTAATATATCCTAACTGCTATATTGGCAAAAATGTACACATCGGTGCCGGGGTAAAATTATATGCAGGAGTGAAAGTTTATGAAGATTGTATCCTTGGCAAAAGAACAGTGATCCACTCGGGTACTGTAATTGGTGGAGACGGGTTTGGATTTGCACCACAAAGTGATGGTACTTACAAAAAAATCCCTCAAATTGGAAATGTCATTATAGAAGAAGATGTCGAAATTGGCTCTAATGTAACAATCGACCGAGCAACTATGGGCAATACCATTATTCGTAAAGGAGTAAAATTAGACAACCTAATACAAATTGCACACAATGTTGAGATAGACGAAAACACTGTCATTGCAGCACAAACTGGAGTTGCCGGAAGCTCTAAAATTGGCAAATCATGCATGATTGGAGGGCAAGTGGGCATCATCGGACATATTCACATTGCCGACAATACGAATATCAATGCTCAAAGCGGCGTTTCAAAATCGGTAGAGACACCCAATACTGTTTTAAACGGCACTCCAGCATTTGATTATAAAAGCGTACTGAAAAGTCAAGCAATTTTCAGACATTTGCCAGAACTACAACAAAAAATTCAAGAATTAGAAAAAATAGTTGCAGAGCTTAGCGCTGCAAAGAATGTGAATAGTGGTGTAGACCGCTAAATTGAATATCCTATTTTTGAAGAATAAAATTATACATTTTGCAAGTTCACTCAACTTCTACTAACCAACACACAATAAAAGAAGACGTTACCTTTTCTGGCGTAGGTCTGCATACAGGCTTCAACGTTACTATTACCATCAAGCCTGCCAATGTAGGCTTGGGCTATCGTTTTCAGCGAATTGATTTACCTGAAAAACCAATTGTAAAAGCCGATTGCGACCTTGTTGTGGATACATCTCGAGGCACTACCATTGAACAAAATGGAGCACGCATCAGCACTATTGAACATTTACTTGCTGCATTGGTAGGATGCGGTATTGACAATGCATTGATAGAAATCAATGCACCGGAGGTTCCAATACTAGACGGTAGTAGTCGTGAATTTATTGAAGCTATCGAGAGTGTAGGTACTCAAGAACAGGATGCGAAACGCGTTGTGTATAAACTCGACAGCAATATACATTATTACGACCCTGTGAAAAATGTAGATATGTTGGCTATCCCTTCCCAAAATTATCAAATCACCACGATGATTGATTTCAATTCACCAATTTTGGGAACACAGCACGCCTCTTTAAAAAATATTGCCGAATTCAAAAAAGAAATTGGTAATTGTAGAACATTTTGCTTCTTGCACGAAGTAGAATATCTCCTCGACAACAACCTCATCAAAGGAGGCGATTTGAGTAATGCAATAGTGGTAGTGGATAAGCCGGTAACACAAGAAGAGCTAAATCATTTAGCCAAAGTCTTCAATAAAGAAACGATTGAGGTAAAGCAAGAAGGTATTCTAAACAACTTGCAAATGAACTTCCCCAATGAACCTGCTCGCCACAAATTACTGGATGTAGTGGGCGACTTGGCATTGGTAGGCTACCCCATCGATGCTCATATTATAGCTAGCAGACCAGGTCACGCTACCAATGTAGAATTTGCAAAAAAAATCAAACAATATATTCGCTCCAACAAGCATTTGGCAGGTATCCCCACTTACGACCCTACACAATCACCTGTTTATGACATTAACCAAATCGAGCGTATATTACCCCACAAATACCCCTTTTTATTGGTGGACAAAATCATCGAAATGTCTGATAAACATGTAGTTGGCATTAAAAATGTAACCATGAATGAGCAGTTTTTTACAGGACATTTTCCTGGCAACCCAGTGATGCCCGGAGTATTGCAAATAGAAGCAATGGCTCAAGTAGGTGGTATATTAGCATTGAATAACTATTCAGACCCTGAAAATTATGATACTTATTTCTTGAAAATAGACAAAGTAAAATTCAAACAAAAAGTAATTCCAGGCGATAGCCTTATTATCAATATGGAATTATCCAGCCCTGTTAGGCGCGGTATTTTTGAAATGAAAGGAACTGCTTATGTGGGCAACAAATTGGTCACAGAAGCAGAATTAGTTGCACAACTCGTAAGAAAAGAAAAGAAATAATGATTCATCCACTTACTTATATTCATCCCGAAGCAAAAATTGCTCCTAACGTAACCATTGATCCTTTTACCACCATTCACAAAAATGTAGAAATCGGCGAGGGTACTTGGATTGCTTCTAACGTCACCATTATGGAAGGTGCGCGCATCGGCAAAAATTGCAAAATTTTTCCATCCGCAGTCATTTCAGGTATTCCACAAGACCTAAAATACAGAGGAGAAGACACCCTAACCATTATAGGTGACAATTGTACCATTCGCGAATGTGTAACCATCAATCGAGGAACCATAGACCGAAAGAAAACAGAAATCGGTCATAATTGCCTAATTATGGCTTACTCGCATATCGCACATGATTGCGCTGTTGGTAATCATTGTATTTTTGCGAACAATACAACACTTGCCGGACACATTACCATCGGCGACAATGTAGTATTGGGCGGATTGACAGCGGTACAACAATTTGTACGAATTGGTTCCCATTCATTTGTCACTGGAGGTTCTTTGGTTCGTAAAGATGTACCTCCATATATCAAAGCGGCTCGCGAACCGATTTCTTATGCAGGTGTAAATTCCGTTGGGCTAAAACGCCGTGGTTATGACACACAAAAAATCAATCATATCCTCGACATCTATCGTATTCTATTTGTTCGCGGCTACAATGTGAGTAAAGCTTTGGATATTATTGAAGCAGAGATTCCGGTATCAGACGAAAGAGATGAAATTGTAAACTTCATACGCGAAACGGGAAGAGGTATTATGAGAGGATATACAAGGCGTAACAATGAAGATCTCAGTTGAGTCGGTTCATAAAAGATTCATACAACACAATATATTTAAAGGCGTTTCATTAGATTTTGAAAGCCCCCAGAGCTATGCACTTTTAGGTGCGAATGGCAGTGGAAAATCTACCCTATTACGCATTATAGCCGGCATGCAGTCGCCTACTAAAGGCACAGTAACCTTCAGCGATATGGAACAACCCATAGCCGCAGAAAAAATGTTTCGATACATCAGTTTTTGCGCTCCAGGTATGGAATTGATTGAAGAGATGACGCTGAATGAAATGCTGCAATTTCATTTCAGTTTTAAACCAATTTTATCTGGTTGCAACATTGATTCCGTCATTGAACTCATTGGTCTTAAAGCTGCTAGTCATCAACAAATAGGAAATTTTTCATCGGGCATGAAACAAAGAGTAAAATTAGCTCAGGCTATCTTTAGTAATAGCCCAATCCTATTACTTGATGAACCTTGCACCAACTTAGACCAAGCCGGTGTAGCCCAATACCGACAATGGATAAAAGAATATGTGGCGAATCGGCTACTTATTATAGCATCCAATGAAGAACGTGAATATGATTTTTGCCAACATCAAATAAAAATGGACGACTATAAATAGTCTTCCATTTTTTGAATTTACAATTATTTATTGCTGCTCCTCCATCCATTTGGCTCTTCCCTCACCCTTTATCAAATGCCTTTCGGAATGATAAGACGAACGAACTAAGGGACCGCTTTCTACAAAATCCAAACCCATTTTATAGCCAGCTTCTCTATATTCGGCAAATTCATCGGGATGTACAAAACGTACTACAGGTAAGTGTTTAGGGGTTGGTTGTAAATATTGTCCGATGGTCAGTACATCCAATCCATTATCGGCAAGATTTTGCATGGTTTGCAGCACCTCTTCTTTCGCCTCGCCCAAGCCGAGCATAATGCCACTCTTGGTGCGCATACCGCCATCTTTCAATCGGCGGAGCACTTCCATGCTCCTATGGTATTTAGCTTGTATGCGTACTTGCTTCGTCAGGCGTTCTACCGTTTCAATATTATGAGATACTACTTCAGGTGCTACATCAATTACATTTTGCAGGTTTTCCCATTGCCCTCTAAAATCGGGTATAAGCGTTTCGAGTGTCGTTTCAGGATTCAATTGCCTTACCGCCTTGATGGTGTTAGCCCAAATAATAGATCCTCCATCTTTCAGTTCATCACGATCTACAGAGGTAATTACAGCGTGCTTCACCTTCATCAAATAAATTGCTTCAGCAACACGTTGAGGCTCATCCCAGTCAGGAGGCAAGGGTTTCCCAGTAGCTACAGCGCAAAAACCACAAGAGCGCGTACAAATATTGCCCAAAATCATAAAGGTGGCGGTACCTGCACCCCAACACTCACCCATATTAGGGCAATTTCCACTTTCGCAAATGGTGTGCAATTTATGGGTATCTACCAACCCTCGAACGTGCCTGTACCCCTCGCCGGTTGGCAATTTGACACGCAACCAATTCGGTTTTTTCAGTCTTGGTTCGTCTTGATTGATAGTATTATTAATAACATTTAACTCTTGCATAAGAAAACGCACAAAATGCGAGCAAAATTTTAATTGTAGCGTTTGCCCAATTGAATGCTGGCGTAAAGATTAAAAAAGTATGGTACAGCCTTTTGATCGGCCATTAATTCAATATTTTGGATATAAAATTCTGCAGTAGCACCCACCTCTACCGCAGCAACCTTAAATTTGTCTATTGCATAATCAAAATGTAAAGCAGATTTGAGATGAAGCCCAGGAATGATTTTAGTTTCGCCAATACCTGTGCTAAAACCTGATGCTCCGACTACATAAACAGGGTTTAAAAAAGAACTCATGGTGGAGGAAGAATACTTGATATGCTCTTTCGAATAAGTTTTACCACCATCTTTACTTGTGTAAGCTTCTATATAATAAGGCTTCAAGAAGCCCAGGCTAAGTCCACCCGCATATACCCAATGAATAGAAACAGAATGCGGATAAGGTTTGCCAGCTATCATTTTGCGACTACCATAATTAAATTTTAGTGCATAAAAATTGTTGATTTTGCCAAAAACATATTGCTTATCGCTTTGTTTTTTTACATCCCAGCCATATTGACGCAATTCTTTTGGATGTCTTCTTTCGCTAAATTCAAGCTGAAGCAAGCTTACATCATGAAACAGATCCATTCTTTTGGCATCTTGTGAAATCACCTTTCCTTTATCCACGAATAAACCCCATCCATCAGTATTAAGTCGAATCCCTGCACTCAATTCTTTGGTCAAAGGCTTTGGCTTTTTAACCGTAGTATTGATAAAGGGTTTTGCAGTCTGAGCCATTAGGGCAGTGCTAGAAAGCATAAACAATCCTACCAACAATGTCTTAGTAATAAATTTAATCGGCATAAAAGAATGGTTCGAGTGATAACAATGAGCCAAATAAGGCAATAAAGGTAAGTATTTTGTGTGTTTCTCAATACATCAAAGTTTTTGATGTTAGAATAGGCTGATTAGGCTATGGATAATACGAAAAACGTACCTTTGCGCACACAAAAACGAACTAAAGAGTTCACGATATATGCAAACTGAAAAAATCAAATTTGGCACCGACGGATGGCGTGCCATTATAGCACAAGAATACACCGTTTATAATGTAGCTCGTGTAGCACAAGGCTTGGCCACATGGCTGAACAATAAAGAGACCAACAACACGGTCGTTGTTGGTCATGATTGCCGTTTTGGAGGAGCGCTATTTGCAGAAACAACCGCAAAAGTATTATGTGCAAATGGCATCAAAGTATTGCTAGCTAAGGGTTTCGTGAGTACTCCCATGATTTCAATGGGCGTTTTACATTTAAAAGCACAACAAGGCGTGGTGATTACCGCATCTCACAATCCTGTCGGTTATAACGGCTTTAAATTAAAAGGTCCTCATGGAGGCCCTACAAGCCCTCGCGAAATTGCTGAAGTTGAAGCATTGATTCCTGATGAAGTGACAATAAGCAAAGACAGCGTTGAGCATTTTAAAAATGCGGGAATGCTAGAATATATAGACCTTGAGGCGATGTACATCACTTACCTGAAAGGCAAATTTGATTTTGAAAAATTAAACAATTCACCTTTCAAACTAGCTTATGATGCCATGTTTGGTGCTGGGCAAAATGTGATCCGCAAACTATTGTCTAATGCCGTTTTGATTCATTGTGATGACAATCCAGGTTTCTTGGGTCAAGCACCTGAACCGATTGATAAAAACCTTAGAGCATTATCCGAAACAATGGCCAATACGCCTGAGTTAAAATTAGGTTTGGCTACTGATGGAGATGCCGACCGTATTGGACTATATGACGAAGATGGTCATTTTGTAGATTCGCACCATATTATTTTGTTGCTCATTCAATATTTGCACAAGGTAAAAGGACTAAGCGGTAAGGTAGCTATAGCCTTTTCGGTAACCGACCGTGTAAAACGTATGGCAGAAGCCTATGGATTGCCAGTAGAAGTAACGCCAATTGGTTTCAAATATATTTCTGAAATTATGACACAAGAAGATGTGCTGGTGGGTGGCGAAGAAAGTGGCGGTATTGCGGTAAAAGGTCACATCCCTGAGCGCGATGGTATTTATGATGGTTTGTTAATCTATGATTTGATGACCCAAACGGGCAAAACTTTGAAACAATTATGCGAAGAGGTTTATGCTGTTGTGGGTACTTTCAGTTACGACCGCCTCGACCTCACGATTGAAAACGAAAAGAAAGAAAGCATCATTAAAAAAGCTTTGGCTGGCGAATACAAACAATTTGGCAAATACACTTTCAACAAAGTAGAAACCATTGATGGCGTTAAATACCACTTGGATAATGGCGGCTGGATGATGCTTCGTGCTAGTGGTACAGAACCATTGCTACGCATATATTCCGAAGGTAATAGCAAAGAAGAAACTGCGGATATTTTGGAGAATATTAAGGCGACGATTTTGTAAAATGCTATTTAAAAATTGTCGTTTTGAAAAAGCTTCTTCTCCTATTCTGTTATTTAATGTTTAATGGTTTGGCAAATGCTCAATCTCCTAAAAAAGAGACTTTGAGTTTTTATAAATCCGTTTCCAAATTAGATACCAATGAAATTAAAGAAGGTAAACATTTAGAATTCGCAAGAACTTTTTCAGTTGAAGAATTTATTGTTTACTACTTGGTAAACGGGAAATATAGAGATACAAAAAAGTATAGATTAGAAACAATTCTCCCTTTACACAAAGATTCGAGCGAAACTTATTTTGTTAGAAAGTACTATTATGGAGTTTTAGATTTTTTCAAAGTAAACACAAAAGACTTAAATGAAATACACTACGAAGGATTGAACGGCGACACGCTACGCAATAAATTTATAGCAGAAATTGTACCTGAGTCTGATAAGAAAAAAGTTGAGAGAAGATCTAAAGGTCAAATGATGTTTATCGAAAATCCGAATTTTGCTTATTTCTACAATCGAATCACTAAACGAATTATATTTAAATACAAATGGAAATTGAATGGAGATTTAGGAATTAGGATTATTAATAAGACTTACAAAGCAGAATATGATATTGCTACAAAACAGTTTATAAACCCGGGTATTAACTAAGTTTTAGTTCAAAAATGTCCTACAAATTCGACCGAACAGCTTTTAAAGCACAAACATTTAAGGAAGAGCAAAAGACTAAAACTTTTGCTACAGAATCAATAATTGAGCGTTTGAAAGTTAGTTTTTACTTAAACAGTATTGCCTATAATTTTGACATTAATAATCCTCCCCGAATGGACAAAACAGTCTTTTCGATGAGAAAAAATGAAAGTAATGGGTAATATTTTTAATGAAGATTTTATTGACTTTTTGAACGCTTTGAATATTGCTGAAGTGAAGTATGTCTTAGTGGGTGGATATTCAGTAATTATTCACGGATATTCAAGAACAACGGGTGATTTAGATATTTTAGTAGAAAGAACAAAAGAAAATTACAAGAAAATTGAAAAGGCTTTTTCAATTTTCAGAATGCCTCTTTTTGATATGACAGAAGATAATTTTCTGTACAATAATGAAATGGATGTTTATACTTTTGGTCGACAACCGGTAGCGATTGATATTATGAACAAAATTAAAGGCGCAACATTTGAAGAGTTATTTGCAGCATCAAACATACATAATGTTGATGGAGTAAATGTTCGTCTAATTCATCTCAATAATTTAATTCAAACCAAAAAAGTAGCCGGCAGACACAAAGATTTGGACGATATTCAAAATTTAACTGACAGCAAATAATAAAAACACATTTACATGAACAAACAAACGGGCAAACGAGTTATCAAATCACCAACAGGCACTACCCTTTCTTGCAAAGATTGGGTAACCGAAGCCGCTTACCGAATGATTCAAAA
Organism: Phycisphaerales bacterium; assembly: GCA_030054025.1. Taxonomy (GTDB): domain Bacteria; phylum Bacteroidota; class Bacteroidia; order Chitinophagales; family Chitinophagaceae; genus Rurimicrobium. The sequence goes on along the minus strand of JASGCQ010000013.1, from coordinate 2,756 downwards.
TAACCTCGACCCCGAAGTGGCCGAGCGCCCCGAAGATTTGGTGGTCTATGGTGGTATCGGAAAAGCTGCCCGCAACTGGGAAAGCTTCGACAAAATTTTAGACTGTTTGCGTAATCTGAATGAAGACGAAACATTAATGGTACAGAGCGGCAAACCTGTTGGTGTGCTGCGTTCGCACAAAAATGCGCCACGTGTACTGATTGCAAATTCTAACCTAGTGGGTCGTTGGGCTACTTGGGAGCATTTCCGCGAGCTAGAAGCCAAAGGCTTGATGATGTACGGACAAATGACCGCTGGAAGCTGGATTTATATCGGTTCTCAGGGCATCGTTCAAGGCACTTACGAAACCTACTTATCACTCGCTAAAATACATTTCAATGGCTCATTAAAAGGCACTTTGAATGTTACGGCTGGACTTGGTGGTATGGGTGGCGCTCAGCCCTTAGCCATCACGATGAACGAAGGTGTATGCCTTGCTGCAGAAGTAGAAGAATGGCGTATTCAAAAGCGTTTGGACACACGCTATATCGATAAAATGTTCCACAACATTGATGAAGCCATTGACGAATCACTTCGTGCCAAAGCAGCCGGAGAAGCTCTTTCCATCGGTGTCGTGTGTAATGCGGTGGATTTGTTACAACGATTAATTGACCGCAATATCACACCTGATACACTTACAGACCAAACATCGGCACATGATGAATTGATTGGTTATTTCCCCGAAGGGATGACTGTGGTGGAAGCCAATGTACTGCGCAAAAAAAATGCAGAACAGTACAAAAAATTATCCCTAGACACCATGGCGCATCATGTCAAACTGATGCTCGAATTGCAAAGCCGTGATGCCATCACTTTCGATTATGGCAATAACCTGCGCGGTCAAGCCCATGATAAACGTGGTGTAGAGAATGCATTTAATTTCCCCGGATTTGTACCCGCTTATATACGTCCTTTATTTTGTGAAGGTAAAGGCCCCTTCCGATGGGTGGCTTTGAGTGGCGACCCCGAAGATATTTATACTACGGATAAAGCATTAGCTGAATTATTCCCTGAGAATGAAGGATTGCAACGTTGGCTCAAAATGGCTAAAGAAAAAATCGCCTTCCAAGGTTTACCCGCACGTATTTGCTGGCTAGGCATGGGTGAACGCGAAAAAGCCGGTTTGCTCTTCAACCAACTCGTGCGCGAAGGCAAAGTAAAAGCACCTATTGTAATTGGCCGCGACCATCTCGATTGTGGTTCGGTAGCCTCGCCCAACCGCGAAACAGAAGCGATGAAAGATGGCAGTGATGCTGTAGCTGATTGGCCAATTTTGAATGCCTTAATTAGCACTGCGGGCGGAGCAAGTTGGGTGAGCTTTCACCACGGAGGTGGCGTAGGAATGGGTTATTCCCTACACGCCGGTATGGTGATTGTAGCCGATGGTACAGCTGATGCAGATGAACGATTGAAGCGTGTATTGCACAACGACCCTGCAATGGGCGTACTCCGCCACCAAGATGCAGGCTATGAAGATGCACAGGCAAATGCAGAAAAATTCGGATTGGATATTTGGTAAAAAATTCACTTCCAAAAAATTGCCCGTCGACACATGTTGGCGGGCTTTTTGTTTTTGGGGGTCAGTAGATGCTTATTCTCCAACTTCGTTGCGTCGCACACTTCAAGGACTATCATTTCTTCAGCTTTTCTTATGTTTGCTAACCTACATCCTTTGTCCTTATCCGAGGGAGAAGGAGTCCAGAGGTCACTGGTCTTGTGTTGATCCCAAATTTTTTCTATTTAGGTTATCCAAACTTTTTGCCTAGCCCCCACATAATAAATGTGAACCCAAAAAAGGGCTTTTGTATTGGTGTACTACAAAAGCCCTTTTTAAAATGCTTTAATTAATAGTTTATTATTGTTTGATTACTTTAAAATGCACTGTATTCCCATTGTTCTGCACAATACGAACAAAATACAAGCCTTGCGCCAAGGCAGCTAAGTGCAAAACACGATATGCCCCATTCGATTCTTGTTCTACATATTGGTGCTGACCGTTCAGGTTCAATACCATGATTTGGGCATCGGCATAGCTTTCGGGCAACCAAATAGTTACCTTGTCTTGTGTCATTGTAGGGTACAGCTTTGGGCTATTGGTAGCGCAACTGAGGCGCAAAGCCGACACAGGGCTATACATTTTTGTACCGTCATTTTCCTCGTACATCAATCGGTAATAGTAAGTGCCACTTTGATCCAATAAATCTTGGTATTGGTACTGGTGTTGCCCCGAAGCATTCTTGCTGGGTTGTACAACAGCTTTGTCTTCCCAATCGCTAGCATTGCTACTGCCTTGCACCACAAAACGATTGATGTCCTTTTCGCTAGCCGTAGTCCAACGAATATCTACCCCACAATCTGTATTGGCTTTCGCCTCAAATTGGAGCAAATGCAGCGGTAGTGGCACCACTGGTACATTGAACGATTGCGCAAATACCTGTCCTGCAGAATATGCCACATACAAATTACCACTACCACCATCTCTTACCAACGAATTGTAAGTAACCGCAGCTGCCGAAAAACCAGCACTGCCTACCACTGACCAAGTACTAATACTGTTCGTCCATTTGTGCACTGTTAATCTAGAGCCATTGCCACGATCTCTATACGCCAGGTACAAATTACCACTACTATCTATCACCATAGAATTATAAGTACCGTAACCTAACGCAGCCACCGCTGTTGTTGACCAAGAACTACCACCCCATTTTTGCAGGGTT
>JASGCQ010000095.1 GCA_030054025.1 Phycisphaerales bacterium | reverse complement strand
AGTCCAAAAATACTACAAAAAAAGAAACAACCAAATATTGGACTAATTATTTTTTCATTTTGATATTACACACTTGTTTGGACAGTATCTAAAAAACACCCCGACAGAATCATTTCTATCGGGGTGTTGTAGTTTAATAGTTTAATAATACTAGAGGTGAATCGCTTCGCCTAGAGCCACTTCGATGGCATCTTTTACCGCTTCGCTCATGGTAGGGTGTGGAAAAATAACATCTAATTGCTCGTGGTAAGTAGTTTCTAATTTACGAGAGGCCACTGTTTGCGAGATAATCTCAGTAACATTGGCTCCAATCATGTGCGTACCCAACCACTCACCATATTTGGCATCGAATACCACTTTTACAAAACCTTCGGTAGCTCCTGCTGCACTTGCTTTTCCACTAGCCGAGAAGGGGAATTTACCTACTTTAATCTCATAACCTGCATCTTTGGCTTGCTTTTCGGTCATACCCACAGAGGCAACCTCTGGTGTGCAATAAGTACAACCCGGCACATTGCCATAATCCAACACTTCGGGTTGGTGATGAAATTTACCTTCTTTGTGTGCAATAGCTTCGATACAAATCACGGCTTCTTTCATCGCTACATGCGCCAATGCCTGACCTGGAACGATATCTCCAATTGCGTAGATACCGTCCACATTTGTTTTGTAATAAGGGTCAACAATAACTTTTCCTTTGTCAGTAGTAATTTTTAAGGTCTCCAAGCCAATGTTTTCGATATTGGTGGCTACACCTGCTGCACTGAGCAAGATGTCGGCTTCGAGTACCACATCGCCTGTAGCAGTTTTTACAGTTGCTTTTACGCCTGCTCCGGAAGTATCGGCTTTTTCAACCGAAGAAGAGGTCATCACTTTGATGCCTTTTTTGCGGAATGATTTTTCTAATTCTTTCGAGATTTCAGCATCTTCTACGGGTACTATTCTGTCCATAAATTCCACAATAGTCACTTCAGTACCCATAGTGCTGTAGAAATAAGCAAACTCAACACCAATAGCACCACTACCCACTACAATCATGGATTTGGGTTGCTTGGGCAAGGTCATTGCTTCGCGATAACCTATGATTTTTTTGCCGTCAATCGGCAAGGCAGGAAGTTCGCGGCTGCGTGCGCCTGTAGCCAATACCACATGCTTGGCGGTGTAGGCTGTCATTTTACCATCAGCACCGGTTACTTCTACTTCCTTTTTAGCGTTTAATTTTCCGAAACCATTGAGTACATCAATTTTGTTTTTCTTCATCAAAAACTGAATGCCTTTGCTCATTTTATCGGCTACACCACGACTACGTTTTACCACCGCATCAAAATCGTGTTTGACGCCTTCTACCATTACACCATAATCCTGAGCATGGCTGATATATTCAAATACTTGAGCAGATTTCAATAGTGCTTTGGTAGGGATACAACCCCAATTGAGGCAAATACCGCCCAAATTCTCACGCTCTACTATGGCTGTTTTGAAACCCAATTGTGTAGCACGAATGGCTGCAACATAACCTCCAGGACCGCTACCCACTACAATAACATCATAAGACATACAAAAATGTAATTTAAAATGAAAGTTTTAATTAAAAACGAGGCACAAAAGTAGCTAAAATATTGAGAATCCTACAAGGCAATTTATTAGCTATTTTTAGTAGTAAGTAAGAATGCTTTTTAAACTTGCTCTGGATGACACAGAGATCATATTTCTTTATCAATCATTGTTTCTCGACATTTTTCATGTTTCATTTTGATACAATTGTTCGCTTAACCGTCTTGAAGCATCTTCATCTTCGGGGGGATAATTGGGCTTGTATTGAGCAGTATGTATGGTGTCGGCATTATTCCAACCCGATGAACTTTCTGCCACCATCTCATCCATCCTTTCAAAAATCATCATTTTCTTTTTAGTGTTGATCTCTTGTAAAAACATACCTAATGTGGCATTCATGATGCCTGCTCCTATGAAAACATAAACTGCATGATGTACTACTCTTTTCTCAAACATAATTGTTGTATTTATAAATAAAATGAGCCTACAAAAAATCCCGACATTGCGTGTCGGGATTTTTTACTTATTTTCCAATGACTATTTTCATTCCGAGCCCCTGAACCATTATGCTATCAGGCAACATCACCACAATATCATCAAAAATGGCAGTATCTCCTTTTTTGGTTCTATTACTGAGTGCTACATAACTGTTTAGTTTATTGCTTTTTGATAAATCTGTTAGCATTTCTACATCGGTATAATAATTACCTAAAGAATCTTCATATAAATTGCGCTCTTTGTAATAGATACGAAATTGGGTAACTGTTCCGGCTGTTCCGGCAGAGTCTTTTGCTGTAAGCCCTTGTGCCATGAGCGAATCGAAAACATACTTAGGCACTACTCCTTGCCTTAAATCTGAATTACCTAAATAGACAGGCGAAGCCTTAAATTTATATTTGGCACTTTGCTTTAGCCTAGTCGAAGCATCCGTATTTGCCTTTTCGGGCTTCGACTTTTTGCTTTGCGCCCATACAATACCTATGCTCAAGGTTACTGCTAATGAGAAAAGGAGGAATCGTTTCATAGCTCTAAATTACAATAAACTCAGACTTTCTTCAATCGTTTTTATTTTTGCCAACGTATCGCTTTGCTTTTTCCGCTCTGTATCAATAATTTCGGGCTTGGCATTGGTAACAAATTTTTCATTGCTTAGTTTCTTCTCTACGCTCATCAAAAAGCTTTTTTGATAGTCGAGGTCTTTTTGCAATTGCTCTTTTTGCGCCGTAGTATCAATTGCTACATTACTGCTAATGTATAATTTATCTACACCCAACACCAGAGATATAGAACCTTGAACAGCTTCATTAGTAAAAGAAATTTTTTCGGCATTAATCTGGCGGGCAATGATATTTTTAGCGGCTGTGTAAAATGCTGTTTGTTGTGTATCTACTGCCAATTTAATGACATCTTTGGGCTTCAAATTATTCTTAACACGTGCATCTCGCACTGTGGTAATCAACTCTTGCAGTTTAATGCCTTGTTGTAATAAATCATTGTTGGGTGTATCAAATGCTGTCAATTGACGATTCATTAAATCGTCGCTTTGTTGGCGCAATAAGTGGTAAATCTCTTCGGTAACAAAAGGCAAAAACGGATGCAATAGTTGCAATAAAGATTCATAAATATCAATGGTTTTGTTGTACACCATTGCAGATAAGGCTTCTTCGGGCGCAGGCTTTACCCATTCCAAATACCAAGAACAGAAATCGTCCCAGATAAGAGAATAGATATTTTTCAATGCCTCACTCAAGCGGAAGTTTTTCAATAAATCTTCGATACTCAACTCTACTTGTTTGATGCGTGCTTGCATCCAGTCTATTGCAAAAGTATCAGCAGTACTCACTTCTGTACTCACACGAGCTTCCCACATTTTCACGAGCTTCATGGCATTCCACATCTTGTTGCAGAAGTTGCGCCCTTGTTCTAACATGGTTTCATCATACAACAAGTCATTGCCCGCAGGTGAGGCTATCATGACACTAAAGCGCACAGCATCGGCTCCATGCACCTCAATCAAGTCAAGCAAATCGGGCGAATTGCCCAATGATTTACTCATCTTACGCCCTTGCTTATCACGCACAATGCCAGTGAAATAAACTTTATCGAATGGTTTTTTACCCAAGAAATTTTCTCCTGCCATAATCATCCGGGCTACCCAAAAGAAAATAATTTCGGGTGCTGTTACCAAAGTATTGGTAGGGTAGTAATAGGCAAGCTCTTTATTGTCGGGGTTTTCGTTCCAACCAAATACTTGCATGGGCCAAAGCCAACTACTAAACCAGGTATCGAGGCAATCGTCATCTTGGCGAAGTTCTCCTGCTTGAGCATTCGGATTGGCTGCACTATATTTTTGGTAAGCCTGCTCTTCGGTTTCGCCTACATACATATTCCCCTCTGCGTCGTACCATGCAGGTATGCGCTGCCCCCACCATAGTTGGCGACTGATACACCAATCTTTGATGTTTTCCATCCAATGGCGAAAAAGGTTTTTGAACTTTGGCGGAAAAAATTCGACTTGTTCTGTCATCACTGCTTCCAATGCAGGCTTCGATAATTCGGCCATGTTGCACCACCATTGCATACTCAAGCGTGGCTCTATCACTGCATCCGTTCTTTCTGAAAAACCAACTTGATTGCTATAATCTTCTTCTTTTACATAATTGCCCGAAGTTTTTAAATCTTCGATAATTTTCTTGCGCACAGCAAAACGGTCTTCACCCACATACATTCCTGCTGCTTCGCTCAGTGTACCATCATCGTTGAGGGTATCAATTACAGGCAGTTTGTATTTTAATCCAAGATTGTAATCGTTAATATCATGGGCAGGTGTTACTTTCAATGCACCTGTACCAAATTCCAAATCAATATAATCGTCAAAAATGATAGGAATACGACGATTGATAAGGGGTACAAAACAATATTGACCACGCAAATGCGCATAGCGTGGATCTTCGGGATGCACACAAATGGCCGTATCGCCCAAGATGGTTTCTGGGCGCACGGTAGCGATGGTGATATACTCTTCGGCATCGGCATCTATTTTGTAGCGAACATAATAGAGTTTAGAATTTGTTTGTTTGTGCATCACCTCTTCATCGCTCAGCGCTGTTTTGGCTTTCGGGTCCCAGTTAATCATTTTAACCCCACGATAAATGAGACCTTTATTGTACAATTCTACAAATACACGCATTACGGCTGCGTAATATTCTTTGTCCATTGTAAAGTGGGTACGATTCCAATCCAGCGAGCAACCTAATTTTTTTAATTGCGACAAGATGATGCCGCCATATTTCTCTTTCCATTCCCAAGCATAGCTCAAGAATTCTTCTCTGCTCAATTTATTTTTATCAATCCCTTTTTCGCGCAACATCGCCACCACTTTGGCTTCTGTGGCAATAGAGGCGTGGTCGGTACCTGGTACCCAACAAGTATTAAAACCCTGCATTTTGGCACAACGAATCAACACATCTTGCACCGTATTGTTGAGGGCATGACCCATGTGCAATATACCGGTAACATTGGGCGGAGGCATCACGATGGTATAAGCTGGACGCTCATCGGGTGTTGAATAAAAATACCCTTTGTCCATCCAATGTTGGTACCATTTTTGTTCTGCTTCGCTGTGTTGAAAATTCTTACTTAATTCCATTGTGCTTGTGTGCTTTGTGTCAATATAATTGTCTTATTCCTAAGATGTAGTGTAGGCAAAGATAACAAAGATGTGCTTTGCGTATTTTCAGAATTTTATTATCAGAAAACAGGATAAGCAGAAAATTTATTAGGCGTAAAAAAACCTCTTGAAAATTCAAGAGGTTTCCTACAATCCATGTTACGAAAGGATTAGAATTTCAATCTATAACCTGCCGACAAGCCAAAACCCATATTCTTAGTAGCATTATCGCCATCTCCGCCCGGAGTTGTATTTGCCAAACCAAGACTGTAAAAAGCTCTAAGGTACAAACCATTAGACATTTCGTATCCCACATTAGCGTTCAAGCCAAAATCCATAGGTTTCACATCATCCTTTTCTGCATCAGAACCAATTTCTAGTTTAGTGCTTTCACTGTCTTGCTTTGTTTTTCCACTCAAGCAATAAGCCAAATAAGGTCCTGCACCTACAAAGAAATGATTTTTATCTTTTGCTCCAAAATGATAATTTACAAAAAAGGGAATCTCCAAATAGTTGAGATTAGTAGTAGCTTTAGCTATACTTTCATCAAACTTTGCACCTTTTACAGAATAGAACAAAGCTCCATCTATACTCAATTTATCGTTGATAGCATAGGTAGCGTTAGCTCCTATTTTAAAACCAGGTTTGAATTTGAAATCAATTTTTGTTCCTGCTATTTTCTCATTTAGTTTATACATCTGAAAGCCAAGTTCAGGAGAAATAGATAATTGAGCACTTGATTTAAGGCTAATAAAAGTCGCTGCTGCTAGTAGTAAGGTTTTTTTCATGTTTTTTTTAGTTTGATGCAAATGTAATCATTATTGTCCGATAAAAACTAAACTCTGCATAAATTTTTCCTGAAAGGCTTGCTGGTATTGGTTTTCAGTTTTTGGATTTCACTTTTTGAAAAACAAGCTACCCCAATAAGGATAGTTGTTCTATCGGTTCGGCATCTATTATCCAGTCCTTTTCGGGGTTTTCTAAAAATTTTATTAGCTGAATACAGTTGAACAAATGGATTTTACAAAAACTGACCAAATTGGAAAATGCCCATTTGCGCTTTAACCGCTTTTGGATAACCGCTAGTCGGCATCGTGCTTTTTTACCGAAGATGTAATGATGCGCTCATCTATAAGAGAAATGAGCTGTCCGAAAACGGATTTAGTAGAAAAGTAATTTATCTGCTCTGTATCCGATAAACAAATACTTGTCTCCCGAAATGGACTCGCAAAAGAAATAAGGAAATTCGGACGAATCGGTATTAAAACTAAACGGCACAAATGGCATTTGGGCATTAGCTACAAAAGATAAAAACAAAACAATCGTAACTAGTAAAAGCTTTTTATTGAAAATCATAATAGGGGCATATCTTATTGTTTTATCCATTTGCCACTACTTATTTTATGCCCATCTGCATCGTTTATAGTATAACTATAAGTGCCTGTGGGCAATTGGCTAACGCTAATGGCTTCCTCGTCTTGAACAATTTTTTCTTGCAGCAGCAACTGCCCAAGCATATTATAAAGCAGCACTTGGCTGCCGGTAGCTGCCCCTTTGAAGCTGATAGTATTAGTAGCAGGATTAGGGTATAGCACAATGCCTGTGCGCAGCTGCTCCGATACGTTGATGATGGAAAGGGGGAAGCCGTTTTCGTTGAGCTTGATGATGAACATATCGGTGTTGGAAACTGGGGAATATTTGTTGATTATAGCAAGTAACATTAAGCCAGAATCGCTAGTGCCAAAAAGTGAAATTGTTTGAATATTTTCACCCGTTTCGATATAGCGCAGCCATTGGCATTTACCAGAAGTATCATGTTTAGCAACGGCTAATTTATTGACAGTATAGGCACTGTTGTGCAATGTACTTGCATAGTAAATGTTATTAAAATGATTGCCAATTGTGTTAAAAGTTGTTGTAAATGAATAGTCATCAACTAGGCTAGGATAAAATGGGAAGCTATTAATAGAAACCAATCTTTTAGTAGTCATATTGTATTTCATTAAGCCCAAAGATGGTCTAAATGGTCCCAAGTGAAACAATTTTGTACCTGCTAATATTATATCTTCATTTATCTCCAAAAGATCTACATTAATACCGTTAAACAGCACTGTATCGTTAGTCGTGCTGGGCATACCAGGGTTCTTTTGTAAGGCGAGCATGCTATCCACAAATTCAAAATTAGTATCCACCTTTATAATATAGCCGTTTGAAAAAAATAACTCATTTGGTTTGAGGGCAGCATAAATAGTACCATTTGGACTCAATTTGTCTGCGGCTGCTTTTGTAAAAACCGTATCTGAATTTATTTTCTGCTTAATCCATTTACTATAATAAGTTGTTGAAGTATCTGTTTCTTTAATACCGTACTTTAGAATTGAATAAACGTTATCCCCTTTTTTTACAGAAAATAATAATGGAAATGTATATGGAGAAAATTGTCTGTTTATAATCACTTTTTCATTTTGTGCAATAATATTCAAATTGCTATCAACCCTACAAAAATATAACCTTGTGAATGTGTCTTTAGAAGGATAGCTCAATCCGAAAAGACTAAAGCTATTATCGTTATTGACAAATGCGGTACTAATACCAATCTGTTTATTTGAATCTAAAAACCTCTTTTTAATCACATTCCCATAATTGTCTGTAAGAAATACAAATACAGAAGAATCTTTATCTACCTTGTTGCCGATAAACAAATACTTTTTGCTCGAAATAGATTCGCAAAATTCATAGGCAATCTCCGAAGAATCTGAATTGAAACTAAGCGGCACAAAAGGCATTTGGGCATTAGCTACAAAAGATAAAAACAAAACAATCGTAACTAGTAAAAGCTTTTTATTGAAAATCATAATAGGGGCATATCTTATTGTTTTATCCATTTGCCACTACTTATTTTATGCCCATCGGGGCTTATTATTTGGTAGGTAGTGGGGAATTTGTATCTGCTTGGGGTTACAGGCTCTTGCAAAACCATCGCACACAAGCCATACAAAAACGCCCACGATTTGAATCGTGAGCGCTTAGGTATAAGCCGACTGTGTGCTTTGTTTTGGTTACTCAATATTGCAAGATTTCGTAACTCCACAGTACTGTTATAGCTAAACGCTAAATATCTCTTTTTTACTCAGTTAATTTTCATTAACGTAACACAAACATAGGTACTGTGTACGAAATAAACAAATAATAAACCCAAAAAGTTCAATAGGCTTTAATCTTCTAATGACCGTCAATAGTTTTTT
>JASGCQ010000094.1 GCA_030054025.1 Phycisphaerales bacterium | reverse complement strand
ACAGGCTCGCCAACAAAACATTTGAAACCCTCGAATCAAAAGCAATTGCAGTGGCGCAAATAATCAAAAATAGCTCTGACCAAACCGTAGCTTCTATAACAGGATGGAAATTATACACTACGACATTTTGATGTTAAATTGGTATAATTTCGACTGAGGTAAACAGCCGATCAGCGTTTCTAAGCTGGACGTTATAAGATACCAGCACAGCAGTGCAAGGCACTGTGTTTCGTCGCTCATTTCGAAAACTATAAGCCCAATAGAAAAGGATATTGCTTCATCAGCAATTTCCTTTCTTTGAACTATAGGTGGTGCTATATCACTTCACCATGTACATCACTTCTTTTACCAATTTTATGGTACGCGGTACATCGGGCAGGTATAAGGCTGCCAAATTGGGAGCATAGTGCATATTAGTATCCGCAGAGCAGATACGACGAATCGGTGCATCTAAATAGTCAAAACCTTCTTTTTGGATACGGTAGCTAATTTCTGAAGAAACGCTGGCAAATGGCCATTGCTCTTCTACAATCACCAAGCGGTTGGTTTTCTTTACGGATTCTAAAATGGTATGCCAATCCAAAGGACGAATGGTGCGCAAATCAATTACCTCGGCACTGATGCCTTCTTTTGCTAACTCTTCGGCAGCAGCCAAAGCCACTTTCATCATTTTGTTGAAGGAAACAATGGTAACATCGGTTCCGGCACGTTTGACATCTGCCTTACCTATCGGAATTAAATATTCTTCTTCGGGTACTTCGCCCAAATCGCCATACATCACTTCTGATTCCATAAACACGGTAGGGTCATTATCGCGGATAGCGGATTTCAATAATCCTTTTGCATCGTAAGGGTTAGAAACCGAAATGACTTTGATACCGGGGATGTTTGCCATCCAACTCTCAAATGCTTGAGAGTGTTGTGCGCCCAATTGTCCAGCAGAGCCGTTGGGTCCACGAAACACGATGGGGCAGGTAAATTGTCCTGCGCTCATGGATACTGTTTTGGCAGCATGATTGAGGATTTGGTCGAAAGCCAACACGGCAAAATTCCAAGTCATAAATTCCACAATAGGTCGAGTACCATTCATGGCAGCACCAACGCCTATGGCCGCAAAACCAAGCTCGGCAATGGGGGTGTCTATGACACGGCGGTCGCCAAACTCATCCAACATTCCTTGACTCACTTTGTAAGCACCATTATATAGGGCTACTTCTTCGCCCATCAAAAACACGTTTTCATCGCGGCGCATTTCTTCTTGCATGGCTTCGCGAAGTGCCTGACGGAAAGCTATTGTACGCATATTGTTGATTAATTATTTTGAGTAAAATCTATTTCTTAATAGGGTAAAGATAATTGGAAAAAGCTAATTTTCAGTGATGTTGCCCTTTCGATTCATCTTCTTTCACCAGTATCTAGGATTCTTTACCATTTCAAAATCCAAGCAAAAATCAAGGGTGCTACGATGGTAGCATCGGACTCTACTACAAATTTTGGGGTATGAATGTCCAATTTGCCCCAAGTGATTTTTTCGTTGGGTACCGCCCCACTGTAAGAGCCGTAAGAGGTAGTAGAATCTGATATTTGGCAGAAATAACTCCAGAAAGGAACGTCATGCCACTCCAAATCTTGGTACATCATGGGCACCACACATATCGGGAAATCTCCGGCGATACCACCACCTATTTGGAAGAAGCCTAAACCTTTTCCAGTGCTGTATTTGCGGTAGAGTTCCGTCAACCATACCATATATTCAATACCGCTTTTTACGGTACTGGCTTTCAATTCGCCTTTGATGACATAGCTGGCAAAGATGTTGCCGGTGGTGCTATCTTCCCAACCCGGAACTACAATAGGGATATTTTTTTCGGCAGCGGCTACAATCCATGAGTCTTTAGGGTCAATTTCGTAATACTGTTTCAAATCGCCACTCAAGACCACTTTGTACAAAAATTCGTGGGGAAAAAAGCGTTCTCCTGCCGCCTCGGCTTCTTTCCAAGCTTTTTCCAAATGTTTTTGCAAACGGCGGAAGGCTTCTTCTTCGGGAATGCAGGTATCGGTAACACGGTTGTAATGATTTTCGAGCAAATCCCATTCGTCTTGCGGAGTGAGGTCGCGGTAATTGGGGACACGCTTGTAGCTGTTGTGCGCTACCAAATTCATGACATCCTCTTCAAGGTTGGCCCCAGTACAAGAAATCAGGTGAATTTTATCTTGTCGAATCATTTCTGCCAAAGAAATACCCAGCTCGGCGGTACTCATGGCTCCGGCAAGCGAAAGCAACATTTTGCCTCCTTCGGCAAGATGGGTTTCGTATCCTTTGGCGGCATCCATTAGGGCTGCTGCATTAAAATGACGATAATGATGCTCTATAAAATTGGAAACGGAACCTCTCATGTTGTATGACTATTTGTAAGGAAAAGTGTTTGTTTTTCTTTTGAATAAAATGAATAAATGGTTAATTAGTTTTTCTTCTTGAAGGATTCAATGGCATTTCTTGTAAAATTGCTCAACACCAATCGGCCACTGATAGCAGCACGCTCCATCAATAATTTGTCCCAATCTTCTGTTCCTTTCCAAAATATCTTTTTCAATTCAGACATGGCTTCTGGATTGCTATGCGCCAATTTATCGGCTAATCTTGCTACAGCATCATCTACTTCATGAATGGTGGTATGTACTTCGGCATAAAGACGATTTCTTTTTCCCCATTCTGCACTACGCCATTCGGTAGCGTCTATTGCCAATTGCGAAAAAGCCGAAGGCCCTACTTTCTTTTCTACGGCAGGACCTACTACAAAAGGACCGATACCCACAGCCAACTCGCTCAACTTGATAGCAGCGGCATCGCAAGCAATGGCATAATCGGCAGCAGCAATCAAGCCTACACCACCGCCTACAGCTTTGCCTTGCACGCGTGCAATAATCAATTTATGACAACGACGCATAGCATTAATGACATTGGCAAAACCACTAAAAAAGGCAGTGCCGTCTTTTTCATTGCTGATAGCCATCAGTTCGTCGAAGGATGCTCCAGAACAAAACACCTTATCGCCACCGCTGCGCAGTACGATTACTTTTATGCGGTCGTCAATACCTATGTCGTTGACTGTTTTGGCTAAATCATTGAGAATTGCAGTGGGTAATGAATTGCTTGCAGGATGAAAAAATTCGATGATAGCAATTCCATGATCTAAGGTGTAGGTTACATAACCTTCTTTATGTTGCATTGTTTGTTTTTTATAAAAGTTAATGAATTAAGAAACTACATTTTGAGTGGCTAAAAAACACTGCCAATCGTCCAATGTCTTGCCCTTCAGCACACGAGGAAATTTATTCATGGCACCTTCTTTGCCTTTGAAACGCATATAATCGTAAAATATTTTACTGGGCAATATTTCTACAAATACTTCTTTTAGTGCCGATGTACGCTCTATGGCATAATCATCATTGAGCTCGCAAAGTGTTTTGTCTAAGATTGCTTTTACTTGGCCTGCGTCCACATCAAGATTATCGGTACCAATATACCATTGGTGCGCAAACAAATCGTCGTATTTCAAGCCGGCAACGGTGAACTCTCTGATAGAGATATTGAACGCTCTGGATACTGTATCAATAGCTTTGTTCATATTATCTACAGAAGTATGCTCGCCACAGAGGCTCAAATACTGCTTGGTACGCCCTGTAATGATAATTTCATATTCGACCGCATTGGTAAAACGCAATACATCGCCAATAAAATATCGCCATGCACCTGCGCAAGTGCTAATCATCACGGCGTAGTCCACATTTTCTTGAACTTCGTTGATCAGGATAGTCTTTAATCCTTTGATTGGGTTGCCGTCTTCGTCAAAATTGTCGGAGTTGAAAGGCGCAAATTCAAAGAAAATATTGTTGTTCAACACCAATTTGATGCCTTGCTCATTGGGGCGAGCCTGAAAGCCAAAAGAGCCTTCAGAGGCCATATAGGTCTCGATAAAAGTAATCGGCTTGCCCAGCAGCTTGTTGATGCTTTCTTTGTAGGGTTCAAAAGATACACCACCATGTATATAGACACTCAGATTGGGCCATATCTCATGGATATTATTTACTTTATGAAATTTTATAATACGGTCGAGTACGATTTGCACCCAAGCAGGTACACCACAGATGGTTCCCACATCCCAAGTTTTTGCTTTGCGGACAATGAGTTTGATTCGATCTTCCCAATTTTCTCTTTTCGAAATTTTGTTGCCTGGCTTATAGAGCAAATTACTCACCCATTTAGGCATATTCTTCGCCGAAATACCACTCATATCTCCCTCGTAATGCTCTCCTTTTTCAAACAAGGTCGTAGTACCCCCCAACATCAAGATGCCTTTTTGAAAAGCTACGCTGGGTACATTAAAATTGATCATGCTGTAGAGCTGCTTGAAACCCATTTTCTTGATAGACTTAATCATATCTTGGGTCACAGGTATTTGTTTGCTTGCCGATTCGGAAGTTCCAGAACTCAAAGCAAAGTATTTCACCTTGCCTGGCCAAGTCACATTCTCTTCTCCGTCAATACTACGATGCCACCATTCTTCATACATCTCATTATAAGTATGAAAAGGCACGCGCTCTCTAAATGATTTTACGAAATCAACTTCTTGAGCCAATATTTCGTCAAAACCATAATGCTTTCCAAAGGCGGTGTACTGACCGCGCTCCAATAGCTGCCTTAATGTATGACGTTGATAGGTAATTCCTGTAGCCACAGGTGGCGTAAATTTCTTGCGAATTTTGAGCGAACGAGAAACTAGTGAACCTAATAAAGCCATTTATTAACTCTCTATTATTTTTTGTAAATAAAAATAGGAGCGTAAAGGTAAAAAAACTTACGGCTAATTGGAACTTTCATTTTATATCGAAAATATTTAACATTGTATTCTTTTAATCGCCAAAAATGATACCATTAGTAAGCAAAACGCAATATTGGATTTTTTACTTGCTGTTATTATCTACCTACTCATGCCAAAGGAAACAGTATAGTCACTGCTTTCTGTCTGCTCAACACTATGAGGTCAGAAAAGATTCTACGTATGTGGATACTGCGGTATCTAATTGGGTATCGGAATACCAAAAGAAATTACAAGCAGCATTACAAACGCCCATAGCCGCCTGCGAACAACCCTTGAGCAAAGCACAACCCGAAAGCAGCTTGGGCAATCTCATTGCTGATGCTGTACTCCAAAAAAGTAATTCGATTCAAAAAGTAGATGCTGCCATTGTACATTATCATTGTATGGCTAAAGACTACTTGGCTCCGGGCAGCATTAGCCCAAAAGACATTTTCGAATTGTTTCCCAAAAACCAAAAAATAGCCCTCCTCTCCGTTTCTGGAACAATGCTCCAACAAATTTGCGACAGTATTGCCCAATTTAAAGGAATGCCAATTGCCGGTATCAGAATGAAAATCAGCAACAACTATAAGGCAATCAACATTGAAATCAAGCATCAACAATTGAAAGAAAATCTCATATATACTATTGCGGTCAACCAATCCTTAATACAAAGCAAACCTTTTTCTTCTTTATTAGGACATCTCTCTTATAGCATGACGAGTTTTAATCTTAGAACTACCCTACTTGATTATCTACAAGATACGACTAGCCACCAACATCCTATCAAACCCCTTTTGGACAACAGAATTTCTTATGCAGAATAGAAGAGCTTTTATACGCAATGCCGGAAAATTTACTTGCCTATTCGCTAGTACAGCTTTCCCTTTTTCATTATTTGCCTCAAATAATACGAGAAAAGTCAGTATTCTATTCACCAACGATACTCAAAGCCAAATAGAATCTTTTGCCGAAGAGGTTCCAAAATATGCAGGCTTAGGAGGTGTGGTAGCAAGAGCAGCTTTAATCCAAAAAATAAGGGCAGAAAATGAACAGATTTTATTGTTCGATGCAGGAGATTTTTGGCAAGGCAGCAACTACTTTGACCTCTATAAAGGAGCACCCGAAATAGAAGCCATGAACTTAATGCAATATGATGCGGTATGTATTGGAGAACACGAATTAGATGCGGGGATTGAAAATCTTGCCTTGCAAATTTCGAAAGCCAATTTTGCAGTGCTCTGTGCCAATTACACTTTCGAACATCCTGAACTCCGCAAACAAATAAAGCCTTATACCATTATAGAAAAGAAGAACATAAGATTTGGCGTTTTAGGAATTGGACTCAATCCCAAAGGTTTAATTGGCAGTGATATAGACCCAAAAATGAAATTCAGTAATCCTATAGAAACAGCAAATAAAATTGCCGCACAGCTGAAGAAAAAGGAAAAATGTGATTTTGTGATTTGCCTATCCCATTTAGGATTAGAGCATCAGAATTCAAATACGTTCAATGACAAAGCATTAGCAAAAGAATCGGAACACATTGACCTTATTATCGGAGGGCATTCGCATCATTTGCTGCATGAACCATTAAGAATTTGGAACAAAGGAAAGAAAGAAATTTTAGTCGTTCAGGCAGGTTGGGGAGGGGTACATCTGGGGAGAATTGATTATCTATTTTCGGACAAAAAAAATATTTTGTCGGCGAATGCCCAAACTGTGGAAATCGTGAAATAAAAAAATAAATTTTGGTTTTTTTTTCAACAAAATGTTATCATCTTCGTACACCCTAGTAAAAAAAGATAACTATACATTTTTAGTCTTTTTTACCGAAGAATATTTACGGATAAGGGTTTTGGAATAACAAGCTGTATAACAGATTACGCATACTCAAAATGATTGAAAAGCATAACTCACTTACTAATACCTATGTAGAAGACGCTGTTGCCGCTTGGCAAAAGTGTTTGGCTATTATACAAGATAACGTAAATGAGCGTGCCTTCCATACATGGTTCGATCCTATCAAATCGGTAGCCTTAGAAAATAATATTCTTACCCTTCAAGTACCCAGCCAATTTTTTTACGAATGGCTCGAAGAGCATTATGTTGACTTGTTGGGGAAAACCATAAAAAGAGTACTAGGAAATAACGGAGGTTTAGAATACCGAGTAGTGATGGTTGACGGAAATTCATCTCGCAATGGCGGAATGAATAGCGTAATGAATATGCCAGGTAGCATAATGCAAAAACCTCCTGTTGGCAGCAACATGGTGGATTTGCCTTTGCATATCAAAGACCCCATGAACATCAAAAACCCTTATTCTATCCCAGGTTTAAAAAGAACTGTGATTGACCCTCAACTCAATCCTAATCTTACTTTTGACACTTTAGTAGAAGGTGATTGCAACAGAGTGGCGCGTTTAGCTGGTATCAATGTGGCACAAAAGCCCGGAGCTACATCTTTCAATCCTTTGGTTATTTTTGGTGGCACAGGATTGGGTAAAACCCATATTGCACAAGCTATCGGCAATGAAGTACGCCGCCTGCACAGCAATAAAGCCGTACTCTATGTGAGTGCCGAAAAATTCATCAATCAATTCATTGATCATTCTAAAAGCGGAGAAGTCAACGACTTCATCCACTTCTACCAATTGATAGATGTATTGATTATTGACGACATTCACATCTTCACCTCTGCCCCCAAATCGCAAGAAGTATTCTTCGCTATATTTAATCACCTGCACCAAGGCGGTAAACAAATCATCTTGACCAGCGATACCGCTCCTAAAGATTTGGAAGGGATGCAAGAAAGACTACTCAGCCGTTTCCGTTGGGGGCTCAATGCCGACATCCAAGCTCCTGATTTCGAAACTCGTCAAGAGATTTTGAAAATGAAAATGAAGCAAGACGGGATGGAACTCAGCGATGACGTGGTGAAGTATATTGCCTTCAATATCCAAAATAATGTACGCGACTTAATTGGTGCTTCTATTTCTTTATTTGCACAAGCAACCCTCAATAAAAAAGAAATTGACCTTGATGTTGCCAAGCGTGTGATGAAGAATTTGGTAAAAATGAATACCCGAGAATTAACCATCGAAAGTATTCAGAAGATGGTGTGCGAACATTACAATATCAGCTACGATAAGCTGCTGATTAAAACCCGCAAGCGAGAAATCGTGCAAGCACGACAAATCACTATGTTCCTTGCCAAAAAATTCACAAAAAGTTCGCTCAAAAATATTGGCGAACATTTCGGAGGATTCGACCATACCACTGTTATCCACTCCTGCCAAACAGTAGAAGACCTCATGGATACAGACAATGAGTATAAAGACAAAATGGACGAACTGCAACAAAAAGTACACATGGCGAGTATCTAAACTTACGAAGCTCTATGATAAAACTAAAGCCACAATACTGACATTGCCCCTTGTGCAATTCGGAGCAAATTACTTTTTCAATTTTATCCTTATGCCGCCCACGGAAGGCGATGCAGAAGCCTTTACTAGAATATTGTACAAAAGCTGTTTTTATTAGCAGTCCAAATCATGGGGATTGTTTTTGGACTCATGATTCTGCTTAACCCAAATTCAGCATTAGGTTTCTTTTTTAAACTTTCGAATTCTCTGTAAATATTTACAGTATTGCTTTACAGGCGTTTTGTGCCTTAAAAAACGCGGGTTAATGGACATTTGTGGTGGTAAAATCCTATAAAAGGCATATCTGTATTA
>JASGCQ010000093.1 GCA_030054025.1 Phycisphaerales bacterium | reverse complement strand
CAATAATACAAAATATTTTCGAAACTATCACTAATTTATGCTCTTATTAATATGTGTTTTGCTGCAGGAAATGGTCAAGGTCAAGAGTGTAAGCCACTTAATCCGAACTACTATGTGTACCCTGCTTCCTATGACCACGTATTTTCTACTACTAGTATCGGCTGGAAAAACCCTAAGGGAGGGAGCACAATCAATAACATTATTGGTATGCATGAACTAGATTTGGGTGATCCCAATTCTACTTATAACCATAATAGTCGCATTGACATTTGTGCACCTACTTTTTTAGGAGCATTTAGGTATGTCCCAAGCGACCCAACTTATTTATACTACACTTTTGCTTCTGGTACATCATCAAGTAGTCCAATAGTAGCAGGTACGGCAGGTTTAATACAATCAGCAGTAAAAAAATTTAAAGGAGCATCTGTAAATTTTAGTCCTTATCAATTAGAATGGATATTGAAAAAATCCGCTTTGACTGACCTTTTTTCCTATCCCGAAAATGCACCATACTTAGGTAAATTAGGTGCAGGAAGACTTGATGCATATGGTGCATCTATTTTAGGTGCTTCTCATAATGTTAATGACCCTTTGACACAAACAATGTATATTAAGGGTATTGAAATCAATACTATTTGTGCCCCCGGATTTAGTAGTAATGGAGCAAAACCAAAATTGACACCTATTATTGTCAATGGCACACCACCATATCAATATGTTTGGGAACAAGTTCCAGGTCTTAATTATGCAACGCTCGATAATGAAAATATTGCTGAGCCTACAGTTATAGGCATTACAGCACCCTATACTTTATATTATCGTCTTACCGTTTATGATAATTCTCCCACAGCACAAAAAGTAGCAATGAAAACTTTTAAAGTACAACTAAAGACAAGTGGCTATGATTTAGCTATGCGTGATAGTTATGTGGATATGCTCAATGAACCAAATGACCAACGTATATTCGACCCACGTGAATGGGATACTTGGACAAGCCCTGATGTATGGAATCGTCAAGCGGCTGATGGTGGATTAGAACACCAAAATCCAGAGTATTTTGTAAGTGACCCAAACCATATGTATACACGGGTTCGTAATGTTGGTTGTGCATCAAGTCCCGCTGATTCTAAGTTAAGATTGTATTGGACGAAAGCATCTACAGGTGAAAATTGGGATGCAGATTGGAAATATACTGACGTATGTGGTATAGGTAGCTTACAACCTGGAGGTAGAGAAATAACTACTGGAACAGGCATTTCCTTACCTGTATTACAACCAGGAGATGCTACTATTATTCATCAAAATTGGTATCCGAATAAACCTGAATTATATTGTGGAACTCCTAGTACTTTTGAGGTATGCTTTTTAGCTCGTATCGAAGAAGCTTCAGGAATGACTATTCCTGAAAAGTTCACATATACCACAGGATATGCAGGTGTCGGTGAGAATATCAGAAACAACAACAATATAGTTACTCGGAACACAATCTTGACTAATTTAAGACCAGATAATCTAAAGACAGCTAAACGTCAGTTAATAGTTTCAAATGGTAATGCTACTGCTACAACTTATAATTTTGAGTTTGCCTCTGAGCGTTCTATTTTCCGTCATTTTGCAGGTGATTTTAGTAGTTTAGGTTCAGTAACCTTACATCTTGGTAGCTTGTACGATGCCTGGGTAGCATCGGGCAGTCATGGTACTGTGGCTAGTCAGAATTCACAAAATCGTACTGTAACTTTTGATGGTGCAAATACGCTTCGATTGGATAGCATACCATTTACAGCTAATCAACGATATACTATAGATGTTGAATTTGCAATAGATAGTCCTGTGGTTGTAAATGAAGTGTCAAATCACATTTTCCACGCCAGACAATTTAATGTTACTAATCCTGATGTAGTTTATGGTGCCGTTAATTATCAAGTAACTGTTAGTCCTTCTACACAAAATAATTATCGTAAAACACTAATTGATAGTACAAGTACTGGTGTCATTGAATCCTTCAAAGTATCTCCTAACCCTACAAGTGGTATAGTGCATATTACTTACACTGGAGATACAGAAAATAATACTGAACTAGTAGTAACAGATATGGTGGGTAAAAAGATTATAAGTGAGAGTATAATTTTTAGCAGAGGAAGTGCAAAAGATATAAACCTTTCTCAATTTGCTTCTGGTATTTATCTAATTAATATTATTAATAGAGAAGGTAAAACAGAAGTATATAAAGTAACAAAAGAGTAATTCTATTCAATATTAATTTTGTTTAAAAAGAGGTTGTCAAATTAGTTTGGCAACCTCTTTTTTTATTGAGTTAAACCATTATACCAATTTGCCATCAGAATGACGTAGTGTATAAATCCCATCCTGTTATAGAAGCTACGGTTTGGTCAGAGCTATTTTTATGCGACTACATACAGTTGGCGAGCTGTTTTTCAAGTCGCGTCTTAATATTGATTCTATTACTGTTATTGCTACTGGATTGGAGATAATATCTTATATAGATAAAATCATGCCAAAGTGTTGTCGAATTGGTATTACCCTACAAAAATTATGTCTTTAAATAAACTACAAAAATCAAAAATTATTCAATTGCGTAAATAGTTAAAATATTTCACCTGCTAATAATCTTACTATTGACATTTCAAACGATTACTCCTTAATAAATTCCTTATCAGTATATTTAATACAACTTGGTTAAAACCACTCCCCCTGTTGGAAACGATGCTTGGCGAACCACCCCCCTATTTTTAATTTTTCTTTTTGCGTGGGTGTTATTGCCATACTTTAAAGGATAAAAAAGCATTTTCAATGGCTATGCTTTTTAAACTGCTGTATATTATCAAAGAATATAGCAAAAGTTTGCAATCAAGTGATTGGTATGGTAAATTGTATAGTAAATATGAAAAAGCAAAAAAGGGTTACATCGCTGTAACCCTTGTCTGTATTGGGTGGGCCCACTAGGACTTGAACCTAGGACCACCTGATTATGAGTCAGGTGCTCTAACCAACTGAGCTATAGGCCCTTTTGCCTTTCAGCAAATTTGGATTGCAAATGTAGGAGATTTTACTTAAAAACATAAGCACAAAGCGTTTATTTTTGCGCAATGATAAAAGGAATTAAACATATCATCTTTGATTTGGGCAATGTGCTGCTCAACATCGATCCAGGCCTAACCTATATGGCACTTGCTGATTTGCAAATACCAGATTTCGAAAACTTTTATCACTCCTTGCTGCAACAAAATATTTTTGAAGACCTTGAAGTCAATAAAATTTCTGCACAGCAATTTATTGATATTATCAAACAAACAGCTCAAATCCCACTGCAAGATCAAAGTATCATTAACGCTTGGAATGCTTTATTGTTGGACTTTCCGATCAGAAGACTCCAACTGTTGCAGCAACTTCAGTTACATTACGATCTCATCTTATTGAGCAATACCAACGAGATACACGAAGAGCAATTCAACAGAACTTTATACCTGTCCCACGGCATCCCTAATATTGGGGTATTTTTCGATAAAGTATTTTATTCGCACAAAGTCGGCATGCGAAAACCTGCCTCTGAAATCTTCGAACTCGTGTTGAATCAGTGCTCTTTTAATCCTCAGCATACGCTATTTATTGATGATTTGGAACAAAATACAATTGCTGCAGCTCGGCTAGGCATCCAAACTATTTGGCTCAAAGAAGGAATGAGCATTGAGAAAGATATTTTCGTACATCCCTCTAACTCATAAACTACTTAAATTTGCATCCTATGGTTTCAGGTAAAATTTTGGTCACAGGTGGCTGTGGATATATTGGTGGACATACCATCGTTGATTTAGTAAACAATGGCTTTGAGGTCATTTCGGTTGATGATTTGTCGCGAGGCTCTTTGCGTATGATGGCAGGCGTTGAAGAAATTTTGGCTCAAAAAATCAAAAATTACAAAGTGGATTTGACAAATCTTGATGATACCCAAGCCATTTTTATTGAAAATCCCGATATCATTGGTATCATTCATTTTGCTGCATTTAAGTCGGTAAATGAGTCTGTTTCTGATCCATTAATGTACTACCGTAATAACATTAATTCTTTAGTCAACATTTTGCAATGTGCAAAAGACTATCAAGTTCCCAATATTGTGTTCTCATCGTCGTGCTCGGTTTATGGAAATGCGGAACAATTACCGGTTGATGAATTGACACCCTTAGCAACTGCAGAGTCGCCCTACGCCTATACAAAGCAAATAGGTGAAGTGATATGCAACGACTTTGTAAAACAAAATCAAGCTTTCAATATCACCTTACTCCGATACTTTAATCCAGTGGGTGCGCATGAGAGTGCTCAAATCGGAGAATTTCAGGAAAAACCCGAGAATCTTGTGCCTGTAATTACGCAGACTGCGATTGGCAAAAGGCAAGAAATGCATGTATTTGGTACTGATTACTCTACTAGAGACGGTTCTTGTGTTCGCGATTATATCCATGTAATGGACATTGCCAATGCACATACCAAATCTTTGCAGTATTTGATAGCTGGTCGCAATCAAAATGCTTGTGAAGTCTTTAATCTTGGTTCGGGTAATGGAGTGACTGTATTAGAGCTTATTTATGCTTTTGAGTCTGCTTCGGGCAAAAAATTGAATTTTCATATAGGTCCTCGTCGCCAAGGCGATGTTGTGGCTATTTATGCCAATAATACTAAGGCTTGTAGAAAATTGGGTTGGGAAATCAAGTATAACCTCACACAAATGATGGATACCGCTTGGCGTTGGGAGCAAAGATTGCACATAGACAACCAAAAGCAATTGAATTAAAAATACCGCTTGTTTGCAGAAGATGCCTTTTGAGCAAAAAAAAGAGATTGTGGGTTAGTACAATCTCTTTTTTATCAAATGCTAAAATAAAATTACTTCTTTTTAGCAGGTGCTGCTTTTTTAGGCGCAGCTTTCTTAGCTGGCGCAGCTTTTTTAGCTGGCGCAACTTTTTTAGGAGCAGCCTTCTTAGCAGGAGCTGCTTTTTTCGCTGGAGCTGCTTTTTTAGGAGCTGCTACTTTTTTTGCAGGCGCTGCTTTTTTTGCAGGTGCTGCTTTTTTTACTGGAGCTGCTTTTTTAGGAGCCGCTTTTTTCGCAGGAGCCGCTTTTTTTGCGGGTGCTGCTTTCTTTGCTGTTGCCATAACCGTTTGAATTTAATTTGGGGTTAGTAAAAAACTCTTTATGGCAAAACAACTGAGGTAAGTTACGCCTCGGCCGTTGCTGAAATTTCCTTAACGGAAATCAATGTTTTATTTCTTGTTTTGCGAAATTCTACGATACCGTCTGTAAGCGCAAAGATAGTGAAATCTTTACCCAAGCCTACATTTACACCAGGATGATAAACAGTACCACGCTGGCGCACGATAATGTTGCCCGAAATAGCTGGCTGGCCGCCAAATATTTTAACTCCAAGTCGTTTGCTTTCCGAATCTCTATTATTCTTTACACTACCTTCACCTTTCTTATGTGCCATTTTTAATTATTCTTTTACTGTAATTAGAAACAAATATAACAATTGTATTTTAAAAATTATGCAATGGCATTGATTTTTATTTTTGTTAACGATTGACGATGACCGTTAGATTTTTGATATCCTTTACGACGTTTTTTCTTAAACACAATTACTTTGTCGCCCTTAAGGTGTTCTATAATCTCTGCTTTTACCGAAGCAGACACTGATTTACCAAAAGAAAAATTTCCGTTCTCGCCTACCATCAATACTTCACTAAACTCTACGGCATCGCCTACTTGACCTGCCAACCTATGCACAAACAACTGGTCGTCTTTCTTAACCTTGAATTGTTGTCCTGCTATCGTTACTACTGCAAACATAATACTCCAAAATATTTTGCGCAAAAGTAATAAGTTTTTTTCTTTTTCAAAAAAGAATTTTTATTAGTTCACTTTTACCAGTTAAAAATTACTTATTCATGGTTGTCAAAAACTCTTCATTTGACTTGGTTCCTCGCATTTGTTGTAATAAGAAACTCATTGCCTCGTCGGTATTCATATCGGCAAGATGCTTGCGTAATATCCATACCTTACCATGCACATCTTTATCAAATAGCAAGTCATCTCGTCGGGTGGAAGATGCCGTAAGGTCTATTGCAGGATAAATACGACGGTTCGCCAATTTTCTATCCAATTGCAATTCCATATTACCCGTTCCTTTGAACTCTTCGAAAATTACTTCATCCATTCTCGAACCAGTATCTATCAATGCAGTTGCTAAAATAGTCAAAGAACCACCATTCTCTATTTTCCGAGCCGCACCAAAAAATTGTTTGGGCTTTTGCATGGCATTAGCTTCTACACCACCACTCAGCACTTTGCCGCTTGAGGGCGCAACGGTATTATGGGCGCGTGCAAGTCGTGTAATAGAATCTAATAATATCACTACATCATGACCTACTTCTACCAAACGTTTAGCTTTTTGCAATGCAATGGCGGCAACCTTAACATGTTTATCAGCAGGCTCGTCAAATGTAGAGGCGATTACTTCTGCCTTTACGCTACGCTGCATATCAGTTACCTCTTCTGGGCGCTCGTCTATAAGCACAACCATCAAATAGCATTCAGGATGATTGGCCGCTATAGAATTAGCAATTTCTTTTAATAACATTGTTTTACCCGTTTTGGGTTGAGCGACGATTAATCCACGTTGCCCTTTACCAATAGGGGTAAACAAATCAACAATACGTGTGCTTAAGCTATTGGTATTGCCGCCGACAGAAAGGTTTAGTTTCTCGAAAGGAAACAATGGAGTAAGGTAATCGAAAGGAACACGATCACGGATTTCGTCGGGCAAGCGACCATTTATGGTATCTACTTTTACTAAAGCAAAATATTTTTCGCCCTCTTTAGGAGCACGGACAGTTCCTTTTACGGTATCTCCGGTTTTTAGACCAAATAGTTTGATCTGGGAAGGGGATACATAGATGTCGTCTGGAGAATTGAGGTAATTATAATCACTGCTGCGCAAGAAACCATAACCATCGGGCATCATTTCTAGTACCCCTTCGCTCTGAATAATGCCATCGAACTCGATATTATAGTTGCCATATTGCTGTTCTCTTGGTTTCCTATTATTAGGATGATTGTTATATTGTTGTGCAGGTCGCTCATGTATAGGTGCTATAGACTCTTGTGGGGGTTGAAAATCACTGTTCGTATCCGAAGGCATAATAATGCCGGAATCTTCGGGGCTTTCTTCGTTAATTTTTACCGGAGCTGCCTGCACAGGGGTAGGTCTTGGGTTAGGAATATGTTGAGGCTTGTACCTTCTTTGCTCAAATTGTTCGTTGCGAGGCGGTCTAGTAGAAGCATTTTGAGCTACAGCGGCAGCTACCAGAGTTGTTGCTACTGCGCTTGTATCAGAATCTTTTGCTTCTACTGCAACGGTATCATTTTTATTCGAAGATTCGATAGTTGGTTCCGAAGGGGTTTCCACTACTTTCGCTTTTCGTCCACGCTTTATTGTTTTTTCTTCGGCTACAATGCTATTAGTATTTTCGTTTGTCGAAATCGGCACTATTTTTATCTCTTCAAATTCCGAAATTGATTCCGAGCTGTTTATTTTAGGTTTACGTACACGACGCTTTTTATCTGCTCCAGATTCTTGAGTATCAGTATTTGATACTTGCTTGTTGTCTTGATTTTCCAATATAGTATTAATTAATGTTTGTTTGTCAGAGGCGTTGGCTATGGCTATTTTACGGGTTTGTAGAATATCTAAAAGCTCGGGTACGAGCATTTGTTTTAACTGATGTATGTCGTATAGCATGGATTGAGTCAATGTCTAAAAGGATAGCTGGTCTTGAAGTAAAAAAGATGTTGCAACACTTTTTTGTAGTGTGTAAAACAGTTTAATAAGGGGAGAAATTTAAAATGCGTATAACGCAATATTTATACGAAATGAAAAATCAGATGAGCGACTTTCGTCTTGCAAGGTTACAAAGGTTTTTTTAAAAACAAAAAAAAAATTAGCAAATCATAGATAATTATGTTCGTGTGCAACGTCCTAATCAATTAATTTTGTTGCATGGTAATAGAAGAGATACAATCAATTCTGCCCGCAGATTTCCCCAGTCAGTCGCGTGTGTGGATTTATCAAAGCAGCAGAGCTTTTATAGAAAAGGAACAGCTTGAAATCAACGAACAGCTCTTACAATTTTATTCACAATGGATGGCACATGGAGCTGCTGTAAAGGGTTGGGCTCAAGTAGTTTTTGGCCAATTTATTGTCATCATGGCAGACGAAACATTAGTACAGGTGAGTGGCTGTAGTACAGATTCATCCGTAAAAATAATAAAAAGTATTGAACGACAGTATAGTGTCAATATGTTTGATAGAATGAGTATTACCTTTTTACGAAAAGGAAAAGCTGAAATGCTACCCCTAGGTCAAATACAATATGCCATAGACAAGGGTTTTATAGATGGAGATACTTATTTATTTAATAATGCGGTTTACTCAAAAAAAGAATTGTTAGAGCAATGGTTAGTGCCTTTGCGCAAGAGTTGGTTGGCAGAAAGGGTGAATTTGAATAATTGTTGTCCGAGATGATTCGAAATTAGGGCATTTGCTACCTTGAAAGCATTGCTATTGCTCAAAAGTTGATAGGG
>JASGCQ010000092.1 GCA_030054025.1 Phycisphaerales bacterium | reverse complement strand
TTTTAATTGCACCTACCTGCAAATAGGATACACCAAATTATTTAATCCAATAAGCTATCAATTGGAGCGTTCCAAGAAAAGATTGGGTCAGTTAGACGTTGCGATACCGGGTATCACCAGAAAAGCGCAGACCACTCAATTAAATGAATTAGTAGAAGACCAATTGATAGTAAGAACAAGCTATGCCGAAAGTAAGCCGAGAGTGGACTATAGCCTCACTGGAAAAGGTAAAGAACTCTTGCCTATCCTTAATTCTATTGCAAAATGGGGTAAATACCTTGTTCAATCGTAAAGGCAAAGATTTCTAAGACCATTGTGGCGAAAAAATAATGGTGTCATTCTGATTCTACCGAATATTGACCTAAGTTGGTTCGCTTTTTTGCCCTTTTTACGCCATACAATCCTTACCTTCGCCGCTCAATTTTATATTGTAGTACAATGGATAAAAATTCAGCGATTGGTTTTGGTCTTCTTGTGGCCATATTGATAGGTTATTTTACCTATTCCAATTACGAACAAAACAAATACCACGCACAAAAGACTGCCGATTCTATAGCATACGCCAAGGCGCACCCCCAACCCTTGGTAGATGCTGCAAAAATGATTGCGGCAGCCAAACCCGATTCGGCTACCCAAGCCATCAACGATTCGGTACGCAAGCTCTTGCCTGCTGCATATAATGGCACAGCGCAAGAAGTGGTGTTAGAAAACAGCAAACTGGCAATTACCATCAATACCAAAGGTGCTTTTCCAACTGCTGCCAAACTTAAAGATTTCACCACTTATGCCAAGCAAGAACTCTTCTTGTTTAAGGGAGCAAGCAATAGTATGAGCATGATATTGCCGGGTAATAATGGAGTTATTGCCACATCTGATTTATACTTTAGTCCAAATGTAAAAACAGAGGTAAATGGCGACCATACGGTTGAACTGGTGGCCGATATGGGCGGAGGCAAAAAAGTAACGATGGTCTATTCTCTACCCGCAGAAGGCTATATGATGCAATACAATATCCGCCTGTCGGGTATGCCTGCTTCCTCCATCCCCCTCACTTGGGATTTGAAAGGATTGAATACAGAGAAGGATGTACACAATGTGCGCATGTCCACCCAAATTTACTATCACTACAAAGATGGTGAAGACGATTACTTTACCGTAAATGAAGAAAAAAATAAAACACTCGACAAATCTGTACAATGGTTGGGCTATCGCCAACAATACTTCAGCACAGCCTTGATTGCCGATGAAGGATTTAGTAAAGTAGGCATCAAGAGCAATACCAAATTGACCGAAGCCGATATCGTATCGAAAAGCACCTTCACTTTTGATTTGCCTGTAAAAGCAGGCTCAGAGCAGGCTTATGCATTTAAATGGTATCTCGGTCCCAACGATTACAAAACCCTCAAAAGCTTCGGTTTGCATTTAGACGATATGGTACCTTATGGCTATGGCATCTTCTCTTTTGTAAAATACATCAACAAATGGCTTTTGTTGCCCTTGTTCAGCTTCTTGTCGAGCGCTGTTGGCAATTTGGCTTTGGTCTTGATACTCATGACCATTATTATCCGTTTGGCATTGTCGTTTTTTACCTACAAATCCTTCCTCTCTACAGCCAAAATGCGTGTATTGAAGCCCGAGCTTGATGAGTTGCGCGAGCAGTGTGGTGATGACAAACAAAAATTCAGCATGGAGCAAATGAAACTCTACAAAACGGCAGGGGTTAATCCATTAGGCGGTTGTTTACCCATGTTGTTTCAATTGCCCATTTTGCTTTCCTTGTATTATTTCATTCCTACCGCATTGCCTTTGCGTCAGTCTTCTTTCCTTTGGGCAAAAGACCTTTCGACTTACGACAGTATCGCCAGTTGGACGACACAAATACCACTCTTGTCTTCGATGTATGGCAACCATGTGAGCTTATTCACTTTGTTGATGACTGCATCCAGCTTGTTTCTTGCGGTGTATAATCGCAACAATACACCACAAGACCCCAACAACCCGATGATGAAATGGATGCCTTTTATCTTCCCGATTTTCTTGATGGGCTTCTTCAATAAAATGGCTGCTGCATTGACCTTCTACTATTTTGTCAGCAATATGCTCAGTATCTTACAGCAGTTTATCATTCAGAAGTTCTTTATTGACGAGAAGAAGCTACATGCCGAAATTCAAGTGAATAAAAGCAAACCAGTGGCTACTTCTAAATGGGCAGAGCGTATAGCCGAAATCCAAAAACAACAAGCCAATAAAAACAAGAAATAATAGCACTCTTCATAGCAATATTAATAACAAAAATTCCGATCTAAAAGCATAGAGCGGGATTTTTTAATGATTTGGTCTGCAATTTATTACATACCCTACTCTAACACCCATAGTTGCATTGATTCTGCTGTAAGAGTCTTCTTCTAATGTGCCAATACAAGGATATAGTCCGCAATCTTTTAGAGTGGAGTAATCCCCTTTACTCGGGTCGTACTCCCTCTGAGTATTAGCAATGCTTAGTTTTTTGAAACCTAAACCAAGATACATATCAAACGAAATTTGACGCATAAGAAGAGTTTGATATCCTAAAATAACATTTGCACCAAAAGCATTTCTTTTTACACCATACAAATCATTAAATTGGGTAATGGAGTCCGATTTCTTTCCGTTAAAAAAACCGTTGCCTTGTTGGTACCAGTAATATAAGTTGATACCGTAGTAAAAATATCCGCTAGTATTCACAATTCCTAAGCCGTTTTTTATGAATTTCGAGATGCCCTGATTTTTATAAGTTAATGCTGACCGAAAGCCCCTATTAGCTAGTACACTTGAATCATATTTACCCATAAAATTACCCACACCAATATCCACTGAAACAGAACTCATATTGAAAAAACGTTCTCCAAAAATTTCAAACCTTGGAACATTTGTTAAGCCAATAGGTGCAAAAGGATTTACACCTATTGTACATTTTTTTTGCCCCATAGCGGCTAAGTCCGACAAAAAAAGGAGTATGCATAAAAACATCTTCATCAGCTTCGAAATAGGTAAGTTCATTTCGCAAATTAAAAACAAAAAAATTCCGCTTCAAGTTTTTGAAGCGGGATTTTTATATGATTGTAACTTACTGGAATGGATTACTTAATCAATCTTGCGAAGTATTTAACGGTACGCACCAATTGAGATACATAGCTCATTTCGTTATCGTACCAGCTTACAGTTTTTACCAATTGGTTGTCGCCTACAGTCACTACTTTAGTTTGTGTAGCATCGAACAAAGAACCGAAAGAAATACCGATGATGTCGCTCGAAACGATCTCGTCTTCGTTGTAACCGAAAGAATCGTTAGCCGCAGCTTTCATAGCAGCATTGATTTCTTCGGCAGAGGTTTTCTTACCCAATACAACCGTCAATTCGGTCAAAGAACCCGTAACGGTTGGTACACGTTGTGCGCCACCGTCTAATTTACCTTTAAGGTCGGGTAGTACCAAACCAATAGCTTTTGCAGCACCGGTAGAGTTTGGCGTAATATTTTCGGCAGCAGCACGAGCACGGCGCAAGTCGCCTTTAGCGTGAGGTGCATCCAAAGTATTTTGGTCGTTGGTATAAGCATGCACTGTAGTCATTTGACCCACTTTGATTTCAAAGTTATCGTGCAATACTTTTGCCATTGGAGCCAAACAGTTGGTGGTGCAAGAAGCACAACTGATTACGGTTTCGCTACCATCAAGGATATCGTGGTTCACATTGAAAACGATGGTTTTCAAATCGCCAGTAGCCGGTGCAGAAATTACCACACGTTTAGCACCTGCAGTGATGTGTGCTTTTGCTTTGTCGGCATCGGTAAAGAAACCAGTACATTCTAATACTACATCTACATCATGTGCGCCCCAAGGAATTTGAGCAGGGTCTTTTTGAGCATAGATTTTAATTTCGCTGTCATTGACATGGATGGCATTTTCGCTATGGCTTACTTGAGCGTCAAAACGACCTTGGGCAGTATCATATTTAAGCAAATGTGCAAGAACGTTAGGTTGTGTCAAATCGTTGATGGCTACAACCTCGATACCTTCCATATTAAAAATCTGACGATAAGCCAAACGACCAATACGTCCAAAACCATTAATGGCAACTTTTACTTTACTCATAGTATTGTATTGTGTATTAAAAAAAATGATTAAATAGAAATTGGCTGCAAATGTAGGGGAATTTTATGGTTAGTTTTCCCCGATACAGTCGAGCATTCCTTCCTTTTTAGTACTTTCACGCCGTATTTTAAGAAAATTTTATGTCTCGCATTTTATTTTTCCTTTTTCTCTGCTCGGCTTACACTGTTGCCGCACAAAATATCAACGACAATAGCTACCGTAGCGCACAGAATCCTTATTATTGGCAAAACCGAAAGCCTGACGCCGCCTATTGGCAGCAGGATGTACATTATAACATAGAAGCCTACATGGATGAAAGCGACAATCGTGTGGATGCTACTGAAAGTTTGGAATATTGGAACAATTCGCCTGATACCCTACATTTTGTGTATTTCCACCTATTTCAGAATGCCTTTATCAAAGGTTCGCATCTCCATGCACTCGAAAATGGCAACCATGCCCAAGCTCGATTGGGCAAAAAAGAAGCTGAGGGAAAAGGAATTGTGATTGAAATGATTGCGACAAAAGATCAGGAGTTGAAAGTTGAATTGGATAATACCATCATGAAGGTGTATTTGAATACCCCTTTATTACCTGGAGCTAAAACCAGTTTTGACATCCGTTTCAAGACTTATTACGACAATGGTGCTACTCGCCGACGTATGCAGATGTATGATGCTTGGGGCTTCAAACACTATAATGGGGTGCAGTGGTTTCCTAAAATCTGTGTTTACGACCGTAAATTTGGTTGGGATACTTACCAACATCTCAACAAAGAATTTTATGCCGATTTTGGCAGTTACGATGTATCGCTCAATTTTCCGAGCAATTATGTACTTGAAGCCACAGGAGCTATCCAAAACCGAGAGGAGGTATTGCCCAAAGCATTGCGTGAAAAACTGGATGTGAAAAACTTCGCCGACAAAGCTTGGGGCGAAGCACCTTCTATCATCACCGAATACAAAAAAGGGGAACGTAAAATTTGGAAATTTCATGCTGATAATGTGCATGACTTTGCCTTCACCGCCGACCCTTCGTACCGAATTAGCACTGCTTATTGGAATGGGATAGAATGCGTAGGATTGGTAGAGGAGCCTCATGCTTCGGGATGGCAAAATAGTGGCGAATTGGTTGCGAAAATCATCCAAACATTTTCGGAAGATATGGGGCTCTATGCTTATCCTAAAATGGTAGCGGCAGATGCCAATGACGGTATGGAATACCCCATGCTGACCTTGGATGGCGGCAGAGCACCCACTTATAATGGACTCTTGGTGCATGAGATAGGGCACAATTGGTTTTATGGTATGATCGGCAGCAACGAAACTTACCGTGCCGCTATGGACGAAGGTTTTACACAGTTCCTAACGGCTTGGGGATTGGGGCGTATAGATGGTAAAATTAGCCCAGCTCCGACTACTACATCAAAATGGAGAAATCGTTTTGCAGAACCCGCTCGTGTAGCAGACAAAACGGTATTCAATGCCTACCATTATGATGCACTCAATCACGAAGAAGTACAATTGAACACTCATTCCGACGATTTTAACTCTGCTCTTGGGCATGGTGGCGGTTATCGCTTGGTGTATTACAAAACCGCTTCGATGCTCTATAATTTGCAATACACTTTGGGCGATTCTTTGTTTAGCGCAGCGATGAAAAACTATTTTATCCAATGGAAAATAGGTCATCCTTATTTCGAAGATTTCAAAGCCTCTATCGTCAATTTTACCCATGTGGATTTGAATTGGTTTTTCGATCAATGGTTCGAAACCACCAAAACCATCAATTATTCCGTCAATAATATTCGTAAAATTTCGGGTACCGACAGCTTTGCCATCCGATTTAAGCGCAAGGGGGAGATGCAAATGCCTATAGATTTTACCATCACCGCAAAAGATGGCAAACAATATGATTACAGTATTCCCAATACTTGGTTTGCCAAAAGTACTGCTGCCACAACATTGCCCAAATGGTATGGTTGGGCAAAACTGTATCCTACTTATACCGCAAAGGTAGTCGTGCCTTCGGGCATACGCAATGTACAGATAGATACCAGCGGGCGATTGGTGGACATCAATATGATGGACAATTACAAAAGCAGATGCTTGGGGATTAGTCCTTTGGCTATCAAAGCCAAATGGGATGGGGGTGTAGCCAATCCTTGGGATAGAAAACATTACAGGCTTTATGTACGCCCCGACCTTTGGTGGAATGCTGTTGATGGCATTAAAGCAGGGGTGCATTTCGAGGGCGATTACTTATTTACTTTACACAAATTGGATGCTACCTTTTGGTGGAATACCCATGTGGGACAGACCGACCCTTACTTGATTTATACCAATCAATCTTGGTACGACAAATATCTACCGTTCAACTATAACTTCAATTATGCTACACCATTATCTCTTAGCAATCCGAAATTGCAAGTATTCGTCAACTCCAAATTACTCGATGGTTTGTGGTATCATCGAGGCGGTTTCTCTTGGGCGATGAACAAAGAAAATACTTTCGAGCTGTACGCGCAAACCATGTGGCGACAACTTTCTTTGGACAAGGATTATTTGCTCTTCCGCAACGAATGGAGCAGCCAAAGTGCAATGCCCAATAGCTCAATAAATGCAGCTTGGACGCATACTTATAATTATAACAATGGCAATGGGCGATATAAATTCTCGCTGCGAGTGCCTTTCTTGAATGGCAATAGTGCTGCGGCATTCAACTATGCTTACCTACAATTAGAAGCCATCAACAGTAAACGTTTGGCTAAGTTCGAATGGCGTACTCGTTTCTTTGCCCGCTATGGTGTGGGTAATAATGTGCCTTTTGAGTCGGCACTATTTGCTGCCAGTGCCAACCCCGAAGAAATGATGGACAATAAATATACTCGTAGTGTGGGTTTCGTACCTACTGAATGGACAAGCGATATTTCGCGCTACAATACCAATCATTTTCAGTATGGTGGCGGACTCAATCTGCGTGGATACAACGGCTATTTCATGGCAGATGAGCGCAATGGCGAGATTCTCATTGCCTACAAAGGCAGAAGCGGTATTGCCTTCAATACCGAGTTGGATTTTGGCAATTATATCAAACTGCGTCCTAAGTTTACCCGCAGTTGGTTGAGTGCCTCTGCCTACCTCTTTGCCGACGCAGGCGTGATGCAACTCAGCCGTTACGACAGTATAGCAAGCTATTGGAATGCACGACCTGCCGATATGCTCAGTGATGTGCGGGTAGATGCGGGTATAGGGGCAGCATTCACGATTCGAAAATGGGGCGTATTTGACAAAGCCAAACCATTGACCCTTCGTTTTGATGTACCCTTGTTCCTCAATCGCCCACCTTATGCCAATCCTCAATACTTCAACTTGAGGTATTTGGTAGGGATTAGCAGGGTATTTTAAAAAATAGGGGCATTCATCTACCTAAAGAAGCCGCAACGTCTTTGTTGCGGCTTTGATTATTAGCAGAGGGCGATTATTTAATATCCCTGTCTATTTATTTTGCCCTATCTGCCGCTATCCCTTCTACGATGTGCATAAAATATTCTTGACCTGCTGTAAAGCCAGCCTGCAAGTGTTCCAAAGCAATGAATAAATCCTTTCCTGCTTTTTCTTTTAGCCAAATAGCCATCACATAGCAATAGGGTATTGTCAATACATTGAGTTCGTCGTCTGGCTCTCACAAGGGCTTCGTTATGGCTGAAATTATTGAACTGTGCCAAGCACCTGCTAGAAAGTGGTATCGACATAAAGTATATACAAGAACTTTTGGAGCATAACGATATAAAACCACCTTGCAATATACCCCCTATAAGCAAAAAAGAATTAAGCAAAATAGAAAGCCCACTAGATAGGATAATACGACAAAAAGGCAACAATTGAAATGTACATAGTTGCAAAAACAATGTGAATGTGCTTCGTTGTTAAAACTGCGCAACTATTTGATAGGTGCTTTTGAAAATCAAAGGTTTTGAACTAAGTGTTGCTTACCGCATGAAGTTCTTTGCTTTTCGACCTTATTAAAATCCTCATCTACAGATCTGATTGACAAGCCATAAACGCAATGCTAGCGTGGCTTTTTCGGCACTAAAACGCCAACGACTATACAACCTAAACGGAAGGAAGATACATGAGCGAACAAGCCAAAAAGTATTAGAAGTATTGTTAGAAAAATGTGCAGACGAAGGAATTACTAACATTGAAAGCATTGAAGTATTGAGAGTAAATCCGTTTGATGAATTTGGTTCACCGATTGAAATCATCAACGAGTTTGGTAGCAAAGAAAAATATTTAAAAGCCGTGAGAGAATTAGAAATTGAATTGTACAAAAGCGCATAAATTTATACCTTTCTGTATTATACCAAATAGTATAAAATAAAAAATATTAATATGAAACCATGAAAGATTCTCCTTTTATTTACGGTACTACAGTAAGTGTTCATTCATTTACAAACCGACAAACTGATTGAAAATTAAAAATAAATTTGTTTATTATAAGTACACATACTATATTTGCACATACAATTTGGTAAATTAAATAACTTTAGTATGTGGACAACGGAAGTAAGTTGTAAAACGACAGCAAC
>JASGCQ010000091.1 GCA_030054025.1 Phycisphaerales bacterium | reverse complement strand
CTAATACAGATATGCCTTTTATAGGATTTTACCACCACAAATGTCCATTAACCCAATATCGGTTATCTTTGGGGAACAATTAGATAGGACGTACATGAATATTTTCTCTTTTATCAGTAAGCGTTTTTGCAGCACATTTCTGGTGTTGCAGTTTATGGCTGTGTCGGTATGGGCAGATAATAATAATGGGCTGACTAACCCAAGCTCATCAGAGCATATTAGTTCTGTCTATGAAAAAATCAATTTCTGTAGATCGGGTAAGTTGAATCCCATTGTTTTTGAATACGCCTACAAAGGCTACCTCAATTTGAAGGCGGCCGGCAAACTCACGAATGATAAAGACCTACTCTCTGTATGCGATTATAGTTTGTCCGCAAATGTCTATCGTTTTTGGATTATAGATTTGAGTAAAAACAAGGTATTGTTCAATACTTATGTAGCTCATGGGCAGGGTACTGGAGAAGAATTTGCCCGTTCATTTTCCAATATTCAAGATTCGCACCAAAGCAGTCTTGGCTTTTATGTTACCAGCTCTACTTATATCGGCGACCACGGTTTATCACTTTACCTACACGGTATGGACCAACAATACAACAGTGCCGCTTATGAGCGAGATATTGTAGTGCATGGTGCCGACTATGTATCCCATCAATTTATTCAAGAAAACCAAAGGCTAGGGCGTAGTTGGGGTTGCCCAGCTGTACCAGATTCGCTGGCTTCCGAAATTATCCAAATGATTAAAGACGGGACTTGCCTTTTCATTTATTATCCGCACAAGAAATATTTAGCAAGTTCCTATTGGCTCAATAAAAAGAGCAATAAATTGAAGGAAAAAATGCAGCAACAACGTTTTGAATTAGCTCCTCCCCAACAACCAGATGGAGATGAAACCAAACAATTAGTGGGCAATAATTAAGCTGTACTATTGGATTCCTTTTTTACTAACTTGCAAGCTCATCACTGTATCAAATGAACCTTCGCACACAACTTAGAACCTCCAAAGATTCCGCAACATCAGCACTGAATGATATTTTGTTTATCCTGCTGTTTTTCTTTTTGATTATCTCCACCTTAGCCAATCC
Source organism: Phycisphaerales bacterium (assembly GCA_030054025.1). Taxonomy (GTDB): domain Bacteria; phylum Bacteroidota; class Bacteroidia; order Chitinophagales; family Chitinophagaceae; genus Rurimicrobium. Next base: position 7,775 of record JASGCQ010000091.1, on the reverse strand, counting down.
TAATTTGGTGAAAGTATCGGTACCCCGAGCCGCAAGCAACAGCAAAGCAAAGCAAACGGTAGTCGTAACCGTAGATTCTTTACAAAGATTCTTTATTGGTACTCGTTCTATCCCGCCCGATTCGCTACAATCTGCCATAGCCGCAGCGGTTGCCAAAAGTCATGATGCAGAAGCTACTGTGGTGATTAATGGTGATAAAAAAGCCCAATTCGACAATATCGTGGCGGTCATGCGTGCTGCCCAAATCTTGAAACTAAAAACAGTAGTGGCTGTAGATAAGGAGAAGAAATAGAATTACTGTTTCAGTTTGAATGCGCCTAAGCAATTTATTTTCGTTTCTTTTTCTGCATCATCGTAACTTTGCGGCTCATTAACGAATTTGATTGAATGCCTTCTGAAAAAGCCCCCGCATTATTGCCGAGTATTCTCAAAATGAAATGCCCGAATTGCCGTAAAGGCAATATGTTTAGCAACGAATCTATATTTCCCTTGGCTTCTATGTTGAATATGCCCGATAAGTGCAGCGAGTGTGGACAAATCATGGAACTCGAACCTGGCTTTTATTATGGTACTGGCTATGTTTCTTATGGGTTGACGGTGGCTTTACTAGCTGCCGTTTTTGTAGTGTATTGGGTATTGATTGGCTTGAGTTACAAGGATAACAGTATTTTTATAGCACTATCCGTGGCAGTAGGTTCCTGCCTGCTTTTACAAGCTTGGATCATGCGGATATCAAGGGTCTTGTACTTGTATATGTTTGTGAAATACGGAAAAGGACATAAAGCAAAATAATTTAGTTTTAAAATATTGATTGTTGCATGCAAAAAATTTTAGTAGCCAATAGAGGAGAAATAGCACTCAGGATAATGCGCACTGCCCGAGAAATGGGTATCAAAACAGTCGCTGTTTTCTCAGAAGCGGATCGTAATATGCCTTTTGTTCGTTTTGCCGACGAAGCGCTGTGTATCGGACCTGCCGCATCGGCACAATCTTATCTTCGGATTGAAAAAATATTGGAGGCTGCTCGGGAGACAGGAGCAGATGCCATACATCCTGGTTATGGATTCCTCAGTGAAAATGCAGATTTTTCAAAAGCAGTAAGTGATGCGGGATTGACTTTTATTGGTCCAAGTGCCCATTCCATCAATATGATGGGTAATAAAATTTCGGCAAAGCAAGCAGCCAAAAAATTTGATGTGCCTATGGTACCTGGTACCGATGAACCCATAAGCGATGTCAATGAAGCGATTAAAATAGCTAAAGAGGTAGGATTCCCTATCCTCATCAAAGCAGCAGCTGGTGGGGGTGGTAAAGGGATGCGTGTGGTAGAGCATGAAGCGGAATTTGAAAGCCAAATGAATATGGCTCAAAGTGAAGCAATGAGTGCTTTTGGCAACAGCGACGTATTTATGGAGCGATATGTAGGGTCGCCCAAACATATCGAAATACAAATATTGGGCGACAATTACGGCAATTATGTCTATATCTTCGAACGCGAATGTTCTGTTCAACGTCGTCATCAAAAACTAATCGAAGAAGCTCCTTCCAGTTGTCTAACACCCGCTATCCGTGCCAAAATGGGCGAAGCCGCTGTTGCTGCTGCCCGTGCCTGCAATTATAGCGGCGCAGGAACAATTGAATTTTTGGTGGATGAGCAGTTGAATTTTTATTTCCTCGAAATGAATACCCGCTTGCAGGTGGAGCATTGTGTTACAGAAATGATTAGCGGAATAGATTTAGTAAAAGAACAAATCAAAGTCGCTCGAGGCGAAAAACTCTCCTTTACGCAAGAAGATTTAAAAATCAATGGACACAGTATCGAATTGCGTGTTTGTGCCGAAGACCCTTATAATAATTTCTTGCCCGATACCGGAAGATTAAATTTGTACCAAACGCCCAAAGGACCAGGTGTTCGGGTGGACGATGGCTATGAGCAAGGGATGGATATTCCTATTTTCTACGACCCTATGATTGCCAAACTGGTCGTGCATGCTGCTACCCGCGAGGAAGCAATTGAGCGACTATGTCGTGCCATAGGTGAGTATCAAATTCAAGGTATTCAAACCACCTTGCCTTTTGGTAAATGGGCTGTACGTACCGAAGCTTTCCGTAATGGTGCATACGATACCAAGTTTATCGAAAAATATTTCAAACCCGAATACTTACAAGTATCAGACGTTGATGAAGAGCGTGTAGCCGCTTTGTTGGCAGCGATAATATGGCAGCAAGAGCATAAAACGCCAATTTCTTTGCAAGCGAACAATGAAAGTGCTACAAAATGGAAGATGCGTCATCGTTAGGCGGCATCTTTATTACAGTCATTTATAATGATGGAACAAAAAACAGTTGCTTTTCACACCCTCGGGTGCAAGCTCAATTATTCCGAAACATCTACCCTCAGTCGTACACTGCAGGCGAGCGGTTTTGTGCAAAAAGAATTTGACGAAACAGCCGATGTCTATGTGATTAATACTTGTTCTGTTACCGAAAATGCCGATAAAGAATGTCGACAATTAGTGCGCCGCATCCAGCGCCGTGCACCCGAAAGTTTTGTGGTGATTACGGGTTGTTATGCACAACTCAAACCCAAAGAAATTGCGGAGATAGAGGGCGTGCATCTTGTATTGGGTGCTGCTGAAAAATTTAATATTGCCCAACATCTACAAGACCTTACCAAGGGCGATTCTGCTCGCATTTGTTCTTGCGATATTGAAGAAGTACAAGGTTTTAATTCTTCCTATTCTCAAGCCGAGCGTACCCGTACTTTTCTCAAAGTACAAGATGGTTGCGATTACAATTGTTCTTTTTGTACCATTCCCTTGGCGCGTGGGCATAGCCGTAGTGATAGTATTGAAAATGTACTCTTGAAAGCCAAAGCAATTGCAGCACAAGGCGTGAAAGAAATTGTACTCACCGGTATCAATTTGGGCGATTTTGGTAAGGGTAATGAAGGCGGCAAACGGCAGGAAGAAAATTTCTATGACCTTATTCAGGCATTAGAAAATATTGAAGGTATTCAACGCTTCCGTATTTCTTCGATTGAGCCTAATTTGCTCAGCGAAGAAATTATTCAGTTTGTAGCTGCTTCGCAAAAATTTATGCCCCATTTTCATATTCCCTTGCAAAGTGGCAGCAATAAGACATTAGCCGCCATGCGCCGCCGTTATCGCCGCGAATTGTATGCTGATAGGGTAGCGATGGTGAAGGAATTGATGCCTCATGCTGCTATAGGGGTAGATGTCATAGTGGGTTTTCCCAGCGAGACCAAAGAAGATTTTCAAGAAACTTTTGACTTTTTGCACGGATTGGATGTTTCGTACTTTCATGTATTTACCTATTCCGAGCGTCCGAATACTTTGGCTATTGAACTTAATCCCGTAGTGCCTGTATCGGAGCGCAATGACCGTAATAAAATTTTGCGTAACCTTTCGGTACAAAAACTCAATTATTTCTCCAATCAATTTAGAGATACGAATCGTAAAGTATTGTTCGAGTCTGCCGATAAAAATGGTATGATGGAGGGCTACACAGACAACTACATCAAAGTCCAAACACCTCATCGTACCGAATGGGCAAATGAAATAGTGGATTGGATTTTGCGATAAAATAGCGGACTTTAAATTTCTTTGTTTCCTATTTTGATTTTTCTTGCTTGGGCAACTCTGTTTAATACATATTCTTTGTCGCGTATGTATAGGGTATTGTGTTTGCCAAAGTGAGGAAGCTCTTTCACATTTCTTAGAATAGGGTCGTAGCTATAGGGCTTAAATCCCAATGTCAAAAGCTGTTCATGAATCCATTGATCTTGATAGCCATATTTTTTGCCCGAACCATTGAGCTCTATAATGATAGCCTTGAGCACTGGATTAGCAAGCGTATGAGTTGCCCCTAGCAACACTTCAGTCTCGAAACCCTCTACATCTATTTTGATTAAACAGGGCATTTGCTTTGCGATTTCATCTATTGTTTTCACCTCAACCTCTATACTCTTATGTTCATGAGCTAGAGCTATATGATTTTCTGTGTCTAAAGATGTGGTAAAATTGAGGTGGGTAAGGACGCTGCCAATCCCTATTTGCAGTGCCCTTACTTTATGCTCTATCTTGTTCAGCAGAATATTTTTACGGAGTATGTCGAATGTAGCAGGAATAGGTTCTACCGAAATGGTTTGAGCACCTACCTCGGCCGAAGCCAAAATCGTATAAACACCAACATTTGCGCCAATATCAAAAAAAGTATCGGTACTTCTTAAAAAATGCAAAACGAAAGACATCTCTTGATATTCCATCAAGCCGCAATACAAATTGCCCGTTGCGCCCCTCAGCCCCCTCCACAGATGTAGCTTGCTGTGTTCGGTAAAATCATGAATGATGTGTTGAGGCTTGATGCTATTGCGGATTTGCCACCAGAAAAATTTCCATAAACCTGCCCAAGGTCTGTCTGCGTTCAATGGGTGTTGGTAAATATATTTCAAGGTATTCAGGAGCATAAAAAGGCTTAATAAGTAGTGTTGGCTTATTTTTAAATTCGAGTAAGATTAATAATTGGGCATTAAATATACTTGTTTATGCAAATAAAGGCTAATTGCAGCATCCAAAAATCTGACTCCATTTGTGCCTATTCATTTTAAAAATAATTCAATACACGATAAATAGGGAATATGTCTTCGAAAAACTGTCTGAATTGTGGTCATGAATTGGTACATAAATTTTGCGCTTATTGTGGTCAAAAAGCTGATACGCATCACATCACTGTGAAACATTTTATCACCCATGATTTAGCCCATGGCGTTTTTCATCTCGATAAAGGCATTTTGTTTACCATCAAGGAAGCCTTTACCCGCCCAGGTAAAGCAGCATTGGATTATATCAATGCTAAGCGAATTAGTTACTACAATATTTTTTATCTCATTTTATTGTTGGTGGGCCTTAATTTATTAGTGCAGCATTATATAATAGAATTAAATCCGAAGTCTAATATAGTTCATGCTAGAAAATATAGGGCAGCTAGAAACTTTACTTGCTCTAATTCATTGCTGTTAGTCATTTTATTTTTTGTTTAGCTGACAATTTCGGGTACTCGGAAGCGCCCATGCCATCAATTATTGACTTATCCTCTTCATTATAGTGAATGAACATATTGTCTATTGAATAGAGATGAACATAAACAAGCATTCTCCTCCCAATAAAAATCTCGCTATGCTACTTTGTATTCGCATTGAGTCAATTTTTTGCTGTCCGAAAATACAGGAAAGATTATCTGGACGTACTTATATCAATAGCGCTTTCGTATTCAGTACCTCCTGACTTTGGAGCATCTTTTTTGCTGGATGATATGCGATTAGTGCAGCTAACGTGTGAATAGTGTAATTGTACATTAAAATTGTATAAGAATAAATAGGGGGGTAAAGCGGATATTTGCAATGGAATGCTTCAGATTGATATTAACTGAGCATTAATAAAAAAAAATTAGTGTTTGCTTCTAACAAAGCCAATAAATTAATTATGAAGCTCTACATCAAGTATATGGTAAGCATTCGTTGCAAGTTACTGGTCAAAGCTGAATTGGATAAAATCGGTTTACATCACTGTAATGTTGATTTGGGTGTTATTGAAACAACCGAATTGATTTCAGACGAACAAAAAGAAAGTTTTAGAGCAGCTTTGTTACTCGTGGGTTTGGAGCTGATGGAGGATAAAAAGGCAGTTTTGATAGAACGGATTAAAAATGTAATCGTCGAAATGGTGCATTATTCTGATGAATTTCCAAGGGTGAGAAATTCAGAATATATAGCTTCTCATTTAAATCATGATTATACTTATTTGGCTAATCTTTTTTCTGAAGCTACGGGTATAACGATTGAACATTTTATCATTCAGCACAAAATAGAACGCGTCAAGGAATTACTGATTTATGATGAACTCAATCTTACCGAAATCTCTTATTTGCTCAATTACAGCAGTGTGGCTCATTTATCTACACAATTCAAAAAAACAACAGGGTTGACACCTACTTTTTTCAAACACTTGAAAGATAAACGACGTCAAATGTTAGAGAATCTGTGAATCTTGTAAACAATATTTTTTATTGTATAACAAGTCGTAGCGATTATTAGTTCACTTTTGTTGTGCAATAATTCTGTTGCACAATTCAATCAAAATTAATTATGAATACTACAGAAATGGCCGGCAATTGGAACGAGCAAAAAGGAAAATTAAAACAAAAATTTGCACAACTTACCGACAATGATTTAATGTTTGTAGAAGGCAAAAAAGATGAAATGTTAGGTCGTATCCAAGTCAAATTGGGTAAAACAAAAGAAGAATTGCACAAAATCATCGAGGCTTTATAGGGTTGCCTTGTATTCATCTTTCTTTTATACAATATTCAATTTTAAAACAATTACGCAATGAAAAAGTCAATGTTTACAGTTGCTGTCGTAGCAATAGCCATTAGCGGAACCGCTGTTGGTTGTGCCAACAACAATGAAAAGGTGGCAGATGCCAAACAGGAAGTAGTAGAAGCCAAAGACGATTTGGTCAAAGCGCAAGATCATGCAGCGCAAAGTGCCGCCAAAGCAGCATCGGTGGAGGAATGGAAATTGTTTAAAATAGAATCAGAAACTAAAATTCATAATAATGAAGGTGAAATAGAACGATTAAAAATAATCCTTAAAAAACCAGGAAAAACACTGGATCCCATGTACGGCGAAAAAATAGCTGCTTTAGAAAAAATGAATAAGGATTTAAAATCTAAGGTGAACGATTACAAAACAAGCCAGAGTGATTGGGCAACTTTTAAAAGAGAATATGATTATGACATGGAATCTCTGACTAAGGCTATTAAAGACATAGGAAGCAATAACCGAAAGTAATAAGCCCTCAAGCAATCATGAATGGCGGGCCATAGCTCGCCATTTTTTTTAGTCATCAAATTCAAATAAAATTATAACGAAATGGACAATTCTAAAGAAATTGAAAAAGCAAAAGCTCATATCACTGTTGAAATTATCGAGTATTTAACCAATGCTGTAGTGAAGAAAACTATTCTCAAAAAATCTACTGGTAATATTAGTGTTATGTCTTTCGATAGTGGAGAAGGTCTCAATGAAAAGACTACTGCTTTCGACACATTTGTACAGATAATTGACGGTAGAGCCGAGATTGTGATTAATGACATTTCGCATATTTTAGAAACAGGACAATCAATAGTAATACCTGCTCACGCAGCGAACTATGTGCAGCCCAATGGACGATTTAAGATGATACAAACCATTATCAAAAGTGGCTATGAGTTATGATATCATCAATTGCACTTTCAAATGAAATTATACCAATTCAATAACACTTTGGCACGTTTTTGCTGCATAAGATATTATGTCCCATCCTGTAGCAATAACAGTAATAGAATCAATATGAAGAAGCAACTTGAAACACAACTCGCCTACGGTACCTAGTCGCATAAAAATAGTGCTGACCAAACCCTAGCTTCTATAACAGAATGGGATTTACACACTACGTCATTCAGATGTTAAATTTGTATTGCACACTTTTTAAAGCACTACCCTCTATTTTAGGGCTATTGCTTCTCCCCGCACACATTAAAAAAAGCCTTCGATGATTATCGAAGGCTTTTTTAATCAGGATCAAAATGAAGGAGGATACGCAATCATTTCGTCGTAGTCTATTATTGTTTGATTACTTTAAAATGCACTGTATTCCCATTGTTCTGCACAATGCGAACAAAATAGAATCCTTGCGCCAAGGCAGCTAAGT
>JASGCQ010000012.1 GCA_030054025.1 Phycisphaerales bacterium | reverse complement strand
CATTTACAAGTGAAGCAAAGCGTATGGAATTTTTATTTGAACTCTACGAAAAATACACAGCCAATTTGTTTACAAAGGGGAAATCGAAAAAGGAAAAGAAGCCTAAATCATAGCATTTTTTTGATTAAATTTGCCAATAATATTAGAAATGAACAGGACACCATATTTTGATTATATAGAAGAAAATTTAAATCTCCTTGCAGTGAGAATTAATGCAAGAGGAAAGTTGAATATTCTTAATCTTCACGTTCATTCCGAAAATTTCTACCTCCATTTTTTCAATGAGCTATTTGGTTGGAAACTCGAAAACTTAAACAAAAGTCAACAAAATGTAGAAGCTATTGATTTAATTGACCATACAAACAAGCTTATAATCCAAATTTCAGCAACAAATACTAAAACGAAAATTGAATCTGCTTTAAGTAAAAATGTTCTTAAAAAATATACCGCTTATCACTTCAAGTTTGTTTCAATCTCAAAGGATGCAACGAATTTAAGAAAATTAACCTTTACTAATCCTCATAATTTAGCATTTGTTCCCAAGGATGATATTTACGATACGGCTTCAATTCTAAATGATATAATTTCTTTAAATGTTGTAAAACAAAAACAAGTTTATCAGTTTATACAAGAAGAATTAGGAAACGAAATTGATATTGTCAAATTAGATTCTAATTTAGCATCAGTCATAAACATTCTATCCAAAGAAGATTGGGATAATACAGAAAATCCTAATCAAATTAATAGTTTTGAAATTGACCGTAAAATCAATCATAATAATTTGGTTAATTCAAAACTCATAATTGATGATTACTGTATGCACTATGGTCGAGTGGATAAGATTTATACCGAATTTGATGCTTTAGGTTTGAATAAAAGTAGTTCCGTTTTAGGAAATATTAGAAAAGAATACATTAAAGCAAAAGGCATTTTAAATGATGATAGTTTGTTTTTTGAAATCATTCAAAAAGTTAAAGAAAAAATTCAGACAAGTGCAAATTATGTACAAATTCCTATTGATGAGTTAGAATTGTGTGTCAATATATTGGTTGTAGACGCTTTTATTCGTTGCAAAATTTTTGAAAACCCTAAAAATTACAACTATGCTACTACCTGATAATATACATCCCGAAAATAGCATTTATTACAACGGTGCGTTTGTTTTGGAAGTTTTGCAAAAACAATCTTCTCAAAGCATTCTCGATTTATACCAAACTGTAAAAACGAAAAGAAATATGTCCTTTTCTGTTTTTGTTCTATGCCTGGACTGGTTATATTTATTGAATGTTGCCCAATTAAATACTAAAGGAGAAGTGATTTTATGTTCTTAAAAACATTAACTATATCAAGCGAAAGTAAAGTTATCCGTGAAATTGAATTTCATAGTGGACTTAATTTAATTGTTGATGAAAGTGATGCACAAATTACAGGTAATAGCGTTGGGAAAACTACAGTTCTTAAACTTATAGATTTTTGCTTAGGTGCAAACCCTAAAAATATCTATGTAGACCCCGAAACTAAACGTCAAGAATACAAGCTTGTAAAAGACTTTCTTATTAATCAAAAAGTTTTAATCACTCTAGTATTAACACAAGACCTTAATAACCCCAAAGCAGAGGAAATTGTAATTGAAAGAAATTTTTTATCCCGAAAAGGCATTATTAGAAAAATAAATGGAGAGGCGTTTACAGAAGAAGAATTTGAAATACAACTTGGTAAATTGATTTTTCCAAATCATCTTTCCGAAAAACCTACATTTAGGCAAATCATATCTCACAACATACGTTATAAAGACCAAAGCATTAATAACACTTTAAAAACGCTTGATGGTTTTACAACGGATGCAGAATACGAAACACTTTATCTGTTCCTGTTTGGCTGCGATTATACAAAAGGAAATAGCAAACAAGAAATTTTAGCAAAATTAAAACAGGAAGATACATATCGAAGTCGTCTTGAAAAAAATCAAACAAAAACAGCATACGAGACCACACTCGCATTAATTAATAACGATATAGAAGAATTAAATAAAAGGAAATCCACTTTTAATTTGAATGAAAATTTTGAAGCTGATTTAGATAAATTGAATCATTTAAAATACGAAATAAATAAGGTTAGTGCTAATATTGGAAGACTTAACATCAAAATAAATTTAATTAAAGAAACAGAACAAGAGTTAAACGATAGTGTTTCAAATATTGATATTAAACAACTAGAACTTATATATCAACAGGCAACGAGCCAAATTACGGGTATTCAAAAAACATTTGATGATTTAGTAACTTACCACAATCAAATGATTGTAGAAAAGGCAAAATTTATCACAAAAGAATTACCAAGTTTGGAGAATAGTATTGCTGAGAAAAACAAATTGTTAAAGAAGTTATTATCAGATGAAAATAAACTAGCATCGGTTATTTCTAAAAGTGAATCGTTTGAAGAACTTGAACTGCTTATTATTGAAATGAATGAGAAATTTAGAAAAAAAGGCGAGTACGAAAATATTATTCAACAATTAGAAGAGGTTGAAAGCAATATGAAGGATTACAACAAACAATTGACCGAAATTGATGATAAACTTTTTTCTGATGATTTTGAACAAGTTGTAAAGAATCAAAGAAATAAATTCAATAAACATTTTGCTGCTATTTCAAATAATTTATACGGAGAGCAATATGCTTTGAACTATGTAATTAAAATTAATAGTAAGAACCAAAGATTATATAAATTCGATACTTTTAATACAAATCTAAGTTCGGGCAAAAAGCAAGGAGAAATATCATGTTTTGATATAGCTTATACCTTGTTTGCTGATGAAGAAAATATTCCTTGTTTACATTTTTTGCTCAATGACAAAAAGGAGTTAATGCACGACAATCAATTAGTAAAAATTGCAGACTTCGTAAATAAAAACAACATTCAATTTGTAGCTTCTATTTTAAAAGACAAACTCCCCGAGGAATTGAATGACGAGAAATATTTTGTTGTAAAACTTTCTCAATCAGATAAGCTATTTAGAGTTGAGAATATATAGACCCAAACACATTTTGCAAGCACATTTTAAAGCAAGGCTATTGCTATAATAGTTAATAGGGGTTTGAAAAGAGGCGGTGCTTTTTGGTTGCAATATTCAGTTTTGTTTTCTGTTTATGTGTTTCTATGATGGCCACTTTACCCGTATCAATATTGTTTATTTACTTGCAGCAAAGTTGAGGTGTGGTGGTCCAATAGCCGCTTTTTATGTGAAATTTATTTTGGGTAAGCGTATATCCAAAATAGTTTGTTTAGTACTACTCAATTTGCCATTTTAAGGCTCGACTACTTAATAAAATTAATGCGTAAACGCAAAAAATTAGTTCTTAGTAATTTATTAATCTTCGCTATTGTCCTGTTATTGGATTATTGCAGCGATAGTACTTTTGGTCTATATCTGCAATCTATTTTTATTCCCTTACAGCAATTGCGTTGCGGGATTACCAAGTTTATCCCCTTTAGTGTAGGAGACTTAATTTATATCATTATTTTTGTTTATCTACTAATTGCCTCCATCAAATTTTTACGCAATTATGCCATCCGTAGCAAGCAGGATATTTTTATACTCTTACTCAAAAACATAAGAATCTTGCTGCTGGTCTATTTGTTCTTATTTGTACTTTGGGGTATTCGATATGTTCAGCCAAAATTGGAGAAAAGGATTTCCTTAAATACAATAGACTCTGTAAGCTATGCCGACTTGATTGCTTTTGACTCTTTACTCATAGTGCGTATGAATGGACTTCAATCGCAATACAAAACCCTTCACTTCGAACTTTTGAATGATATAGCTAGTGCAGCATATCAATCCGAAAAGAGTACTATTGAGCTATCAGCTAAGGCTTCACTTTTTGCCAGTGCTTTGGACTATTTGGGCATCGAAGGATACTTCAATCCTTTCACTGGCGAAGCGCAAGTAAATAAGCAAAGTCCGCATTTCATGCAAGGCTTTATCATCGCTCACGAGATGGCTCATCAATCAGGCATAGCTGCCGAAGATGATGCCAATTTGCAAGCTTATATTATCTGTGTAACAAGTGGCAATACCAACTTACAATATTCTGCCTATTTCAATCTATGGCTCTATACACACAGACATGTCAAAAAAATTGACAGTACTATTGCCAATAGTTTGAAAAGCGACCTGAATACTACGAGCTTAACCCAATTGGACAGCTTGCGCCAATTGAGCTTACAACACCATACTTTTCTCGACGATTGGAGTAGCTATATTTTTGATCATTATCTAAAGATAGGACACCAACCAGATGGTATCGGCAGTTACCGCAATGTAGTTTATGCTGCCATTTGTTGGGAAAGAAAAAAGCGAGTGTTACGATTACAGTAAAACACTCGCTCAATTCAAAAAAAAAGAGATTGTTGATTAGCGCATGATATACATTTTACTAAAGCCATTTTTGTAAAATTTATCTACCCCACTATTACGATGTTCTATATCATCGCCATTAATAGAGGTGACCACACGATAGAGATAAACCCCATTGCCCAACAATTGTCCATACTGGTCTTTACCATCCCACTTGTACTCTGTAATGTTTCTTCCGATATGAATATTACCCAATTCTTGCTTCGTAATTTCACGCACTACTTTACCACTCACACTGAGGATTTGAATTTTGAATTGAGAGGGCAATTGCCATCCAGTAATCGTAAACACAAATGCTGTGGAAGTAGAGAATGGATTGGGATAATTGACCAAGTTAGAAATAGTAGATTTATTCACCACTTCGAAGGAGATAGAATATTCTTGGCTTGCACCGGCATCATTACCCGAAACATCTTTTCCTTTTGCGAAAAGCTGGTAAATACCATCTTCCGTAAAGTTGGGTCGGTATTCAATGAAGGCCTCATTTTTCCCTGCACTCATATCCGCAGGAACAAACTTACAGGTACTGCCATCAAAATTGATTGTACGTTTTGTATTTATAGCGTCGCTCGGGTAACGAATAGAGAGTTGCATCGAAGAGGTATCGTTTAAGGCAAGATATTTATTTTCGTCGCGGAGCAATACCTTAATGAAGGGCTTGGCAGAAACTATGTCTTTATCCAAGATATGCGTTCCATCAAATGTAACATCTAAAACAGGGTTGTGTACATCCGACTTAATCGTGAATGGGATATAACCCAAATTGTTTGGATGATATTGTTCAGGCTGCGTATTGTCCGGATTAGCTTCGATGAATAAGAAGTTTTTTCCAGGATAAGATTTGGGATCGAAGCTGACCCCTATATGCAGGGTATCATTTCCACTTAATTTTCGATATTTTTTATCTGCAAGCAGATGATTGACTCCATTTGCATCAATTACTTTATAACGAACAAGCATACTATCCATAGGTAATTCGGTGAGGGTCTCTACAGTCGTTTCCAGATTCATCATTTGTCCCACATTTAGACTATCGGTAAACGCATAATATGCAGAGGGATTGAGCGCGGCTTCGGGTAAGGGGTCGTACAAAATTCTCCAATAATCAAGCTGTGGAGAGGTGTGGTATAAGGTATCCCTACTATACCATTTCAATTTTAACTTGGGGTAGTTTGTGGCATTGATAAAATTCAAATTAGTATCACGAGCAGGACCTTCATAAAGAAAAGCTTCGTTATTAAACTTATCAATACCTGTAATTTTTACGGAAGAACTATCGGCACTACTAAATGTATCAACAAATAAAGATGTTCTCCATTTAAGTGTTTTCCAATTACTTGCAGGCCCTACAACCACACTGTTCATATTGCCGCTTACATCGCTAATCGGGATAACATAGGTTGTATCTAGAATATCATTAATTCCTGTAGCAAAGTTCTGTTGGACAGGATAATCTGTAGCACCTTTTTTACAAATCATGGAAAACGCCCTGGTTTGATAAAATGAATCTATTCGATTAAAACCAAGGTTACGCATAGAATGATAAAGTGATTTGCCACTACCGTAAGTAGCAGTATCACTTTTCCAAGTATCTACAAAATAATTCTCCCAAATATTGTAAGCAATACAGTTCTTGATCAAAATATAATACCCATTGGGTATGCTATCCAAAAATTTTCGTGCGTTATTTCTACTTGCAGCAGTATTCAAATTGAAGCTAAAACAATTAATATTTCGTGCGAAGAGAGGAGGACAACTAGGCTTCGATCCTGACATACCGCCGGGTGGATTAGCCCAAGCATTTCCTAAGGTAGTATCGAATACCATAATTTGAATTGAAATAGGAGGATAACAATCATAACGCTGCAAATCATTACCATTTCTAAGTACTTTGTTGTAGTCTGGATTATCGTACTTAGTGTAAGGAGAAGACAATCCTGTTATTGTATTCTTTACCTGTAGCAACACATTCAATTTGCCATACGAAAATCTCCGACTCTCATCATAAATCGAACCCTCCATATTATTGTACTTGTATTGGTAATAATGAGATTGATTCCATCCCGCAGAGCCATTTTTTAAATAAACAAAAGAACTGTTTTGCCAAATAAAATTCCCACCACTCAAGCTGCTATCAATGCTTGTACGCCAATAATACACCATACTGTCTTGCAGCACAATGTTGGGTTTCCATTTTACCACACCACCGCTACCTGAAATGATAGTTTGTAGTTTTAATGGACTATTGAATAATTCTGTAGTATCCATTTCAAAACGATATTTTCTCAGCTCTTTGAAAGGATTGAGGGTCGAAGCTTTGAGTGTAAGATCATTATTATACACTATACTAAAATCGAAAGGATATATTGGAACAATATTGTCGGACAAGACAAATACTTCTAGTGTTGTGGTATTGTTAGCTTCTGATAGTTCATCATAATGACCATCATAGTCAACCGTAATTTTATATTTATTGATACCCAAATCTTTTATTTTGTCAATAGGAAGTTTTACTGTTATGGTATTCGTATTGTTTAGTTTGATAATCTGATAGGTCTTTGTCAGGCTTAACTTGCCAGATGGGTTGGTATGTTCTATTTTAACTTGTATAGTGTCCGTAATGGCACGACCTAAGTTGTATGTAGTGACCCTCAACTGGAAAGAATCTAAAGAAGTAGTGATGGTAGATGGAATAGTAGCAACGGTTTCTGGTCCAACATAATAATCTGGTTTAGGGGCAGAAAAACTTGATTTCGAGGCAGGATCGCCTTGCAAAATAAGAGATTCCATGTGCGTTTGCTCTAAAGAAGTACTGTAGGCAGTTGGCGGACTCGAAGCCATGAAATTATCATTTGCTGTACGAAATTGATCGCCAATAGTCTGACCATAGGATTCTTGTGCTATTGCGCTATATAGTGTAGGGATATATCTGCTATGGATATGGACATACCCCAAATTATTAGATGCTATGGCGACTATCGCCCCACTAACGGGTGCCGCAATGAACCTTTCGGTGATTGTTTTGGCAGTATCAGTTTTATAAATACTAGAAATATCACAACCAAAGGCGCTGAAGATAGGAAGTCTAGGTGCACTATTAAATTCGGAGGGCTCTTTGATATTATAGTCTAGCGCAAAAGCCGACCCATGACCATAGTAGGTTATCAGAGACAAGCCGCTACTAATAAGACTATCTATTTTTTTGTCTTGTGTTGTAGTGGGCAGGCCTTTTGTACTTTTTGCAATAGTTGTTACTACGCCTCCGGTATTGGGTTGCTCAATCAGCACCTTTCCGCTGTTTAAGCCAGGCAGCAATGTGAGTGTTTGTAAATCTAGGTTGGGGCCATCTCCGCCTGCAATATGAAGTACTTGTTTTTTCCACAACTCAGTCGTTGGAGTGGGAAATGGCGAGGGGGTCAATGCGGCCTCATAGGATTTGATTTTGTTTAAGTAATCTCTTACTTCATCGGTATTCCATGCCGACAAACGACCGATATTTAATTTCATTTTCCAATTTTCCCTGTCTGTCACAAAAGCAATATCAGAACCTGGAGATCCATAGGTTGGTACAATTCCTTCAAAATTGCCTGCAGAACTTGATGCGATAAAATTTCGATAGTATTCATAAGTTACCCCTTTACCAATCAAGAATACATATTTAGGTTTTGTTGTCCATTTTGATAAACCAAAATCTATAAAGCGTCTTATTGAACTAGGGTGTGTATTAATACCATATGCAAATTGGTCGTACAATTCTTCAATGTCTGCAACAGTAACAGTGTAGCCGCCTCCCGCTACAGAACTCCTATAATTTTTATACTCTTGAATATAATTTTTACCGCCTACTGCACGCATCAAATTTTTGTGCGAGATAATCATGTAATTTCCTTGATTTTCAGTATTGTTATAATCGGTAAATAGTCTTTGTTGAGCAGTGGTAAGATTGAATATCTTGGGGCTGGTAGCGGCATAGAGCACCATATTCATATCCTTTAGGGATGCGTCAATATAAAACCTTGTTTTGCCCAACACGCTAATATTACCTGCATACCATTTGTTGTTGGTAATATCATATAACCTCGGAGCAACTCCACCATGATTAAAATTATTAATCTCAATATACTGTGCATTGGTGCTGGCACTTACTTTAAACGTGCTATAATCAAGACCATTAAAATTCCAATCTCTCGGATACTCTAGTTGCCAATATGGTAAGCCAAAAATATCGGCAATACCAGTATAGTAATGGCTAAAATTAAGGGTGTTGGCGTTAGACAATTCAGTGCTGGGAATGCTGAGGTCAAAATGCTTGATATCGCTTTTACCATAGGTTTCATCGGCTTTTAATAGGCCATTGAAATACAACTTAAGCCTGTGAATAGAATCGCGAGATTCTGCTATACTTGCTGTTTTCAAACGAGCATTCATCGAACCGCTAACAAAATTCGGAGTCGCGATGCTAATATTGGCAGGATTTATGCTGGCATTCCAACCAATTAGAAAACCCTCCCCTTGATCGAATTGGGAAGAGTACAACTCCTTAATCCCCCCATAATCTATTTGAACCGGTGCATTTGTTTTGCCTTCCGAAAAAGCGCCACGAGTATTGTTCATCACCGTAGCCCAACAATAAGATAATGGGCTTGGGGGGATGCTGGGTATTGGTGTCGTAATTTCGGTATATCTAAGATGAGCATTTAGATTGTCGAGTGTTAGAAAATAGGTAGCCGTATCATAGAACAAGCTCGCATTTGGGTTTGCATGCTTATCCGCAGTGATATATAGTTCTTTATCTAATTGCCCATCGTTAGCGGTAGCAAAAAATTCAATGTAATCGCCTATCCCAAGCACGCCATTAGTTGTTGTATAAAGCGTAATCTCCTTACCATCTCTATACAGCACAAAATCTTTACCGTTTGCGCCACTCGGAATTCCTATAGCATCTAATGTTGATTTGGAGATTCGAAATATACCTTCGGTTCCTACTTTAAATTTCCAATAGGTTTTCGAATAATCAATCCATTCATTACCATATTGAGCATTCGTTTGATAACTCTTCAAAGATAATATTGTAGTGAATACAAAAATAATTAGGTAACAGTATTGTCGCATACGCTTAGATTTACTTGTTGGTACTTGCTTTCGACTCATCATTGACGAGTTTCTCTATTTTTTCAACTTCTTTTTTCTTTTTCCTATAAAATTCCCATTTAGCAGAAATAATATGAGAGAGCAATGGATTATTTTGTGTTTGCAAACTAGTGTAAGCATAATCTACACTCAGCGAGCCTATTTTAAGTCCCAATCCCATTGAAGGCTGAAAAATGGTATAATAGCGCTTATTGATACTATCCTTATCGTCCAACACCTTTTGAATATTACAAACACCCGCTCTAAAAAAAATAGTTTTATTGTACCCTAATTCTAAACCGATCCTTGGGTCAATACTAAGGGTATTCGATTTAATGAGGGTATTTCTTTTACCATCCGTCGTGATATCGGTATTCAATTCTGCAAGCAACTGCAGCTTTTTTGTTGCTTTCATAAAGTTGTATCCTAAACCAACATTAAATCTTGGATTCATCACCTCATAAGATTTTACAGGTATTTCATTACCCGTCTGACCAAATACTTCTTTTTCTTTGTCTGTCAAATTAAAACTCCATGTGGTATAGGTTGTTGTAATGTCTTTGGCTGCGATGCCCAACAACCAATGCCTACCAGACAACTTCCACCCTACATCAATGCCTCCACCCCACGCATTTGCCATGGATCCAATATTTCGGTAAATTATCTTTGCATTTACCCCTAAGCTCGATTTTACATTAGGATTTTTAAATACTTTTAATTGAAAAGCGTAGGAAAGTAAAAAGGCATAGTCTCCTGCAGAAATTGATTTTAATTTACTTTCGTCAAGAGAGCCATCTGGCTGCACATAGTCTATCGTGTAGGGTATATCATCCGTTGCGAAGCGTAGTGCCGAAAATGCAAAAATTCTTTTATGGTCTTTCGAGGGTTTGGCAATAGCCAAAAAATCATACTTTGCATTACCCGAAAAGTATTCGGCATGCATAAAAGCAAATTGGGCTTGTTCAAGTCCAGTAAGCCCCGCAGGATTCCAATAACTGCTATTGGCATCATTGCTAGAAGCCGTAACAGCTCCTCCCATTGCTAAACCCCTTGCACCCACACCAATATTGAGATATTCGTTGACATATATTTTTGCCTGTGCGAAACCTTTAGCAACAGCAATCATAAACACTCCTAAAAAAAATATCTTTTTACTCATTCCTTGGGATATATTGGGTATTAGTTCCTATCAAACATTGGTTCAAAAATGATGCCATACTATTGTAGTAAGTAAAACGCATTGTACTAATTGATTGGCGTAATTCTCTTTATAAATTGCGGCTATTTGTTTTTAGACACTCTTATAATCTATTCGCTGAATTCAATCTCGAAGTACAACGAGTTGTAAAAATAATTCAAATAGTTTAATTGGCGAAAAGTAGTTTAGTTTTTTTTTCTAGACCTGACCACATACAAAATTAAGCATTCCAGTCAATTGTTGCGATACATAAAAAAAGCGACCAAGATTGGTCACTTTTCTCATAAAACTATACTGAAGTAAATGATTAATTCTTAGGAGCATCGGCACTTGGTGCAGTTACTACTTCTCCTTTGATATATAATTCATAACGATCTTTGCCATCTTCAAGTGCTGCATTTGAGGTAACATATACAGACTTGGCAATAGGCCCCACACGACCTTGCGTATTATAACGCACAGTGATTTTTCCTTTTTTGCCCGGTAGAATCGGTTCTTTGTTCCACTCGGGGGTAGTACAACCACACGAGGCATTGCAATTGCTGATAATCAATGGTTGTTTTCCTGTATTTTTAAATTCAAAAACATGTTCTGCTACTGGACCTTCAGGCACTTTACCAAAGTCGTAGGTGTCATTTTTGTCCATAAATTGGAACTTAGGGGCATTTTTATTGACCACTTTGACTTCAGAAGCCGTTACAGGGTTTTGTGCAGTAGCAACATTTGCCAAACCAATCAAGATGCACAAGGCAAGGAGTACTTTTTTCATTTGTTCTATTTGTTTTTTTGTGAGTTTTTAAAAATTCAAATTTTCAATTGGATAGGTTTTTACACTAGATTTTAATGCGTTTTCATCATAGAGTTATTTTCTGGCACAGAGCCTGAGGGTGCTTTTTCTACCTCACCTTTAATGGTCAATACCTTAATACCCGCATTAGAAGTAATGGTAATGGTTTTTGTAAACGGATCAACACGACCTTGAGTATTATAAGATGCTTTGATTGTACCTTTTTTACCAGGCAATACTGGGTCTTTTGAGTAAGAAGGTGTTGTACATCCACAAGAGGCACTTACATTTGAAATAATAATTGGCTCCTTGCCAGTATTGGTAAATTCAAATTCATGTTCAGCGGCAGGGCCTTCTTGTATAGTGCCGAAATCGTGAACAGGAAATTTGAAGTACATATTCTCTGTAGTCAAGGTAGTCGTTTTGGGTGCTGTAGCTTCGATAGAAACTAGCTTTCCGGGCTCATCAGCCGTGGGTTTTGGAGCATTTTGAGCCATCGCAACTCCTGCAATAATGAGGGCTGAAATCGTTACAATAATTTTTTTCATAGGTTTTTGAATTTTATAGAGTACAAAAATAGGTAGAATCGCCGTCTTCGCTGTTATTTGAGCGTTAAAATAGGTGCAATTTAGGGTTTTCTTTCATCTTTTCTTGATGCCAACACAATGCCTTTTACAAAAAGTTCGAAAGTAGGCAGTCCATTAGGCACTTTTGCGTTTGAAGTAAGATAGATGCTCTTATTAAAATTACCCAAGTGACCTTCAGTAGTATATTCTACCATTATCGTCCCCATCTTACCTGGCAATACGGGTTCTTTAGAAAAAACTGGAGATGTGCAGCCACAAGATGCTTGTGCATTTGTAATGATGAGTGGCTCAGTACCTACGTTAAAAAATTTAAACTCATATTTCACTTTAGGACCTTCGGGAATGGAACCAAAATCGTGGGTAAAGTCTGTTTCCAAAAATTGAAACTCTGCAAAAGTTGTCTTCTCTATTGGCTTTGGTGGAACTATAGTATTGGCTCTACGCTCTTGACGTATGTTTGTAAAGCTGGCCGGATTCTGTGCAACACTCGACAATGTACCCAATACAAATACAATGCTTAAAGTCAATAATTGTTTCATGGTATTCTCCTATTTAAAACTACTAGCAAATATAGCAGAGGCATTATGTTTTGGTAGTTATACAGTGGTTAATAACTGCGGAATAAGCAGTAATTAAGAACTACGAAGATAATAAAACTAGTGGTATAATATCATAAAGCAAGGATTCAAAAAGCCTCAGTATTTTTTATATTAATTTTGCAGCACGATGGATATAAATTGTACCAAAGAAGAAAGACTGATATTAGAACGTATTGCTCAAGTAGCAAAATCCTTACAAATGCCCTGTTACTTGATAGGTGGATTTGTACGCGACAAGCTTTTAGGCAGAAACAGCAAGGATGCAGATATTGTTTGCCTAGGCGATGGTATTATATTGGCAGAAGCGGTAGCGGCTAGTTTTAGTCCGAAATTAAATGTAAGTTTTTTCAAAAATTTTGGTACTGCTCAATTCAAGCTGCCCAATGGCTTTGAAGTAGAATTTGTAGGTGCCCGCAAAGAATCCTATGTAGCGCATTCGCGTAAGCCCGAAGTGCAAAATGGGAGTTTGGTGGATGACCAAAACCGCCGAGATTTTACCATCAATGCAATGGCCATAAGCCTTTGTCCATCGGATTATGGAACATTGATTGACCCATTTAACGGCATCAACGATTTAGAATTGAAAATCATCCGCACCCCTTTAGACGCCGATATTACTTTCTCCGACGACCCTTTGCGCATGATGCGTGCCATACGTTTTGCAACACAATTAAATTTCGTAATTGAAGCAGAAACGCTTGCTGCAATCAAAAGCAATAAAGAGCGGCTTAAAATTATTTCGCAAGAACGGATTACGGATGAACTCAATAAAATCATTGCAGCGAAAACGCCTTCGATAGGTCTTGATTTACTGTACCAAACAGGACTTTTAGAAATTTTCTTTCCTCAAATGGTGACATTGGCAGGTGTAGAAATTATTGAAGGTAAGGGGCATAAAGATAATTTTTACCACACCCTTCAGGTATTGGATAATGTTGCCTATCGCAGCAATAATCTATGGCTTCGGTGGGCCGCCATATTGCATGACATTGCGAAACCAGCTACTAAACGTTTTGAACAAGGTCATGGTTGGACTTTTCACGGACACGATGCCTTGGGCAAAAAAATGTGTACCACCATTTTCCGTCAACTAAAATTACCGCTCAACGAGCATTTGAAATATGTAGGCAAATTGGTAGCCTTACACCTGCGCCCGATCAGTTTGAGCAAAGAGGAAATTACTGATTCGGCAATGCGCCGATTATTATTTGATGCAGGAGAAGACTTGGAAGATTTGATGATGCTTTGTGAAAGCGATATTACTTCTAAAAACAAACTAAAAGTTCGCCACTTTTTAGAAAATTTTGAGTTGGTAAAACAAAGGCTCAAAATTGTAGAAGAGAAAGATAAAATCCGCAATTGGCAACCACCTATTGACGGTGCAGATGTTATGCGTATCTTCAAATTGCCCCCTTCTCGCGAAGTAGGTTTTATCAAAACGGCAGTACGCGAAGCCATATTGGATGGCATTATACCGAATGAGTATGATGCAGCCTACCAGTATATGATTGAGAAGGCGGCAGAGATGGGGTTTGAACCAGTAGTTTAATTCGCTACAGATAAGGTGGTATTGACAAATCCTTTTACAAAACCAATAAACGTATCAATGTCAGCAGCCGTAGTAGCAATACCTACCGATGTTCTTACTGCCCCTCTCATTTTACCTAATTTATTGTCTGTATTTGGGTAGGCATTTACAGAATTATGATTATCTGCGGTTACTAAAAATCGGCTATGCTAAGTGGAGCGATATTGGTCATTCGAAAAATGATTATGCTATAATTTAATTAAGCTCCAAATTGACTGAGATGATGATCAAGATGCTTTGCAAACATGCAATTCCATTCTACCTTATTCAATTTTCCAAAAGAGTGAGATTCTTTTCCGTCAAAATAAGATTCGCCCAATTGTTGGGTCTTGTTGATAAAATCTATGAGGCGTGTTTTTTCGTTCTGAAAATCTTTATCACCTTTTATCATAAATGCGGGTGCTGTCGGGCTGTTTTTGGGGTAAGGCACCTCTGTAAGCACTTTTTTCTTCACCATTGTTTTCAGTACCCATTTCATAATGGGGTTGGGCTTAGGATGCTTATCTTCAAAAACCATCTCATAAGTCACATTGCAATGTGCCAGCATTTGTGCAACGTTCATTTTGCCCCATTGGGCAGGCGTAGTTGATTTCAACTGATTGATACGGCTGATGATTGTAGCACAATCTTGAGCATTAAATACGTTCATCATTTTTCGTTTTTTCGGTTGTAAATATACACCATAAATTAGTGTCGTTTTATTATAAAAGGCTCGTACTTGAAATTCCAAAGCCCAAAATACAAAATCAAAAATTACCTTTGCAGTTCTTAAATTTCAAAAAAGCTATGAGTTTTATCAAAGAGCTGCAAGAGCGAGGTCTAGTACAAGATATAATGCCAGGTACAGAAGAACTATTGGAAAAAGGGATGATTGCAGCTTATATTGGTTTTGACCCCACTGCCGAAAGCCTTCATGTAGGAAGCCTATTACCGATTACCCTATTGATGCGTTTACAACGTGCAGGTCATAAGCCTTATGCGCTTGTAGGTGGTGCTACAGGTATGATTGGCGACCCTTCGGGCAAATCTACCGAACGCAACTTGTTGGATATGGCGACCATTGAAAAAAATTGTGCGGGTATTCGCAATCAGTTGAGTAAATTCATAGACTTTTCTGAAGGAAAAGCAAATGCAGCGGTACTGGTGAACAACTATGATTGGTTTAAGAACTTTTCTTTTTTAGATTTTATTCGTGATGCGGGCAAGTTGATTACCGTAAATTATATGAAGGCGAAAGATTCGGTAAAAAAACGATTAGAAACAGGTATTTCATTTACCGAATTTAGCTATCAACTGATACAAGGTTACGATTTTTTACACCTTTTCCAAGCACATCAGGTGCAATTGCAAATGGGTGGGGCCGATCAGTGGGGCAATATCACCACAGGTACAGAGCTTATTCGCAAAAAATGTGGTGGCGAGGCTTATGCCTTCACCAGCCCACTGATTACAAAATCTGATGGCACAAAATTTGGCAAATCAGAAGGTGGTAATATATGGTTGGATGCTAAACTTACTTCTCCCTACCAATTTTATCAATTTTGGTTGAAGCTGTCAGACGCAGAAGCGGAAAAGATGTCGCTTATTTTTTCATTTAAAAGTATCGGCGAAATAAAAACACTGATTGCAGCACATCAGGCTGCACCGCATTTACGACTTTTGCAAAAAGCACTTGCCGCAGAAATGACGACTATGGTGCACAGTGAAGAAGATTTGCAATTTGCTCAAAAAGCTGCTGAAATTTTATTCAGCAACTCGGCAATCGAAGCATTAAAATCGCTGAATGAACAGCAACTGCTTGAGGTAATGGAAGGCGTACCGCAAGTGCTGGTAGCCAAAAATGTACTCGATGGTAATGGTGCCGACCTCATCGGTTTTTTGGCAGAAAAAAATATTTATCCTTCAAAAGGAGAAGCACGCAAAGCCCTACAAGGCAATGCAGTGAGCATCAATAAAGAAAAAGTTTTGGGTCAAGATTTTAGTTTGCAAACACAACATTTATTGAACGGTAAATATGTTTTGATTCAAAAAGGCAAATCCAATTATACACTCGCTATTTTCGAATAAACCCATTACCAACCTTTTCGGATTCTCAATTGTATAATCTGCTCTGCATGATGCTTACCATGCCATGCATAACTGTGTATTTGTTGCCAAATGGCAGTAGTCGTATTATACTCAGGATGATAGAAAGTACGCATCAATTGCTCTTCATTCAATGATTCAAATAATCTAAACCAACGATAATGTAAAGCATGTATTAATGTACTGTAATAATTAATGGGGATGCCCATTACATCTTCCATTATTACCCAAGCATCTTGATTGTAGGGTTTTATAGTAGGATTGTTTTCTGCCAGTGCCAGTTTTGTGCGAATAAATGCGTTCATGTGGCTATCGGCAATATGGTGAATGATTTGATGAATAGTCCACCCATTTTCTCTATAAGACATTGCTAATTGGTGGGCGTCTAAATTCTCAATACAATTATCTAAGATGCGTGGCAATACCGCAATGTCTTGAAGTGCATCTTGTAGCTCTTCCATAGAAAAGATGTCGGGAATGCTCATTTTTCCGATGGGATAAATATGTTGTTCTACTTGCATAATATTGATGTGGGGGACAAATAATTTTATAACCCTGCTAACGTTTAGAAGAAATAGAATCTGCTACCTTCGTTTTCAAAATTAAAACAATTATGAATAAGCTAAATTTATTTTTTGCCGCAGGCAGCATGCTCTTGATGGCTTCATGTAGCAACAATGCAGAAACAAAAACAGAAGAAACTCCTGCAACCGAAACTGTTGCACCAACAATAGGGCCTGCACAAGAAGCCGGTGCTGCTCTTGATGCAGTAGCCGATTCTGCTAAAGCAAAAGCAGAACAAGCTGCTACTGAGGTCAAAGCCACAACAGAAAAAGCTGTGGACGATGCTAAAAAAGGTGCTAAAGATGCCGCCACCGCAGTGAAAGCCGAAGCAAATAAAGCTGCCGCAAAAGTAGATGCGGCTGCTACAAAGGCTGCCGATGCTGCTAAAGCTAATGCTGTGAAAGCAGCTCAAAAAGTAGAAAATGTTGCAAAAGATGCTAAAGAATCTTTGAAAAAATAATTTTCGAAAAAATAATTTAATGCGTTTAGGTGTATGATTTATCATTCATACACCTTTCTTTTTGAATAAAAATCGCAACTCGCTCAAGAGCGGCAGAGTGTTTTGTTTGCTTCGCAAAAGGTATATTTTTAGGTGTATTTCGACCTTATCACTATTCACCTATAGAACCCATTTTATGACTAGAACTAGAAAAAAACTAAACTATTTTTCGCCAATTAAACTATTTTTACAACCTGTTGCGCTTCAAGCTTGAACTCAGCATGACAACAAGGGTATATTTTACTTTAATTTTTAATACTCTGTTGGGCTATAATGCTTATTACACCAACAAAGCGAATCGAACAATCCATACAGCCTGATGAAAATAGCCATTTTGGGTACACGCGGTATTCCCAATCATTATGGAGGATTTGAAAAATATGCCGAATTGTTTGCCGCCTTTTTGGCAAATAAGGGCTGGAACGTAACGGTATATAATTCACATAATCATCCTTTTCAAAGCACTGATTATAAAGGGGTTACTATTAAGCATATATACGATCCCGAAACCAAAATGGGTACAGTAGGGCAGTTTATCTACGACCTCAATTGTATTTTGGATATTCGTAAGCAAAACTTCGATTTGGTGTATCAATTAGGCTATACCAGTAGTGCGATTTTCAATTTTCTTTTCCCTAAACAGACTACCATCGTCACCAATATGGATGGGATGGAGTGGAAACGAAGTAAATACAACAAATATGTCCAAAGATTTTTGATGTATTCTGAAAAAATAGCTGTCAAACGGAGCGATTTTTTGGTAGCGGATTCCTTCGGGATTAAAGAATATTTGGATAAAAAGTATAAGACCAATTCGTTTTATTCCGCCTATACTGCTCAAGTTCCAATAGGATATTCAGCAGACTTACTAAAGCCTTATTTGCTTGTCCCCAAGCAATACAATCTTTTAGTAGCCCGCATGGAACCTGAAAATAATATTGATATAATATTGGAAGCTCATACCATAAATAATATGAATTTCCCTATCGTTGTAATCGGGAAAATAGAAAATCATTATGGGCAAATGATGGTTAAAAAGTATGCTCAATTTCCTCATGTGAAGTTCATAGGAGGCGTTTATCAAATGGAAACATTGGACAGTATTCGTCATTATGCCAAAATGTATTTTCATGGACATAGCGTAGGGGGTACAAATCCATCATTATTAGAAGCCATGGCCTGTTCCTGTCCTATATTGGCGCATAACAATATTTTTAATAGAAGTGTTTTGGGGCAAAATGCCCTGTTTTTTGATAATGCTACAATGCTTTATCAGCAAATAAATGAATTTGAAATTCAAACTGCTTTTTTTAATCATGCAATAGAAGCCAATTTAGAAAAAATCTGTACCGTATTTTCGGAGGCATCTATTTTTGAAACCCTTAAGGAAAAACTAATTGATTGGCAATTATTAAAAAAAAATGATGTTCTCACTATTTAGTATTAACTTCGCAACTCCTATAAATTAGTTGTTAAACTAACAATTTGTTGATATAAATTCAATATACATTACGTTTATTTAGACCTTAATCTGTGCTAAAAACCTACTATTGCCACCTAAAATGACGCTTCTTAAAATACATCAAATGGCAAAACGTTTGTTTGACGTTGTATTTTCCTTGCTTGTTATTTTACTCATTTTCCCCATAATTTTTCCTATAGTATTTATTATCATTAAATTGGAGAGTAAAGGACCAATATTCTTTGTTCAAAAACGAAATGGTTTACACAACAAAATATTTAACTGTATCAAATTTAGAACTATGATACAGAATAAATATGCTGATACTCAAGCCGCAATAGACAATGATGAACGTATTACCCGTGTAGGTAAATTCTTGCGCAATAGTAGTATTGACGAATTGCCTCAGTTTTTAAACGTTTTGATAGGAGATATGAGTGTAGTAGGTCCACGTCCCCACATGATTAGCGACAGTGAAAAATTTGATAAAATTGCCACTAATTATCAAAATCGTCATCTTGTTAAGCCCGGAATTACAGGGCTTGCACAAATTAATGGCTACAAAGGGCATATCAATACTATACAAGACGTAAAAGCCCGTACTATTATTGACCTTAAATATGTCAATAACCAAAGTTTTTGGTTGGATATGAACATTATAGGCTCAACTATCAGATTGATTATTGAAGACAGGATAGTGCATATACGCAACCAACGAATTGAACGACTTGCAGAAAGTAACACAGATAAAGAATCCACGAATGCTCAATAATGTAAACAATCTCTTTCTTTTGGTGCTGAATTTATAATTAAAAATTCTTACACAATGATTATAGAATATAGAAAATAAATGTTCTATTCCTCCATTTGTCCATACTATTAAGATAATTCAGTAATTTACAGACCTTAGCTCCACACAATTCTTTAATCAGAAAGAGAGAAAATATCTTTTAGGAATGAACGTTCAAAAAAATCGCCCAATTCTATTCATTATACTGAACTGTATAATGTTGTTGCAATTTTCAACTACTTCATCAGCACAATCGTATCTCGAAACATTTGGTCAAAACCGAGTTCAGTATCGAAAATTCGATTGGAAAGTTTTTGAAACTACCCATTTCAGAGTGTATCACTACGATCGATCAGGAAAAGATTTGGCAAGATATGTTGCCGAACAAGCTGAGAATGACATTTCGGTCTTTGAAAAAAACAATAGCACCAATCTCAACGATAAGTTCAGTATCATAGTGTATAACAATTACGACGAATATCGTCAATCCAACGTTGGCAGAAAAAACAATGCCTCGCAATTTCGTTCTACCCAAAGCGGAACAGTTGATATGCCCGAAGATAAATTCGTAGTATTTTTTACTGGAGTGCACACTGAATTGAGAACGCAAATTCGCGATGGAGTTTCTAATATCATACTTCAGAAAAAAATGAAAGGCGGTTCGTTACAATCCATGACAGTGAACTCTGCTAAACTCAACATTCCTGAATGGTTACAAAATGGATATGTACAATACGCTTCAAACGGATGGAACGAACAAACTGATAAAGCTTGGAAAGGAATGATAGAAGCGAATCCTAAAAAGAAATTTTACGATTTTACAGAGATAAATGAGGGTACACTTGCAGGGCAAGCATTTTGGAAATATATAGCCGAACGATATGGTAAAAAAGAACCCAAAGAATTGCTCATCAAGATGAAGAGCAAAAGCAATATAAACAAGGCTTTGCTCAACAAATATCAAATGAACGTGGTCAAAGTATTCGATTCATGTTTGGCCTATTATAAAGACGCATTCAATAGAGATGCGGCCGACAAAGAGCTAAGAGATACGAAAACAGCAGTTGTAAAAATAGAAGTTCCTAAAGACAATACCACCATCCGAAACATTAGAATATCTCCAAGAGGTGCAGATGTAGCCTATGTAAAATGGAAAGAAGGCGAGTTTAAAGTTTGTTTGAAACATACAGTTGGATCACAGGAAGAATCTGTGATATTAGAAGGCGGTGAAAAAAATTATAACGAACCCGAAGATCCTAATTATCCGTTGATGTCATGGAGCAATACAGGATATAAATTGGCTATTTTATACAAAAAAGGTTCAGGTATGCGTTTGCGCATTTATGATGCAACAAGAAGTAGTATAAGCACTTTCGTTGTACCCAACAACCGCTTTGACAGAGCATTAGGAATGGCTATAGATGAAGATAATAATGGCATTATTCTCTCGGCTATTCGTAAAAGCCAAACAGACCTTTATTATTTTGCAACAAAAGGATCAAAAATGCGCAACCTCACCAACGATGTTTGGGATGATGTACAACCCGCATTTGTTACTGGAGGCCGCAAAAGAGGAATTATGTTCCTGTCTAACCGCCCAAAAGCAAATATGAACGTAGCTTCTGAAGCCAACGAACTGCCCTCAGGTCCGATGAACGTTTACTTTTATGATACCAAAACAAAAAGTCCTGTGCTCTTTCAATGCTCGAATGCAGCACAGGGGACTAACATTACCCAACCAGTTCAGTATGGGCCCGATAATTTTGCTTATATTACCGATGCCAAAGGCGTTCGTAATAAATATGTAGTCGTGTTTGGAAGAGATAAAAGTAATAGAGACTCAGCTTATTGGACAGCCGCTACTAATCTATCGCACAGTTTGAATAGCCAACAATACAATCCTGCCGGCAACCTAGTGGCGGAAGTGATTCAGCAAGATGGTTTCTTCAATGTGTATATCAAACCCCTGCAAATACCCGATATAGATTTCCCTTCGCCTAGCGTAAAACCCGCCATATTGGTAGAAGAAGAAAGCCAAAAAATGGGTATAAGCCTTATGACTGAAGAAAAGAAAAAAAGAAGAAGGTATATAAAAGATGTGGAACAGAATACAAAACCCGTCCCTTTCAAATCAGGTAATACTTTTCAGTCTGAGTTTGTTAGCAAGCAGCCCACTGAAGAGCAGCAAAAAACAGTCGTGACAAAAGGTGTTGTATCCAACGAAGCCGATACGGCACAAATCAATCAACCTGATAGCAGTTTTATCAAAATGAAATCATTGCCTTATAGAGTAGGGTTCAAACCCAATGATTTTTCGGTAAGTTTAGATAATAGCTTGCTGTTTTCTCGTTATCAGTCCGCAAGCCAAAATGGAAATCAATACGCTAATCCCTCAACAGGCGGATTAATTACTATGACTCTTGATGACGTAATGGAAAATTATCGTTTTACGGGTGGTTTTCGTTTGCCATTCGGCGCTGCAGGCTCTACCTATTTTGTACAATTCGAGAACGTAAAAAGAAGATTAGATTGGAATGTAGCTTTATTGCGCAGTGCCAATTCTCAACAATATAATTTGACCTTTACAGATTCTATAGGCACACCCCTATTCAGCACATTAGGTATTGGCAAAACAGTAACAACTTTGGTACAGGGTACAGCCTCTTATCCATTAGATCGTATGCGTAGCCTGCGTATGCAGCTAGGTTTGCGGCAAGATTTGCTCAATTTTAAGTCTATTGATACTTTCACACTAATTGTGGCACCTAATCGTAAATATTGGACTATGAGTCGTATCGAATATGTTTACGACAACACGAAGTCTATCATGACCAACATTATGAACGGTACACGTTACAAAGTTTTTGGCGAGTATATGTACCAGATGAACGGTAATTTGGGAGGTGTATATAATTTCGGTTTCGATTTTCGTGCCTACCAAAAACTCTACAAAAATTTAATTTGGGCTTTCAGGGTTTCCGCAGCGCATAGTGGAGGACAACAAAAAATATTATACTTCTTGGGTGGGGTAGATAATTGGCTTCTTCCTCAGCAAGCAAGTCCTGTAACGCCTGTCAATCAAGAAACCTATGGTTTTCAAACTCTAGCAAACACCCTGCGTGGGTACAAACAAAATGCACGAAACGGCAATAGCTTTGCTTTATGCAGTTCAGAATTGAGATGCCCTATTTTGACTACTTTTGTACACCGCCCCATACAATCCAAAATGTTGCGCAGTCTTCAGATGGTAGCATTTGTAGATGCAGGATTGGCATGGAATGGCCTTATCCCTAACGATAGAAATATTAGTAAAAATTATGTGCTCGGCAGATCTCCAGTAACAGTAACCATACAATCGCCCAATACGCAGGGTATTGCGATGGGATATGGATTGGGTATGAGGATGGCCATTTCTGGGTATCAATTTCGTGTTGATGCAGCATGGAATAGAGAAGGGATAAAAACACCGATTATCTACTGGTCAATTGGGACCGATTTTTAGTTAAGCTTTTTTGGGTTTTATAGATCCAAAATCATATTTCTTTTCTTTTTGCCGATTTCGTACCTTCGCACACTCTTTCAAAAAATATTACATATCCGATATGAAATTATCGCAATTTAAGTTCGACCTTCCACTTAGCCTTATTGCGCAAAACCCTACCAAACAACGTGAAGAAAGTCGTTTGATGGTTGTGCATCGTAAAACAGGAAAAATAGAACACAAAGTATTTCACGACATCAAAAAATACTTCCACGACAAGGATGTAATGGTGGTGAATAATACTAAAGTTTTTTCAGCACGCCTCTATGGTAAAAAAGAAAAAACAGGGGCTAAAATAGAAGTGTTTTTGCTGAGAGAATTGCACAAAGCAAATCGTCTATGGGATGTAATTGTTGATCCTGCTCGTAAAATTCGCGTGGGTAATAAATTGTACTTTGGCGATAATGATGAATTGGTGGCGGAAGTAATAGACAATACAACCTCTCGTGGTCGCACCATACGTTTTTTATTCGATGGTGAAGATCATGAATTTCGTGCCATGCTTGATTTGTTGGGCGAAACACCTTTGCCTAAATACATCAAACGCAAGCCTGATGCCGAAGATAAAGAGCGTTACCAAACAGTATATGCAAAACACGAAGGTGCAGTTGCTGCTCCTACAGCAGGTATGCACTTTAGTCGTGAGCTAATCAAGCGTTTGGAAATTGTTGGGGTGAAATTTGCAGAAACTACATTGCATATCGGTTTGGGTACCTTCCGCCAAATAGAAGTGGAAGACCTTTCTAAACATAAAATGGATGCCGAATATTTTGCCATAGACGAATATTCTACCAACCTTGTGAATAAAGCCAAAGAAGAAGGTCGCCAAATATGCGCTATCGGTACTACTACCTTGCGTGCATTAGAAAGCTCGGTAACTGCTCAAGGCTTACTCAAGCCTGCAGACGGATGGACAAATATGTTTATCCATCCGCCGCACGATTTTTCTATCGCAACTTCTTTAGTTACCAACTTTCACGTGCCTAAGACTAGTCTTATGATTATGACTTGTGCTTTTGCCGGTTACGATTTGGCTATGGAGGCTTATCATACAGCTATTAAAGAAAAATATCGTTTCTTCAGCTATGGCGATGCCATGATGGTGATTGATTAAAAATTTAACGTATTTCGTATAGACAGCGCACCATTATTCGTGCGCTGTTTGTATTTTTGGGCATTCCAAGCACAAAACACGATGAACCAGATTCAACAAATTATTGCGGCTTCCATTGGCGTAAAACAACAGATTCTTCAAAATGAAGTATTGGTTGCCAAAATAGATGAACTTACTTTATTGGTTACCCAAGCGTTTCAAAATGGGAATAAAGTATTGTTTTGTGGCAATGGCGGTAGTGCTGCAGATGCCCAACATTTATCGGCAGAGTTTAGCGGTCGCTTTTATAGCGATCGGAATCCCTTACCCTCAGAGGCTTTGCATTGCAATACAAGTTATCTTACCGCAGTAGCCAATGATTATGGTTATGATTTAGTGTATAGCCGTATCGTAAAAGGAGTAGGCAAGCGAGAAGATGTATTGATTGGTTTAAGTACGTCAGGTAATTCAATTAATATCATCAATGCTTTTGTTCAAGCCAATGAAATGGGTATGACCACCATTGCGCTTACAGGGGCTTCGGGTGGCAAAATGAAAGATGTTGCCCAGCACCTCATCAATGTTCCTTCTTCCGATACACCGCGTATTCAAGAATCACACATCATGATTGGGCATATCATTTGCCAATTGGTAGAAGCCAATTTGTTCTAAAAAAATTATTCACACTACTGATCATCAAAATGAATTCAGAGAGTACGAAGTATAACAAAGAATGGTCGCTTTTTCTTGATAGAGATGGCGTTATCAATGAAGAGCTTCAGGGCGCCTATGTTACCAATTGGAATGAGTTTAAATTTTATGAGGGAAGCATAGAAGCCATAGCAGCATTAAGTAATGTTTTTGGCAAATTAATTATTGTAACCAACCAAAGAGGTGTAGGGCGTGGTATTATGCACTCAGATGATTTGAAATCGATTCATAATAATATGCAAGACCAAATAAGCATTAATGGAGGGCGTATAGACAAGATTTATGCTTGTACTTCTATACACGGTGATGATGTGAACCGAAAACCCAATACAGGTATGGCATTGCAAGCAAAAGAACATTTTGAAAGCATTGACTTTAAAAAAAGTGTGATGGTCGGCAACAATTTGAGTGACATGCTTTTTGGTAAAAGAGTGTCTATGCACACAGTATTTTTGAGTACTACTAATGAGCCATTCGAATTGCCTCACGATTTGATAGATGAACAACACAATTCGCTCAAAGAATGGGCCGATAGTTTAAAATTACAAGAAATGGCTACGCTGAATTAAAAAATAAGAGGTTCAGATTTGAACCTCTTATTTTTTTGCATGTTCTCGCATCAATATCTCTTTGGTGTGCTTCAAAAATCCCGAAGCAAATATAAAATCATTAAGGTCCTCGTCTTTGCTAAAAATAATTTCTTCTTTCGTTCCTTCCCATTTTTTATATCCTTGGTGCATATAGACAATATGGTCGCCACGCTCCATTACGGTATTCATATCGTGCGTGTTAATGATAGTCGTTATGTTGTATTCTTTAGTGATATCGTCAATCAACTCATCAATCACAATAGAAGTTTTGGGGTCTAGCCCCGAATTAGGTTCGTCACAAAAAAGATATTTTGGATTGAGTACGATAGCACGAGCCAAGGCTACCCTTTTCTTCATTCCGCCACTAATTTCGGAAGGGTATTTTTGATTAGCTCCTTGAAGGTTCACACGCTCCAAGACTTCATTGGCACGCATCAATTTTTCTTTTCGTGTTTGCTTGGTAAACATATCTAAGGGGAACATGACATTTTGCTCCACCGTTTGGCTGTCAAAGAGGGCAGAGCCTTGAAAAAGCATACCAATTTGTGTCCGAATTTCTTTAAGCTGTTTAAGGTCTATATTGATGATGTCTTTGCCTTCGTAGCGTACACCTCCAGTGTCCGGTGTCATCAAGCCTACCATAATCTTTATGAGTACCGTTTTTCCGCTGCCGCTCGCCCCAATAATTAAATTGGTTTTGCCAGGCATCATGATAGCACTTACATCTTTAAGTACACTTTTTTCGCCAAAACTTTTGCTGATGTTTTTTATTTCAATCATTCTATTATATACCCAATAGCGAAGCTGATGTAAAGATAAAGGAGCAATGTCAATTTGGCGATATTATTTATTGAGGGAAATAATTGGTTAAAAAAACACAGCACAGATATTGCGGCTATACTTAGCAACAAAATATTAGCGACACGTCCACGACACAAATTTATTAATCTAAGTTCGGGATAAGAAATACTTAAAAAAAGGGGGTGGGGCTAAAAGAAATATTATTTTTTTATATACGATAAGTTGTAAATCTAATACATATACCAATATAAACCGCCCACTTTTCAAACAAAAACTTATAGAATTTTTCGTTTCAGTAGATGACTTTTGCTTAGAATTTGAAAAATCAATCAAACAAACATTACTTGCTGAAGCTTCCAGCTCCAAAAGCAGGAACAGAAATACTGGTCTTTGCGACTCCGAAATCATAGCCCTACTCATAACTTTTCAAAGTGGTGGGTTCAGGAATTTTAAGTTTTTCAATACCCAGTATGTTTGTGTGCATCTGCGTGAGAACTTTATAGGGCTATTATCTTACAACAGATTTATTGAATTGAGTCGTCGCTGTGCAGTAGCCTTTATGCTATTCTTGCAATATGGTTGCAAGGGTGCGTGTACAGGTATTTCTTTTATTGATAGCACGGCGCTTCGGGTATGCCACAACAAGCGTATTAAGCGTAAAAAAACTTCGAAGATATTACTACTGTTGGCAAAAGCTCCATGGGTTGGTTTTATGGGTTCATACTACATTTGGTCATCAAGAACAAAGGTGAAATGCTGCCTTTTACCTCAGCAAAGCCAATGTGGACGATAGAAATGTCCAAACAATTACCCAACTCTTTGGCAAACCTTTTGGTGATAAAGGCTACATTTTTAAAGCTTTAACGATATGCTTTTTGGTAATGGAATTCAACTCATTACGGCAGTAAGAAGCAATAGGAACAGTAAAGCACTAAGCAATGAAAAAAACGCTTGCTGCATAAACGTTCGGTTATTGAAACAGTCGATGATGAACGCAAAAATATTTGCCAAGTAGAGGATGCAAGGCATCGTACTTTGAACGGTTTTCTGCTCAACCTGGTGAATGCTATCGCTGCATACCCCCTCTTCCCTAAAAAGCCTTTCCATCAAAAGGGATATTGAAGAACCTAATTTTGTGGACATTCAACAGTTCAATTCAATTACTCAATTTTTTCCCACTGCTCAAACCGAACTCAGGTTATTCGCTAAACGAAATTTTAATGCTTTATAGAGGTCTTGCTTATTATTTAACGTTTAGCAACGGAGAATGTCGTACTTTTGCGGCTTAATTACAAGTTCTTAATATAATGAGTTTATTCACTGACTTCCCCATGCGGGAAGAACTGACACGTGCAGTAACGGATATGGGTTTCGAAACACCCACTCCAATCCAACAAAAAGTAATCCCCATACTTTTATCTCAACCTTCTGACATCATTGGTCTCGCTCAAACGGGCACCGGTAAAACAGCAGCTTTTGGACTTCCACTATTGCACTACATTGATACAAGCGTAAAGCATGTACAAGCACTAGTTTTGAGCCCTACGCGCGAACTATGTATGCAAATTCAAAACGAATTTGCCAAATACGGACAACACATCAACGGGTTTCAATCCGTAGCTGTGTACGGAGGTGTGCCTATTATGGGTCAAATCCGCGAAATCAAATCTAAGCCTCAAGTAATTGTGGCAACGCCCGGTCGTTTGATGGATTTGTTGGAGCGTAAAGCACTCAACCTTGATGAGGTAAAATTTGTAGTGCTTGATGAAGCGGACGAAATGCTCAACATGGGTTTCCGTGAAGACATTGACGTTATCCTCAAAACCACCCCTTCCCGCGAACACACGTGGTTGTTTTCGGCAACCATGAGTAATGAAGTGCGTGGCATTGCCAAACGCTTCATGAAAGAATGGCAAGAACTATCGGTAACTGTTGCCAATACCACCAATGAAAATATTGACCATCAATACTATGTTACCAATCATCACAATCGTTTCGAGACTTTGCAACGCTTGTTGGATTTTGCACCCGGCATCTATGGTATCATCTTTACGCGTACCAAAAATGATTGCCAAGAAATCGCTGAAAAGCTGATGAAGCAAGGCTATCATGTGAGCCCGCTCCATGGAGATATGGACCAAAAAATGCGCAGCAAAGTAATGGATCGCTTTAAAAGCAAGCAATTGCAAGCGATTGTAGCAACCGATGTGGCAGCACGTGGTATTGATGTTAATGACATTACTCACGTTATCAATTACGAATTGCCCGATGACCCCGAGGTATATACCCACAGAAGTGGTCGTACAGCTCGTGCTGGTAAATCTGGTATTTGTATGTCTATCGTTACTCCACGCGAGATTTCGAACATTCGTAACATTGAGCGTATCGTAAAACAAAAATTCAACAAAACAGATATTCCCGACGGTGGTGATGTAGTACGCAAAAAATTGTTCTTCTTTTTAGACCAAATTGCTACCATCGAACCCAAAGCAGATTTTGCTGAAACGTATCAGACCATTATCCATGAGCGTTTCGACGAGATTGGAAAAGACGAATTAATCCGCAGATTGATATGGCTCCAACTCAAAGACACTATGGAAAACTATAGTGAAAGTAACGATTTGAATGCAGGATTTGGAGCAGCAGGCACCGGCGCAAGTCGCGGT
This sequence comes from Phycisphaerales bacterium, assembly GCA_030054025.1. Classification (GTDB taxonomy): domain Bacteria; phylum Bacteroidota; class Bacteroidia; order Chitinophagales; family Chitinophagaceae; genus Rurimicrobium. The sequence continues at coordinate 14,856 of JASGCQ010000012.1, read as the reverse complement.
CCTGCTTCGGCTGGTGCAGGTTGGAAACGCCTCTTCATCAATTTGGGTGAAAAAGACGGATTGAACACCGATCGTTTGCTTGATTTCATCCACGAAAGCACCGATGTAGAAAAAAACATGATTGAGCGCATAACCGTGCGCGATATGAGTAGCTTTTTCAATGTGCGTGCCGATGCGGCAGATTTTATTCAAACATCCTTATCGAGCAAAAAATACAAAACACGCAAAGTGCGCGTAGAAGATGCTGAGCAAAGCCGTGGTGGTGGTGGCGGCGGTCGTCCGAGTGGCGGTGGCGGATACCGTGGCGGCAACAATGGTTCTTCATCTTATGGCGGACGATCGGGAGGTGGACGTAGTGGTGGCAGTAGCGAAGGGCGTGGTTTTAGCGGCGGTTGGCGCAGCAACAGCGACCGTGAGCAAGGTGGCAGACGCTTTAGCGAAAAGCCCGAATTCAAACGTAAAAGTGATGGCGGTGGAACTTCCGAAAGAGGGGGCTACTTCAAACCCAAAAGATAAAATTCAGTATTGTACTGACAGATAAAAAGCGTCCAATTTTCGAAAGAGGATTGGACGTTTTGTTTTTTTTTGACAATAGTTTAGTTGCTCTATTTTAAATTGTTTAAATGTTTATTGTGTAATTTAGAGTACTACAGCTAAATATTGGTAAACCGTTTGGCATAAGCCCAATAATGGCTGAGGAATTATTAATTGTGATTTCGAAACGAACAACATCTGATTGGACAAAACTCCTTTGAGTAATTGCCAAAATTGGCAGAAGTAATAAGAAAAAATGAGATTGCATATTAATTTCTCTATTAAAGATTATCCCTTCTCAATGAGGCATATCGCTACTAAACAAAAAATCTTACTTTTACCCACTATTATCTTTACTCTCAAAATCAAGAATGAATGGCACATCAATTATTAAAAGGAAAGAAAGGAATCATATTTGGAGCATTAGACGAGCGTTCTATTGCTTGGAAAGTGGCTTTAAATGCGGTTGCAGAGGGCGCACAAATCGTATTGACAAATGCCCCAATTGCTATGCGCATGGGCAAAATCAATGAATTGGCTACTTTATGCAACAATGCGCCTGTTATTCCTGCCGATGCTACTTCAATTGCAGATTTGGAAAACTTGATAACAAAAGGAATGGAGCATGTAGGCGGGAAATTTGATTTCGTGTTGCACTCCATCGGTATGTCTCCCAATGTACGCAAGGCTATTCCTTATGACGATACGAACTATGATAATTTCTTGAAAACGCTTGATATTTCTGCGCTTTCCTTCCATAAAGTATTACAAACTGCTAAGAAATTAGATGCGATTAACGAATGGGGTTCGGTAGTAGCTCTTTCTTACATTGCAGCACAACGCACCTTCCCCGGATACAATGATATGGCTGATGCCAAATCGGTATTGGAAAGCATCGCTCGTAGCTTTGGTTATCAATATGGTTTTGCCAAAAAAGTAAGGGTGAATACTATATCTCAATCGCCTACGGTAACCACTGCTGGTTCAGGCGTATCGGGGTTCAATGCCTTTATTGACTATGCCGAAAAAATGTCGCCATTGGGCAATGCAGATGCCGACCAGTGCGCTCAATATTGCATCTCTTTATTTAGCGATTATACCCGTATGGTTACCATGCAAAATCTTTTCCACGATGGCGGATTCTCAAATACAGGCGTGAGTCATTTATTGATTGAAGACCTCAGCCGATTGAACGGACAATAGAATTGCAAACAATATTTTTAGCCCTATTACGTTTCTATTTGCATGGTGTATAAAAAAATTTCTACTGCCTTTTTATCTGTTTTTTTGTGCTTTGGTGCAAAAGCACAAGTAAATGGTGCACAGTTTGCCTTTGAATATTTAAGATTGCCTAATTCGCCACATGTCACTGCTTTAGGTGGTTTTAATGTAGCGAATCCAAGCAACGACATTGCGCTTGCCTTGCAAAATCCTGCATTGATGCGCCCTTCGCTGCACAATCAGCTTTCTTTAAATTACAATAGCTTTTACTCAGGCATCAGCAACTCGAATCTGGCTTATGGTTATTATGCACCTAAATTAAAAACCGCATTTGCCATAGGGATGCAATACTTGAGCTATGGTTCTTTTACCCAAACAGATAATATAGGGAACGATATAGGGAATTTCAAAGCAAATGATTATTCTTTTTCACTTGCTGCGTCGAAACAATACAAAGAGCGTTGGCGTTATGGTGCCACGCTCAAAATGGCACAGAGCCGATTGGCAGAGGTGAGTGCTACAGCCCTGTTGTTGGATGTAGGTATTGCTTATGAAGACACCGCCAATTTCTTGACAATCGGTGCTGTGGCAAAGAATATGGGTAAAATGGTTCAACAATATACCCCGGGCAAAAACAACAATGAGCCGATGCCTTTCGATTTGCAATTGGGCATTTCGAAACGTTTCAAACATTTACCGCTGCGCCTCTTCACTACGATACATCATTTGTATGAGTGGGATGTGCGCTACAACAATCCTTCAGATAAGACAACAACCAGTGTTTTTGGCTCTGCAGATACCACTGTAAGCAAGAGTTTTAGTGATAATTTATTTCGTCATTTTCTCTTTGGTGGAGAAATCACTCTGGCAAAAAGGCTCGCTATTACGGTAGCCTACAACCACATGCGTCGAAAAGAAATGGCCATAGAAGACAAGAAAGGCAGTGTGGGCTATTCTTTTGGAGCTAGTCTGTATCTCAATAAATTCCAAGTCCATTTTGCACGTTCTTATTACAGCATTGCCGGTCCTTACAATGAAATTGGCATCAATGTAGCCCTCAATAAATTTGTAGGGGGCGGCACTATATGGAAGGCAGAATACCCTAATTGGGAGAAGTAGTATAACAAGATTGTCGCCCTCAAACAAATAGGGGCTAAAACGAAAAATTTAATTCTCAAAATCTTCATGGCTGCAGTTCTGCTCATTATGCCATTTGCCTTACCTTTGCGCCATGCAAATTCTTGACGGTCGAGCAGTCTCCGCACATATTAAAGAGCAAATCAAAACAGAAGTAGCTACAATCAAACAGAATGGGGGTAAAACACCTCATTTAGCAGCTATTTTGGTAGGGAACAATCCTGCAAGCGAAGCATATGTAGGCAATAAAGTAAAAACTTGCCAAGAACTGGGTTTTGGTTCTACCCTATTGCGTTTTGATACAGATATTACTGAAGATTTTTTGCTTGCTGAAGTGCAAAACCTAAATGACAATCAAGATATTGACGGCATTTTGGTACAATTGCCGCTACCCAAGCATATTTCGGAAAATGCGGTGATTAATGCCATTCATCCGAATAAGGATGTGGATGGTTTTCACCCTATATCGCAAGGAAAAATGTTGCTGGGTCAAGATACTTTTTTACCTGCAACCCCTTATGGCATTTTATTGATGTTGGCGCATTATAATATTGATATTACAGGCAAGCATTGTGTGGTGATAGGTCGCAGCAATATTGTGGGCTCACCCATGAGTGTGCTGTTAGCACGCAATACCAATCCGGGCAATGCTACGGTAACCCTGACGCATAGTCGTACCCAAGATTTAAAATCATTCACTTTGCAAGCAGACGTGATTATTGCTGCTATTGGCAAAGCTCGTTTCTTGACAGGAGATATGGTCAAAGAAGGGGCCATCATTATAGATGTGGGTATCAATCGTATTGACGATGCTACACGCAAGAGTGGTTCGCGTTTGGTAGGTGATGTAGATTTTGACAGCGTCGCTCCGAAAAGTAGTTATATCACTCCTGTACCAAAAGGTGTAGGACCAATGACCATTTGCGGCTTGATGAAAAACACTTTGAAAGCCTCTCAAATAAAGCATTAATCCTTATTTTTATTTTGTTGCAATCAGCTAAAGATACCGAGTTTCACTACCCTGTCATGGAGCATTTTTATACGCTGCAAGGCGAGGGTGCTTTTGCAGGTCAGGCTGCTTATTTCATTCGCTTGGGCGGATGTGATGTAGGTTGTGTATGGTGCGATGTAAAAGAAAGCTGGGATGCCAATGTGCATCCTAAATTGACGGCACAAGCAATTGTAGCTACTGCACGGCAATATCCGGGACGAATTGCCGTTGTGACTGGAGGCGAACCTTCGATACACAACTTACAGCCACTTACAGATGCGCTACACAATGCAGGTTTTCGCACGCATATCGAAACGGCTGCACCACATCCCTTGAGTGGCGATTGGGATTGGATAACACTTTCACCCAAAAAATTCAAATCTCCCCTAGTCGAAAATATGGCTTGGGCAGATGAGTTGAAGATTATTATTTTCAACAAGTCGGATTTCAAATGGGCTGAAGAGTATGCAGATTTGGTCAAAGATTCTTGTAAATTATACTTACAAACCGAATGGGATAAGCGAGAAGAAATGAGTAGTCTCATTATTGATTTTATTCAACAGAATCCTCGTTGGCAGCTTTCGATGCAAACACACAAATACCTCAATATTCCCTAATTTTATTTTCTATGACAACACTCGAAGCCATCATTCTAGGTATTATTGAAGGCCTTACCGAATTTTTACCAGTATCCTCTACTGGCCACATGATTATTGGCAGCGCTTTGATGGGCATCCAGTCGGATGATTTTGTAAAATTATTTACGGTGGCTATACAACTCGGCACCATACTTTCGGTGGTGGTTTTATACTTCAAACGTTTTTTCAAAAGTATCAATTTTTACCTCAAATTAATTACAGCCTTCGTGCCTGCTGCAATATTTGGTGTACTACTCTCCGACAAAATTGATGCGCTTTTAGAAAGTCCTCAAACAGTTGCCATAGCTTTGGTTTTAGGTGGTATTGTATTATTATTCGTCGATAAAATTTGGAAATATAATACCAATGATGATTCAAACAACATCAAATACCCCTCTGCGTTTACTATTGGTTTGTTTCAATGTTTGGCAATGATACCAGGTGTATCAAGGTCTGCGGCAACGATTATTGGAGGTATGCAGCAAAAGCTCACACGCAAAGCAGCTGCGGAATTTTCGTTCTTCTTGGCAGTACCCACCATGTTTGCCGCAACGGCTAAAAAATTGTTAGACTTTTATAAAGACGGGCATAGCATTTCGTCGCAAGAATGGAGTTTATTGGCAATAGGCAATGTGGTTGGCTTTGTAGTTGCCGTCATTGCCATCAAATCCTTCATTTCATTTGTTACCCAATATGGCTTCAAAGCATTCGGCATTTACCGTATTATTGTTGGTTGTATCATTTTAGCTCTGTTGAGGAACGGTCATAGTTTGCAGATTATTTAATCTAATTATTTTGTATTTTTGATTCAAACAACAAATTCTATGCAAAAAATAGTATTAATGCTGTGCAGTTTTATTGCTCTGACTATGTCTGTAGTAGCACAAACGAATACGCCAAAAAACGAGGAAATTACTTTGGGAGGGAATAGCAACAAGAGCCTTATCTCCATTCCTCAAATTGTTGATTACCCAATGCTCGTTGTTCAAGACAAAGAAATTCAAATTCAGAGTTTTGAGCTTACTATCACTCTTGATGGCGTGAATACATCAGGACTCTTTATGGCGATGGGAGCGAAATTCACTCCTGAAATGATAGAGGCGATTAAACAATTCGGCACTCCAAAATCGGTGTTAAAACTACAACATATACAATCCGAAAAAAGAGGTAAATTGCGTAAAGAAGAAGCTCTAGAGTTCAACCTTCAGTAAGCACCACAACAATAACCATTTTAATGAAACACTCGACCTTCAACAGTCGAGTGTTCTTAATTTCGGCGCTATTTGCTATTAAAACTTCAGCAAAAAAACTGCAATTTTGCAAGGACAATAAAACTCCATTATGGTTTTCTCCAAGATAGATATTCATACACACATCATCCCCGAGCATATTCCCAACTATTTTCAAAAGTTTGGCTATGGCGAATTTATTCATCTGGATCATCACTGCTCGGGTTGCGCGCGCATGATTAAAGGAGATAAAATTTTTCGTGAAGTAGAAAAAAATTGTTGGGACACCGCTACGAGGATGAAAGAAATGGATATGACGGAAGTAGGAGTTCAAGTGCTTTCTACTATTCCTGTTTTGTTTAATTATTGGGCAAAGCCAGAGCATGGATTAGAAACGGCTCGTTTTTTTAACGACCATATTGCACAATCTTGTGCCTACCACTCCGAGCGTTTTATTGGCTTAGGTACTATTCCCTTGCAAAATATAGACCTTGCCATCCGAGAGATGGAACGTTGTGTGAAGGAATTAAAAATGCCAGGGATCGAAATAGGGTCTAACATCAATGGGAAAAACTTAAGCGCCCCCTATTTTCATCCTTTTTGGCAAGCCGCCGAAGAATTGGGTTGCTCGCTGTTGGTCCATCCATGGGAAATGATGGGCGAAAATGATATGACAAAATACTGGCTGCCTTGGCTAGTAGGCATGCCTGCCGAAACGGCTCGTGCTATCGCCTCCATGATTTTTGGAGGTGTATTTACAAAGTTCCCGAAACTGCGTGTAGCTTTTGCACACGGAGGGGGTAGTTTCCCTTTTACCATAGGCAGGATAGAGCATGGCTTTAATGTGCGACCCGATTTATGTGCTATAGACAACAAAGAAAATCCACGCACTTACTTGGGCAAATTTTGGATAGATGCCTTAGTGCATGACCCTAAAGCCCTCGACTATGTCATTGATGCCATGGGGCAAGAAAAAGTATGTATGGGAAGCGATTATCCATTCCCACTCGGGGAGCATCATCCTGGAAAATTGATTGAAACGATGCCTTATAGCCAAGACTTGAAAAACAAATTACTGCATGAAAATGCAATGACTTGGTTGTATGGAAAATGATTGATTGACCCCTCCCCCATTCGGGCACTTCCCCTAAATGGGGGAGAAAGTTGATAAGATACTTTCCTGTTTTAGTATCGAACTTCTTCTGGCAAAAATTGCCGAGCAGTGCCACCATGGCGTATCACATCCCGAACCAATGTAGATGAAATAGAAGAGTGTTCGGCAGCAGAAGTAAGGAAAATGGATTCTATGCCAGGAGCAAGGCTATGATTCATATCGGCTATCGCACGCTCATATTCAAAATCGCTGACAAATCTGATACCTCTCAAAATATATTGAGCATTTATTTTTTTGCAAAATTCAATCGTCAAGCCTTCATAAGGTTGTACTTCAATTTTTGGTTCATTTATAAATATCGCTTGAATCCATTGTTTTCTTTGCTCTATACTAAACATGGCTTGCTTAGAAGCATTTGTTCCAATGCCTATTACCAATTTATCGAACAGACCCAGCGCACGCTGAATGATATTGACATGCCCTAAAGTAATGGGATCGAAGGAACCTGGAAACAAACAAATACGTGCAGACATAAGCAATTCATTTTGCTGGTTGAAGAAAGAATGTAAATACGGTGGTGCCGTAATTTTTAATTCGATAAAAATTGGGATGTGCTTGATAATCATTGCGAGGGGTATGCTCCAAAACGAAAATCCCTTCGGGTTTCAATAAGTTTTTTTCAAACACAAATTTAGGTAAATCATCAATTGCCGTTAGGGCATAAGGCGGTCCGGCAAATATAAAATCGTGCTGTTCCTTACATATCAACATATACTTAAACACATCCATCTTCACCGCCTTGAGATTCGCAATACGAAGTGCGTCAATATTTTTTTTAATGAAGGAACACATTTGTTCATTTTTTTCTACAATCGTCAACTCTTGGACTCCCCGCGAAGCCAATTCGTAACTAATGGCACCCGTTCCGCCAAACAAATCAAGCGTTTTCAGCGATTCGAAATCGAGCATGTTTTGCAACATGTTGAATAAGCCTTCTTTAGCAATGTCTGTGGTAGGACGCGTATAAGGCATTTTGCTGGGCGGATTGATTCTGCGCCCACCATGTTCACCTCCAATTATTCGCATAAATAAAGCTGTTGAAATAAATGAATTGATGGCGACCATTCTGGCGAGATGATGTCCGAAATGCCTGTCTTTTTGTTTTGTAGTGCAGGAATAAAATGCTGCAGTTTTTTTAGCAGAGTATATTGATCAATACTAGTTGTTGTACAGCTCAATTCGAAATCGTGTACATCAATACCATAGTACTGACAGGCCGCAGTAAGCTTATAGAGGATATCTTCGGTATTGTGAAATTCGAAGGTTTGGTGCCAATGCAATTTCTTTTGGTAATGCAATGTTGCCAATACATAACCATCTGTAATGGTGCATTGCAACAAATTTTCTACATCATTGCTATTTTTAAAATGAATAAAATTTAGAGGACGAATAACGACATCTGCTGTGTATTTGGCAAAAATGTCCTGAATACTTTGGGGATAAGAGTAACAATTATAGACCTTACTCTTGCCTAAAGCACAAACGCTGTATTGCTCATCTTTTTCGCAATGAAAAATAGATTGTAGCCATTGAAATGCAGTGGCTTCGTCTGTATATAGAGCTTCGGGTATAATAACATTTTTCACTGCTGCAACGAAGATACTTTTTATCATTTCGGGAGCAGCAAGCAAATTGTCATTTAATACTTCGTACTCAATAAAGGAAGGACTCCAATGAGCTGCCTGTAGTTGGCTACTATTAACAATCAATATCTCGCCAGACGGATGAAAACCGGCTGATACAAAGCCATCAGGAGTAACGATACAAATTACACGATGTACTTGGCTCAGTAAATCATATCCTTTGTGTGCTGTATATTGACGGCGTAGTATATTGTTAATAATATCTGATGACATACTTAGGAATAATAAAATAAATTTGCTTTAGTATTAATCTAAAAAGATAATGTGGTCTAATCACTGATACTATTAATCCTTGCAAAGGTAACAATTGTAGGGTTACGCAACAATTTTCAGAATTTCACTCATAATAATCGCAACTTTGCAGCTCCAAAACGATTATGGTAATACCTAATCAAATACTTGCAGCATTATTTTCAAAAAACAGTAAATGAAAAAACCTACGCTAAAACAATTACAAGAAGGAACGGTGATTTTGGTGGACAAACCTTACCGTTGGACTTCTTTCGATGTCGTACACAAGTTGCGCAAGCCCATTCAGGCAAAAATCGGTCATGCCGGCACACTCGACCCTTTGGCTACAGGATTGCTGATTTGCTGTACGGGTGCTTTTACCAAAAAAATAAGCACCTATCAAATGCTACCCAAAGAATATACAGGTATTATTCATTTGGGGGCTACAACACCAACCTATGATTTAGAAAGCGACCCTAAAGATTTTAAACCCTTTGAGCATTTGACAGAAGCTCAATTGACAGAAGCTACCCAAGCCTTTATTGGCGATATTTTACAAATGCCTCCTGCACATTCTGCGATAAAAAAAGATGGAAAACGCGCCTATGAATTGGCAAGGGCAGGCAAGGAAGTCAACCTTTCAGCACGTCCTATCACTATTGGTGAATTTGAATTGACCAAGATTGCGCTACCCGAAGTGCATTTTCGAGTAACATGCAGCACTGGTACTTATATTCGCTCTTTAGTGCAGGATTACGGACAAGCATTAGGTTGCGGTGGCTACTTACAAGAATTGCGCAGAACCAAAATTGGCAATTATAAGGTAGAAAATGCCCATAGCCCAGAAGCATGGATAGCATACTTAAAGGAGCAAAGCCTTCAGATACTAAAATAAAGGGATTATCAAAAACTATTTCAATTTCTACTTTTAAGCTGTAATTTCGCACTCACAAATAAATTTTTCTTTCCTTATGAATTTTGAACTTTCCGAAGAGCAATTGGCCGTACAATCAGCCGCACGCGAATTTGCAAAAACAGAATTGTTACCTGGCGTAATTGAGCGCGACGAGCATCAAAAATTTCCTGCCGAACAAATTGCCAAATTAGGCGAATTGGGTTTTATGGGTATGATGGTTGATTCAAAATACGGTGGTTCGGGTATGGATGCCGTTTCCTATGTATTGGCTATGGAAGAAATCTCTAAAGTAGATGCTTCTGCCTCAGTATGCATGAGTGTAAATAATTCATTGGTATGTTGGGGACTCGAAACTTATGGTAACGAGGAACAAAAACAAAAATACCTTACCGAAATTGCTTCGGGAAAGGCGATTGGTGCTTTTTTATTAAGTGAGCCTGAAGCGGGTTCTGACGCTACCTCTCAGCGTACAACCGCCATTGACATGGGCGACCATTACTTGGTTAATGGTATCAAGAACTGGATTACCAATGGTAATTCTGCCACCTATTATTTAGTCATTGCTCAGACAGATATTGACAAAGGGCACCGTGGTATCAATGCATTGATTATCCCTAAAAACACACCAGGTGTAGTAGTGGGCGCCAAAGAAAATAAAATGGGTATCCGTGGTAGTGATACGCACAGCATTATGTTTCAAGATGTGAAAGTACCCAAAGCCGACCGTATTGGCGAAGATGGTTTTGGTTTCAAATTTGCGATGAAAACATTAGCCGGAGGGCGTATTGGCATTGCTTCTCAAGCATTGGGGATTGCTAGTGGTGCTTACGAATTGGCACTTAAATATTCAAAAGAGCGCAAAGCTTTTGGCAAAGAAATCATGAACCATCAAGCTATTGCTTTTAAATTGGCAGATATGGCTACAGCTATTGAAGGCGCACGTTTATTGTGCCTCAAGGCTGCTTGGCTAAAAGATGCTCATCAAGATTATGAACAAGCTGCGGCTATGGCTAAATTGTATGCCTCTGAAATAGCACAATGGGTAACCAATGAAGCAGTTCAAATCCACGGTGGATATGGCTATGTGAAAGAATTCCATGTAGAACGATTGATGCGCGATGCCAAAATCACACAGATTTATGAAGGAACATCAGAAGTTCAGAAAATTGTCATTAGCCGCAATGTATTGAAAGCCTAATTACAACCCTCTAAATGCTACAACTTCGAGTTGTAGCTCTTTTTTGCTTCTTTTTTAAAAATATTTAATGACTTTGTGTCGTTATAATCAAGAAACGAGCATATAGACAACACTCAAAGCCAAATGCGGAAAGGGGTATTAGAGTTTTGTATTCTCTCTATCATCAAGCGCAGTGAGGGAATATTGCATTGATGAAATTAATAACAAATTTGGAAATACTTTTTCTTTTGTTGGGTAATTATTGGGTTGAGTAGTTTCATTTAATATCGCTGAAATTGTACTCACAAGAACTACTACAAGACCGAGCCCAATAAATGGCATCATAAATAATCCAAAACCGTTGAGGTAGTTGCGACTAATTAAGTACTTGTCCAACTTTAAACCTTAGCAATGTAATGACTAACAACTTTTTGTCAAACATAGCCTATCCTTCGTTCAAAGCAGCCCAGAGTGCATCTTTGAGGGCTACTATGCCTTTACCGCTAGCCGAGGATATAAAATAATGAGTAATACCTTCGGGTAATGTTTTAGCAATTTCGGTTTGTAGTTCGTCGTCGAGCATATCGCTTTTGCTGATAGCCAAGATAATGGTTTTGTGAAGCAATTCGGGATTAAACTCCTCTAGCTCATTCATAAGAATATCAAATTGTTCACTATGGTCTGCACAATCTGCAGGAATCATAAAGAGCAATACAGAGTTACGTTCTATGTGTCGTAAAAATCTATGCCCAAGCCCCTTGCCCTCTGCTGCTCCTTCAATAATACCGGGCAAATCGGCCATACAAAAAGATTTATCATCGCGATAAGGAACAATGCCTAACTGAGGTGTGAGGGTAGTAAATGCATAATCCGCAATTTTAGGTTTTGCTGCACTAATAGTAGACAGAAGTGTACTTTTACCAGCATTAGGAAAACCAACAAGTCCCACATCTGCCAATACCTTAAGTTCAAGATATTTCCAACCTTCTATACCAGGTTCTCCAGGCTGGGCATAGTCTGGAGCTTGATTGGTCGGTGTTGCAAAATTTGCATTCCCCAAACCACCCCTGCCCCCTTTGAGCCAAACAATTTCTTGACCATCTTCTAAAACCTCTGCTTCTACTTCACCAGTTTCTTCATCATAGACAATAGTACCTAGTGGCACATCTATATAGATATCCTTACCGTCTCTACCCGTTATATTGTTTTTGCCACCTTTTTCCCCATCTTCTGCCAATACATTTTTATGATATCGAAGATGTAATAAAGTCCATAACTGCGAACTCCCTCTTAGTATCACATGCGCACCACGACCACCATCGCCACCATCTACACCTGCCTGTGCATTGTATTTGGTACGCGCAAAATGCGAGCAGCCTGCACCGCCCTTGCCCGATTTACAATAGACACGGATATAATCAACAAAATTTGCTTTTTCCACTAATAATTATTCTGGCAAGATGACTTTATCTATTTCGGAACAGAGCAGTGCAAATATTTCTTCGACTGTACCCTCTCCATTGATGCGTTCTACTTTATCCATATCCTCGTAATGCGACGCTACGATTTCGGTTTTTGCACGATACTCTTCTACCCTCTTTTTAATCACTTCTTCGGTATCATCTACCCTACCCGAGGTCAGCGCACGATTCAAAATTCTTTTGGTCAACTCTTCATCCGGAACCTCAAGAGCCAATACCAAATTGATTGGGGTGTTTTTAAAGTCAAGCAGATTGTCTAAAGCTATGGCTTGTTGCTTAGTACGAGGGAAACCATCAAAAATAAAACCTCTGGCATTTTCTGTTTCGTCTATTTTAGAACTAATCATACCAATAACGACTTCATCTGGCACTAACATCCCTTGATCCATAAATTTTTTGGCTTCCGATCCGAGGGGTGTCATACGGGTTACTTCATCGCGCAATAAATCGCCGGTTGAAATATGTTGGAGTTTGTATTTATTCAAAAGGTTTGCGGACTGGGTTCCTTTCCCACTACCGGGAGGTCCAAAAAGTATCAAATTAAACATAGACTAGCTTAAAAAAGTATTGGGTGCAAAAATAAGCATCCCAACTGCAATAAAGGATTTTTTTTATACCAAAACACTAAGATTAACGGAATTGCCGCATTCTCAATATTCATTTTAGAGTATTCAGGACTAATAAGACTACCTATTTCTTTAGCTGAACAATTGAGCGATTTCGTTTTGAGAAATCTCTATATAGTCGCCAGAAAGCATATTTTCGGCTGTGATACTTCCGATTTTAAATCTTACCAAACGTAATGTTGGGAAGCCGATTGCGGCAGTCATCTTTCTAACTTGCCTATTTTTTCCTTCTATCAATGTGAGCGATATCCAGGTAGTCGGAATATTTTTTCGGAATCGAATTGGAGGATTTCTATCCGGGAGATTGGGCACTTCATTTAAAAGGTGAGCTTGCGCGAGAAGTGTTTGATATAATTTTCCATCTACATTAATTTCAACTCCTATTTCCAACTTTTTAATGGTTGTTTTATTTGCGCTTCCTTCGACTTGTACATAATAAGTTCTTGGGTGTTTGTTTTGAGGTGAAAGAAGTCGTTGCGATAATTTCTTATCATTGGTCAACAACAATAATCCTTCACTGTCATAATCCAATCTTCCGACAGGATAAATGTCTTTCGCAATATTTTTAAAATAGTTTGCCAAAGTTTTTTTACCTCCTTCAGGAGAAAATTGAGATAACACTTGAAATGGTTTGTAAAATAAAAAGTAGCTAAACATAAATAACAGCAGTGGCTAAAACCCTTTATTGGCAGTATTTTCAGCAATAAAAAAAGCCCGAAGAGCGTTGTGGACTTTCGGGCTTTTTATATAAGGATGGGTTAGTAAGTTCAATCCTTGCACAATATTAAAGATAATTATTCGGCAAAAAAATTATTGTAGCAATTTTTTTTTCGATGTTGAAAAGATGTGAACAACTCTATATTGTGTTTCGAAACAATTTGGGCGCACGCTGCACAAAAAAAAAGACCAACATTTCGATTTTTTTCGAAAAAATGAAGCTCTATTAGTTGCAAAAAAACAAAAACAAAATGCCCTTTTACCCTGCAAAAAATTAAGGCACAGCAAGAGATAGAAAATTGAATTTAGAAAATTGAAGAGAATAAATTTGTTTTAGACCGAGCTATATTTTATGTTTGCATCGCTTACGATTTTAGCACGCTAACATTGTTTGCTGTTCTGTTTTTCGAAAAGATTTCTGAATAGAATAAAACACAAAATGGGGAATTAGCTCATTTGGTAGAGCGCTTGCATGGCATGCAAGAGGTGACCGGTTCGATTCCGGTATTCTCCACCCAACAAGAATGGTCGGGATTTTTCAGACCATTCTTGTTGTTAAAAAGCCCTTGCCTGTTTTGTTTATCAGAGTTAGGATTGGATTTGGCTCTACGATTCGTTAATTATTTTCTTCAAAAATCAGTTTTTCTTTAAATATCGAGCTAGCTAAATTTTGCTTTTGATTGTAATCCGCTTCTATAAAGGCTTTCCCAATATTTTTGAGTAAAGGTATTCCCTTGTTCAAACATTTCTGATAATCCTCAACTAAGGTTTGTGCTTTCGATTTCTTTTCCTCTAAAGTTGCTGTTTGAGTTACTAGCTTGTTCCTGATTCCCAAAGCTACCAAATTGAGGTGTTACTCAAAGCGGGTCTTTCACAAACAATCAACAATAAAATCTTCAAAAAAGGAGGTTTTGGGGCAGCTTATCCAAAAATTAGCAGGTAGTTTAACCCAAAAAGTTCATTAGAGCCTTAACTCCCAATGACGGTCATTAGGAATTACTGGTTATAAGTACTTGATTATCTTTCTGTTGTATTGCATACTGATAAACCAAAAAGTTGTAAATTAGCCGTAAGAAAAATTTCCCTCATGAGTGGCCTAAAAATAGAATTCACCGACAAAGAAATTACCGCCAATGGTGGC
>JASGCQ010000090.1 GCA_030054025.1 Phycisphaerales bacterium | reverse complement strand
TCAAATACCCATTTATTAACCTATCCCCATAACTCTATTGAACTTTTTGGGATAAAATATTATCTCCACTAGAAAGATATTCATAAATTCGCTTACCATCAGATAATGGGTTGTAAATATGACAGCTCACTAAGGTTATAGGATTTGAGGTTGAAGCATAGATAGTAGATATTTTTGATAGGTTTCCAGTAATTTCTCCGCCCCTTATGTCTATTATTCCATTTACATCATAAATCGCAGAGCCAAAATTTAATGCTCCTACAGTTGTAATGATTTTATTGTTATTTATTGTAAAACTACCTTTTGCATTTAAGCCGCAATTATTAAGCCATATTCCAGCACCAGAGTTGGTTACGGTATTATTATTTATTTTTACAGAGTCTCTCAAAAAGATACCATCGCTAAATGAGGCAATACCTCCACCAGATTCAGCTTTATTATTGCTTATGCTTGCGTGTTTTGAAATTGTGCCAGGACCAAATAACCCCCCTCCTGCATTTAGAGCTGTGTTATTTTCAATTGTGGCAAAGTCAGTAATTAAAGCTCCTGCATTTGCTTTGCTAAATACACCTCCACCACTACCATCTGTTGTATTGTTATTTAACTTTGCAGTGCCGTTTAAGGTAAAAAAGTCACACAAACAATATCAGTGACGCAGCGGATTCAACACCTAAAGTGACAGGCATAGGGGGTATTTTCTTTTATTCGGACAATATGCAGGCAACAAAAGAATGGTACGCCAAAAATTTAGGCTTCGACATCAACGACTGGGGCTCATCAAGCTTTGATTCTCGAGACATCAACAATCCAGAACAGATAAATACCCTTCAGTGGACTCCTTTTAAGAAGGGAAGCGACTATTTTGCCCCTTCAAAAAAGGAATTTATGATCAACTACCGAGTGCAAAATATTGAAGGGCTTGTAAACCAACTCAAAGAAAATGGCGTAAACGTGCTGGACAGTATCTCGACATACGATTTTGGGAAATTTGCACACATCATGGATGATGAAGGCAACAAGTTAGAACTTTGGGAGCCCGCAGAGGAGAAAAGCAATCACTAACAAGGCAGAAGCAATTGCCGAATTCCCTAATTATCCATTACTTTTGCGTTCTTAATTCTCAGTAGCGTAAAAATAAAATAGTAAAATATGTTTGATAGTTTAAGCGAGCGGCTCGAATCAGCCTTTAAACAATTAAAAGGCGAAGGTCGTGTAACCGAAATCAACGTAGCCAGCACCATCAAAGACATTCGACGTGCTTTGATAGATGCGGATGTAAACTTTAAAATAGCCAAAGAATTTACCGATAAAGTAAAAGAAAAAGCCTTGGGCGAGAAGGTATTAACCGCCATTTCTCCCGGTCAATTAATGGTCAAAATTGTAAAAGACGAATTGACCGAACTTATGGGAGGAACAGAGGCTGAATTTGATATCAGCAACCGCCCAACCATCATACTCATTGCAGGTTTGCAAGGTTCTGGTAAAACTACCTTCTCGGGCAAATTAGCCAATTACCTAAAAACCAAGAAAGGTAAAAAGCCTTTATTGGTAGCAGCAGATATTTATCGCCCAGCGGCGATTAACCAATTGCAAGTATTGGGCGAGCAAATCAAAGTGCCCGTGTATGCCGAACCCGAAAATAAAAGTGCGGTTAGTATTGCCCAAAACGCCATTGAACAAGCCAAAACAGATGGCAACAATATCATCATCATAGATACGGCGGGCCGCTTGGCGATAGACGAGGTGATGATGCAAGAGGTAACGGATGTGAAAAATGCCGTGAACCCACACGAAATTTTGTTCGTAGTAGACTCCATGACGGGGCAAGATGCCGTAAATACGGCAAAAGCCTTCAACGACCGCTTAGACTTTACGGGGGTAGTACTCACCAAGCTGGATGGCGATACCCGTGGCGGAGCTGCCTTGAGCATCAAATATACCGTCAATAAGCCCATCAAATTTGTGAGCATGGGCGAAAAGCTCGACACACTCGATGCCTTCTACCCCGAACGTATGGCACAGCGTATCTTGGGTATGGGAGACATCACTACCCTTGTAGAGCGTGCTCAAGCGCAGTTTGATGAGGTACAAGCCAAAAAAATTGAGAAAAAAATTCGTGCTAATAAATTTGACTTCGAAGATTTTAAAGAACAATTGCAGCAAATCAAAAAGATGGGCAATATCAAAGATTTGCTCGCCATGATACCTGGTGTGGGCAAAGTCATCAAAGATATCGATATCAGCGACGATGCCTTTAAAGGTATCGAAGCCATGATTAATTCGATGACCCCTTTTGAGCGCAACAATCCCGATAGCATTGATGCCAAACGCCGCATACGCATCGCCAAAGGATCTGGCAAAGACATTGCCGAAGTAAATGCCTTTATGAAACAGTTTGAACAAATACGCCAGATGATGGGGCAAATGAACAAGTTCAAAGGCATGGGCGGCCCTGGTGGTATGGGTGGATTGGGCAATATGGGCGGCATGGGTATGCCCGGAGGCGGCATGGGATTACCCTTTGGCAAGAAATAATTTTAAAGATTTGATAATTAATGTTTAATTATTAGACTCAATTTTAAATTCTAAATTTTTTATTAAATAGTGGACTATTTATTCAGTAATGAAAGTATTATCAGCTTATTAACGCTTACTCTTTTAGAAATTATACTTGGTATAGACAACGTAATTTTTGTGTCTATCATCATGGGTCGCATCCCGGGCGAGTATCGCAAAAAAGCACGTTTGTATTGGATGATATTTGGCATTGTCACACGCGTATTGCTCTTGATGATGCTGGGATGGCTGCTAAAGCAAAAAGGAGTTATTCTATTCTCCGTATTTGGTCATGGTATAGACTTGGCAAGCCTCGTGATGATAGGTGGTGGTTTATTCCTTCTCTTCAAAACAGTAATGGAAATACACCATAAGCTAGAAGGTGACGAAGAGGCCCTAGAGGCCGATGTAAAGAAAAAAGCAGGTGGTTTTGCTAAAGCAATGACACAAATTGTGTTGGTTGACATGGTCTTTTCTTTTGATAGCGTGGTAACCGCATCAGGTATTGCACAACATTTAGAAATCATGATTGCTGCTGTGGTGATTGCTATGATTATCATGTTCTTTTTCAGCGACGGTATTGCCACTTTTATCCATAAACACCCGACCCTCAAAATGTTGGCTTTATCCTTCTTGGTAATGGTAGGTTTGGTATTGGTCATCGAAGGATGGAGCCCCGAAAAAGCACACGAAATGCAACTCAAAAATTATGTTTATTTCGCAATGGCGTTCTCTTTTGGTGTAGAACTCATCAATATGAAAATGCGCAAAAAATCGAAACCAGTAGAACTGCGCGAACCCGACCCCGAAGACGTTCCAGAAGACATCGCCTAAACTTTCTTTTAACTCTTTTTTCTAAAAAGTGCTAACTCAACGGTTGGGGCTTTTTTTTCGATGAATGGGCAGCTAAATTTTGTTAAGTTAATGTTATTGGCCATCAGTTAACCAATTTGAAGCAACATTTGTTTAAACTTCCTTACGTATAAACGGTCAGAGCTTCTTTAAAAAACAATCTTATTAAAACATCAACTTATGAAAAAACAAATTGTAAGGTTACTATTGCTGGCACTGAGCTGCTCGGCAGTATTTGGTTCTTGTAAAAAAGATTCGAAAACAGATTGGGTAACCGATACAGAGATATCTACCCAATCGGACGACGAACACAGCTTCTCTAACCATGTGGATGCTATTGCCAACGATGTAAATACGGGCATTGAGGCGATAGGATCATTGGTAACTGGCAAAATAACGTCCACCTTGTGCGACGCAACCGTGGTGTTTGACTCCACAGCTACTAGCCGACGAATTACAATCACTTACGACGGCACTACTACTTGTCATCCCAACTTCACACGTTCCGGAAAAGTCATTATGACCATTCCATTTAGCGTTCGTTGGAAAGATTCTGCAGCAGTAGTTACCATAGCCTACGATGGAGTAAAAATCATAAGAGTGAAAGATGGCAAATATTTCACAATAAATGGTAGCCACACCGTCACCAATGTAAAAGGCGGACTATTAAAAGACCTTTCCAGCTTGGGTTCTATTGTGCATAAGATAGAAAGCAGCGGCATGAAAATCACCTTCAACGATGGTACCGAAAGATCCTGGCAAGTAGCCAAAAAAAGAGAGTTTAATTATAGTGGTGGTGTAGTCATATCTACTAGAGGCCTTCATTCCGACGGAACCAGAAACGATATCGCCGAATGGGGCATCAATCGAAAAGGGCGTAGTTTTTATCGTGCCATCACCAGCCCGCTTGTAGTACGCCAAGACTGTGATTTCAGACTGGTAAGTGGTGCTACCCTACACAGCAATCCTGCATTTACGGCTACAGTTACATTTGGGTTGGATGCAACAGGTGCTGCAACATCCTGCCCTGGCATAGGCAGTAGTTATTATTACAAAGCAGTATGGACCAGCGTTGGCGGCAGTTCAAAAACCATCATTATGCCCTACTAAATTCATGCCGATTTCGGTTAAAGTTCAAAAAGCTCAAACAAGTAGCATTGTTTGAGCTTTTTTGATGTAAGTATATCATCAACGCAAAATTGGATATTGTTTAACACTGTTGTCCGATAAAAAAAATAGCCTAAAACAGGCTATTTTTTCGTTTTAGTAGATTGGGAGTTACTACACAACCAACTACTATGGGTAAAAGTAATTACTTTTCTACTAAATCCGTTTTCGGACAGCTCATTTCTCTTATAGATGAGCGCATCATTACATCTTCGGTAAAAAAGCACGATGCCGACCGATATACCAAGCGTTTCAAAACCAAAGACCATCTGATAAGTATGCTCTTTTGCACATTTGCTAAGTGCAATTCACTCAGGGAGGTATCCTGTCGGGCAAAACGGTCAATTTCCAGCTACAGCATATTCCCAAAAGAAGCACCTTATACTAAACCGCTAACAAGACAATCAAAAAAGTATTATCTTTGCGCTATGCGAACTTTACAACTGCAACCACATTTAAGTACCTCTGAACTATCGGTGGACAGCAATTTTGTAGTAACAAAGTGCAATCACTTAATTTGCTGTAACTTAGTCCCTGTTAGATACACACATTAAGTTTGTAGTCCCGTGAAAAAACATTACTTATACCTCCTTATTCTGTTCGTCGGCATTATGCCCCATAGCCATGCGGCACGCATCTTCATACCCATGGATGCCGAAGGGCAAAAAAGTCATCTCAAGGCTTATGGCGTAGCTTATGCTTCGCTCAAACTGAATATATCGGTAGATTGGTTGCTGAATTACAGAGGGGGCAGTTTTGCCATAGAACAAAATGAACCCATAGAGCGACTGTGCAAACTCAGAGGGGTGAGTTACGACATCATCAGCGATGCGCAATACTTCGCCATTGTCGAAAAAATAAGTGCCCCCGACAACAATGAAGACATCATCAAGCTGGAAAAAGCACCCAAAATTGCCGTCTATACCCCACCTGGCAAACATCCTTGGGACGATGCCGTAACATTGGTATTGGAGTACGCCGAAATCCCTTTTGATAAAGTGTATGACGATGAGGTATTGGCACAAAAACTACCCGAATGCGATTGGCTGCACCTGCACCACGAAGATTTTACGGGACAGTATGGCAAGTTTTGGGGCATCTATCATTTTGCCGCTTGGTATCAGGAGGATGTAAGGCTGAGTGAAGAAATAGCCAAAAGAAACGGCTATAAAAAAGTATCGAAATTAAAATTGGCGGTTGCAAAAAAAATCAGAGAATTTGTAGCCGGAGGCGGATATCTATTTGCCATGTGTTCGGCTACAGACAGTTACGATATAGCCTTGGCGGCACAGAATACCGACATTTGCGATGTCCCTTTCGATGGTGACCCGATGTCACCCAATGCCCAGCAGGCATTAGACTTCAGCCAGTGTTTTGCTTTCAAAGATTTCATCATTTCTGCCAATCCTTATGAGTATGAATACTCCAACATAGACAATACTGTATTCCGCAAAGTACCGATGGAAACTGATTATTTTACCCTTTTCAATTTTTCGGCAAAATTTGACCCCGTACCCACAATGCTCTGCCAAAATCATACAGATATCATCAAGGGCTTTTGGGGACAAACGACTACCTTTCGCAAAGAGATCATTAAATCGAGCGTATTGGTAATGGGCGAAAACAAAAGCGTAAACGAAGCCCGCTACATCCACGGAGAATTTGGAAAAGGGACTTGGACATTTTATGGCGGGCACGACCCCGAAGATTATCGTCACTTAGTGGGCAATCCGCATACCGATTTATCCCTACACCCTACTTCGCCGGGCTATCGCCTCATCTTGAATAATGTGCTTTTTCCCGCAGCCAAAAAGAAACCTAGAAAAACTTAAAGAGGCGTTACGTCTGCAAACTGCGACTGAATGGGCTGACCATAGAACACCGAGGCTTGCTTATCGAAACTTGCCGTATCGTCGGTGGTGTAAAACAAGACCTCGCCATTTTTAGTCAATCGCTCATCCATTTCTTTATGGCGTTGCAAATAATCTTGTAAACTGTGTGCTACGATAGCTCCTTGACCCAATACCTGTACATGCCGAGGCAAATGCGCTTTGATTTGCTCTTCTATCAATGGATAATGGGTACAAGCCAGCAAAACAGTATCTATGGCTGCATCTTGCGCCAGCAGTTCTTGGATGTACTTTTCGATAAAATAATCCGCCGCAGCAGAATGCTGTTCTCCGTTTTCGATGAGCGGCACCCACATGGGGCAAGCCTGTTGGCTCACCTTGATGTCGGGAAAAAAATGGCGGATTTCGATAGGATAAGATTGGGACAAAACAGTGCCTTGTGTACCCAATATGCCTACCGACCTCGTTGTAGAAAAATTGCCAATCAGCTCGGCAGTCGGTCGGATGACTCCCAAAACCCTTTTGGCAGGGTCTATGTGGGGCAAGTCATTTTGCTGAATGCTGCGCAATGCCTTGGCAGAAGCCGTATTACACGCCAAGATGACCAAAGGGCATCCTTGCTCAAAAAACCAACGCACACATTGCAAAGTATATTCATGTACCGTTTCGAAAGAGCGATTGCCATAGGGCGCGCGCGCATTATCGCCCAAATAAATAAAATCGTAGGCGGGTAATTGCTGCGCAATAGCACGGAATACAGTGAGTCCGCCAAAGCCCGAATCGAAAATGCCAATAGGATGCGCCACGCCTTTAGAGTTGTTTTGCAGCGAAGGTAATTTGTAATTGCAGCATTTAATTCTTTTTTAAAAGCAAAATTTCGGGGCTGGATAATCGCAATAAAATTTTACTTTTGAAACACAAATGTCTTCTTTAAAAAATTTAGCATCACAGACGCTTTGGTATGGCTTTAGTAATATAGCAGCAAGGCTGATAGGATACTTACAAACACCTATCATCACTTATTTGTTGCCCGACAACAGCAAAGGTCAGCAAGCCTATGGGGATTTCAGCATTCTGTATGCCGGCATTTCGCTAGCGAATATCCTTTTTACCTATGGCATGGAAACGGCTTATTTTCGATTTGCCGCCAACAAAGAAAATAAAGAGAAACTTTTCCGAACCGGCTTTAGCACGCTACTAGTCAGCACGCTCTGTCTGAGTATGCTCTTTATCCTGTTTCGGCAGCCGATAGCCAATTTATTGTACCAAGAAAATCACCCCGAATACATTATTTGGGCTATTATGATTATCGCCTTCGATACCCTTTCTGCTTTGCCCTTTGCCAAACTGAGGCAGGAGGGACGACCTCGAAAATATGCTGCGGTCAAAGTATCGGGTATTGTACTGAATTTGATACTCACCATTTTTCTTCTGTATGCCGGACAAAATTATGTAGATGCACATCCTAATGCCGAATGGGCTATATGGTACAAAAGCCATAGCAAAGGAGGCTTACTGCTATTGCCCAATATGGCACAATCCTTAGTGACCTTCTTATTGCTTTTCGGAGAATGGAAGAGTTTTCGTTTTGGAATAGATAAAGAGCTATTGGCAAGGCTCTGGCGATTTGGTAGTCCAATGATTATAGTAGGACTGGGAGGCATGATCAATGAAACAATGGATCGAATTATGATTCCCATGTTTTATAATGGCCCTGAAAGTGCAGCAAAAATCTTGGTCGGCATTTACGGCGCCAATTATCGCATCGCCATTTTTATCACTTTGTTTATTCAAGCATTCAAGATGAGTGCAGAGCCTTTTTTCTTCAAGCAGGCAAGTGAGAAAAATGCACCCGATACTTATGCCGTTGTCATGAAGTGGTTTGTCATTACCCTCTGTATTGCCTTTTTGTTTACGGCTTTGTTTTTGAATATATGGCGGTATTTGAACCCCAAAACCTATTGGTCGGGCTCGGATGTAGTGCCTATATTGCTTTTGGCAAATGTATGTTTGGGCATTTATTACAATCTGATTGCCGGACTCAAAATTTCTGACAATATGATGAAGATTACCTACATAACATTGATTGGATCTGCCCTCACCCTATTCATCAATATCAACTTTATCCCTCAGTACGGCATGATGGCCTGCGCATGGGCTACACTCATCTGCTATTTTACCATGATGATATTGGCCTATTTTTGGGCTCAGAAGTATTACCCCGTTCCCTACCCTTTGGCTCGTATCGGTATTTATTTATTGGTAATGCTTTTGCTGTTTGCCCTTCAACAATTAATAAGTGATTATGCTTCCAATATGCTCCAATTATTTACAGGACTGCTCTTATTTTGCTCCTTTATTTTATTGGTTTTGCGACTAGAAAAAGAACAATTTGCGAAACTTCCCTACATTGGCAAATGGATACGCTAAAGCCTAATATCAATTTTTCTTTTACCCCATTATTAATAAGAGCATAAATTAGTGATAGTTTCGAAAATATTTTGTATTATTGC
>JASGCQ010000011.1 GCA_030054025.1 Phycisphaerales bacterium | reverse complement strand
ATTATACACCAAATCGGACAAAGTACTCGCCTTGTCGTTCGGATGCTTGAACCAAACTTGGGTAGGATAAGTGGCAGTAGGGATTTGTGTGTTTTTTTCGCTCGTATCGTAGTAGAAGCGGACAATAGGACCGCCGTTTACGGTTAGCCCCGAAGCAGGTGTCGTATGGATACTGAGCATTCTGCGCATCAGTTGGGTGCTTTGCCCAGCGCCGGTAGCGAGGTAAGTACCCGTATTGCTAGCATCTACAAAAGCACTATCCACAGTAAAGGAATTAGCATTTTTGAAGATGCGGGCTATAGCTCTACGTGCGCTCTTATCGCTAGTATCTTTCAGATAGATGTACAGCGGTGCTGCACAGATAGTTGCCTTATTGACGGTACCATCGGTGGTTAGTCGGGGTATGGTAACTCCGTATTGGTTATAGACCCATACGGCACCATATTGAGTACCCGAACTGTTTTTGACCGGATTGACCCCTAGGCCTGAACTTTTGTCGCCAGCGGCACCAATGACCCAATTGGCTCCATTAGCACTCAGGCTAATGCTTGAGCCAAAATAATCATTTGCTGCGTTTATCGGTGCTTTGATATAGGCATTTTGAGCCCAAAGCCCTGCCGTGCGTTTAAAAAGGTAGGCGGCACCGCTAGCCGAGGACAAATTGTTGTCGGCAGGATTGATACCCCTGCCGCTACCATCTTCGTTCCAGGCACCTACCGCTAAGCTAGTACCATCGCTGCTTAGGGATAGGGAGTATCCAAAATTATCATTGGCATCCGTATTGGAAGCTTTGATATAGTCTGTAAAGATCCAAGTGCTGCCACTACGGGTATAGATATAGACCGCCCCTGCACCGCCGGCAGAATCATTATCCGCAGGATTAATACCCTTGCCGCTGCCCGCTTCGCTACTGGATCCTACCGCTAAGGTAGTGCCATCGCTGCTTAGGGATAGAGCGTTTCCAAAAAAATCGAAGGAACTCGTATTGGACGCTTTGATATAAGCACTAAAAGACCAAGTACTGCCACTACGGGTATAGGTATAGACCGCCCCTGAATAGCTGGCGGAATCGTTATCCGCAGGATTAATACCCTTGCCGCTTCCTGATTCGAGATAGGCACTTACCGCTAAGGTAGTCGCATCGCTGCTTAGGGATACGACACCTCCAAAATTATCGATGCTTCCCGTATTGGAGGCTTTGATATAGTCTGTAAAGCTCCAAGTGCTGCCACTGCGGGTATAGATATAGGCAGCACCTGCACCGCCGGCGGAATTATTATCCGCAGGATTAATACCGGTGCCGCTGCCATCTTCGTTGTAGGCACCTACCACTAAGGTAGTAGCATCGCCGCTCAGGGATACGGAGATTCCAAAATTATCGCCGGAATTTGTATTGGAAGCTTTGATATAATGGGTAAAGCTCCAAGTACTGCCACTACGGGTATAGATATAGACTGCGCCTGCACCGGCGGCTAAATTATTATTCGCAGGATTAATACCCGTTCCGTTGCCAGCTTCGCCATAGGCGCCTACCGCTAAGGTAGTGCCATCGGCACTTAATGCTACTGAAGCACCAAAAAGATCGGACGTTCCCGTATTGGAGGCTTTGATGTAGGCTTGGACTACCCAGATGCTCAAACTATCGGCACGGGTATAAACAAAGACAGCACCAGCTCCTGCAACAGAGCCCGTAACTGCTGGATTGACGCCCGTTCCCGAGCGACTTTCGTTTTTATTGCCCACAGCCAAAGTATTGCCATCGGCACTGATGACCGTTTTAGCACCGAAGCCATCGCCAAGGCTGCTGCTTGTTAAACTTGGAGCTTGGATATAATCTACGGTTGTACAAGCACCATACTGGGCTGTGGCGGGAGTGTAGCCTGCTAAGGGTAGCAGTAAAAATAGGTAGTATCGTTTCATTTAATTTCATTTTTGGTTTGGTTTGGTTTGGTTTGGTTTGGTTTGGTTTGGTTTGGTTTGGTTTGGGAAATTATACTAAAAGTACGCAGCTTTTCCGAGATTCGTTATTTTCCCGATATTATTTTTCTGTTAAGGCCTATCCAGTGCAAGCATATATAAAATACTATATTTATATATAATCATTTTTGATAAACAACACCAATTAGATAATTATTTTGTACCTAATTGACTTCAGCCCTATCCCTTCTGCCAAGGAGCTGGAGAAACTATTTCGTAGAAAATCAGAATCGCTCTGGTCAAATCATTCTTGTTGCACCTATTACCTGCACACAGAAAATTTTTAGAATATGCGCAGAAAAATAGCGCAACAGAAGAAGGCGATTGGGATTGAGGCGCAAGTTTATTGCTGTAATCGGGAGTGTGAAAATAATTTATGTTAGCGGTTTGCTATCCGAAATCCTACAACGTAAATCTTCTTGATGGGTCATTGTTTTTTAATACCTCGTTGATAAAACAATAAATTGCTATAATTTTGGCTTTCGTAGGCCTGTAACCTTCTCGTTTTTTGTCTCAAACTCAAAATAATGAAGTTTAGAGGCTTTTTAAGCAAGCAGCTACTAGCTTCTTGAATTATTTAGTAGTTTTGTCTGTTTTACGCTCATCACCTATTCACCCTAAAGAATGCCACTACTCATAAACGCTCGTTTCCTGACCCAAAATATCACAGGGGTTCAAAGGTACGCATTAGAGTGTAGTAGAAAAATGAAGCGAATGGACAATAATATTATTTTCGTTTCGCCCCATAATATCAAACATACAGCAATTGCCAAAGAATTAGATGTTCAAATCATAGGGACCCATCAAGGGCACCTTTGGGAGCAACTAGACCTTTACAAATTTGCAAAAAAAATGGGCAATCCTCCATTACTGAATTTTGCCAACACGGCTCCGCTATTATACCCTAATAATTACATTTGTATTCATGATTTGGCATTTCAGCACAAATCCAATACACATCCATTTTGGTTTAGCCTTTGGTACCGTTTTCTAGTACCTAAAATAGCGCAAAGAGCAAAGGGGCTTTTTACGGTAAGCAATACTATTAAAAATCAAATAGAACAAAGCTATCATATAGAAGGAAATAAAATCAGTGTTACCTACAATGGAATCGCCGAAAAATTGGAAAAGTATAGTAACAATCCGGTTCAAAAACAAAAGCAAATACTATTTGTGGGCAGCTTCGATGCTCGAAAAAAATTCCAATTATTGATAGCGGCATTTATTGCAGGGCAATTTGCGGCATCGGGTTATCGGCTTATTTTAATTGGTCATTATCTGGATAAAATTAAAAAAACGATTGAACTCCAAGAATGGATTGAGCAAAAAAAAATTGAAATTATTGAGGCGCCCAACGATAGCCAACTTGTTCGCTACTATCAAGAATCTGAGCTTTTCGTATCTATGTCGAGCTATGAAGGATTTAACATTCCTATTTTAGAAGCCTTATACTTCAATTGCAAAGTATTGTGTTCGGCAATCCCCACCCATGTAGAACTATACAAAGGCTTCGTAAGATTGAGTAAAAGTGAAACGATACAAGACTTAATAGGGGACATAAGATTATCGTTAATGGATACAGCCATTGATTCGAACTTATTGAATGTTCTAGTAAAAGATTATAGTTTTGAACAATCCTCACAAGTGATTTTAAACGCAATCCAAGAAAACAAAGATTATTAAAAAATGCGCTTTGCACTAGTTCATGAATGGTTTAAGGTAAATGCTGGCTCCGAAAAGGTTGTCGGAGAAATATTGTCTTCCTACCCTGATGATGACATTACCGTTTATACATTGTTTAGCCACCTGCCTAAGCGAGATCGAGTAAAAATTCTCAACCGTAGAAAAGTCATTGTATCCCCCATACACTATTTCCCCTATATCAAGAAACTGTACCGTTATTTTTTGCCGCTGCTACCAGGCTTAATACATCGTTTTAAAATCGAAAATTATGACTTTGTATTGTCCTCCTCCCATGCGGTTGCGAAAGGATTTAGAAAAGCTAAAGATGTTCCTCATTTATGCTATTGCCATACTCCGATGCGCTATGCGTGGGACTTGTACGAAGATTATTCAAAAGACAACAATTGGCTTAAGAACGCTTTATATCGTAGTATTGTTCAGCAGCTTCGCAAGTGGGATTTGAGAAGTGTACATAATGTAGATGTCTTTTTGGCAAATTCAATCAATGTACAAGAGCGCATTTTGAAAAATTATGGCAGGACATCTGAAGTCCTTTATCCGCCTGTAAATACTGTTTTTTTTCATTTGTCTGAAACCCCGAGAGAAGATTTTTATTTATGTGTCGGTCGATTTGTACCTTATAAGAAAGTTGACGTTATTGTCAAGGCATTTCAACTAATGCCGGAGCAAAAACTAATTTTAATAGGCGACGGTCATGGAGCAAGAAAGATAAGAAAACAAATCAAAGCAAGCGAAAACATCAAATGGTTGGGCTACCAAAATGACTTTGAATTGCTCAAGTATATGCAAAAGGCCAAAGCCTGTATTTTTGCCGCCAAAGAAGACTTTGGCATCATGTGCGTAGAAGCACAAGCGTGCGGCACTCCGGTAATTGCGCTTAACTATGGCGGGCACAAAGAAACTGTTATTGATAATGAAACAGGCTATTTTTTTGAGCAACAAAATGAGCAAAGCATTAAAGCAACTGTATTAAAATTTGAACAGCAACCGCTCAATGACCATAAAAAAATACGCACCCATGCCGAAAAATTTTCGGCAGATAAATTTCGTCAAGGCATAGCCGATCAAATCATCAAGCTATTGGAAAATAGCAACAAAAAAACGAGTTCGAATGGATAAATATTACAAATGGGATACCTACTGTTCTAGCTTGCTGATGATTTCCTTTTTCTTACCGATGAGGATACAAATAGGCGTATTGGTGACTATTTTTTTTTATATGGCAACAAGAGACTTAGTATTTTCTGACGGAGCAAAAACGAAAAATTATCAATTGGCATTATTCTTAGGTTGTATCTATTTTCTATATCCAATATACTTACCATTTACAGTCCAAGCATTACGATACTCTATTTTTTTTTCCTTAGAACAGCAATCTGGTTTATTGTCTATCCCATTAATATTTGCAAGCCTGAACAATAGCAGTAAAGCCTCAATCTATAAGCAGTTGCTCCTATTTGTATTTGCTTGTTTACTCTCTTGCAGCTTTGCGAATGTATCTTTCCTGATTCATCTGTATCAAAATGCGGGCAATTTTGGCAATCATGTTCATTACCGTATTTTTTTTGAAAATACTTGTGGCATTCATCCCACATTTATGGGCATGTACCTCAGTTTCAGTTGCTTTATTTTATTATTTGAAGAGCAGTTGAAATATCAATTAAAAGAATGGCAGTTTTTTGCATTATTTATTGTTTTATTTATTTCATTGTTTGCATTACTACCGAAAACACCAATTATCGGCTTGATGATAGGGTTGAGTTATTATTTTATTGCCTTCCGAAAAGAAAGGAAAAAAATAATCTTGCCACTTGTTGTTAGCCTAATATTAGCGGCAATTGTCGTTTATTTTTTAGTTCCATTCGCAGGCGAGCGCGTTGCTGAAATCGAAAATTATATTAAGACAAATAAAACAACAAATATCATTGACAATTCAATGAGTATGCGAAAGTTGATTTGGAGTACCGATTGGTTATTGATTCGTCAAAATTGGCTTTGGGGTATGGGGTCGGGCAATCTGAAAAACACTTTAGAGTTCAATTATTTCCTGATAAGCGCAATGGTTCATTATCCCATACCCTATTTCAATACCCATAATCAGTTTGCCAATATTTGGTTGTGTTTTGGCATATTTGGATTACTATTATTCTGTTTTATTCTATTTTATCAAATTCGAAAGGCAATTCAAATGCGCAACCATCTACATATTTTTTTTCTAATCTTAGTCATCATCTGTTGTACAACGGAAGATATTTTGCTCACCCAACGCGGGCTTTGTTTTTATTCGTTTTTTGGTGCCTTATTTATTTTTTATCACAAAAATTTTACCCCCACAAATCAAAAAAACCATTCTTTAATTTGAAATAGATTTTCAGTATATTGCCCCCTATTGTATTTTTCATTAAAACATTAATCATTTTGGTATTTAGTTCTGCGATATTTCTTTTTTATTTTTTACCCATTGTGTTGATTGCGTATTTTTTAGCCAAAAAAAATATAGTCTTACAAAATCTAATTCTTTTTGCGGCAAGTTTCATATTCTATTTCTGGGGAGAAAAACAATATACGGTATTGGTTTTGGCATCTATTTTGTTCAATTATTTAATGGGTATTTTAATTGACAAAAATGAAGGTTTTATCAGAAAAATAGGTTTAGGCTTTTCCATTATTGTAAATCTGAGTGTACTCATTTATTACAAATACTTTGGTTTTTTATTGTTAAATACCGATAGTATTTTTCATTTCAATTCGCTGACTAAAGATGCCGCTTTAAAAATACATTTACCGCTGGGTATAT
Source organism: Phycisphaerales bacterium (assembly GCA_030054025.1). GTDB lineage: Bacteria > Bacteroidota > Bacteroidia > Chitinophagales > Chitinophagaceae > Rurimicrobium. Next base: position 38,131 of record JASGCQ010000011.1, on the reverse strand, counting down.
CTTTTTTTACATTTCACGGACTTACCTATGTTATTGATATTTATCGCAAAGATGCCCATGTATCACACAATCCGCTCAATACAGGTTTATACACCTTATTCTTTCCTCAATTGATAGCAGGGCCTATTGTACGATACAAAGACATAGATGAGCAACTCAACAAAAGGGTAATCAATAAGTCAAGAATTTATATTGGCATCCAACGTTTTATCATCGGATTTGCGAAGAAAATTTTGATTGCCAATTCTGTTGGTGTTATTGCAGATAAGATTTATCAAACCAATCCGGCATACATGACCCCCAAAATGCTTTGGTTGGCAGCATTGTGCTACACCCTTCAGATATTTTTCGATTTTTCAGGCTACTCAGATATGGCTATTGGTTTGGCAAAGGTGTTTGGTTTCGATTTTTTGGAAAACTTCAATTATCCCTACGCTGCCCGATCTATCCGCGATTTTTGGCGCAGATGGCACATTAGCTTGAGCAATTTTTTCAAAGATTATGTATATATCCCCTTAGGCGGAAATCGGAAAGGAAGTTTCAGAAATTATCTCAATCTATTTATTGTTTTTGCGCTAACAGGATTTTGGCATGGTGCCAGTTGGAATTACTTACTCTGGGGTATTTTTCATGGTACATTCTTGGTTGTAGAACGTATCGGTTTGGGTAAATTTTTGGACAAAATCCCTAAAGTATTGCAGCATTTATATACTTTGTTTATTGTATTGATTGGGTGGGTACTTTTTAGAATAGAAGATTTTAATTTGCTCAAACTCATTTTGAAAAAAATGTTTTTTATCAACAGCGATTTTCAATATGCCTACAACCTATGGTTTTATCTAAACAGTTATACTTTCACTACCCTATCAATCGGCATTTTATTTTCATTTCCTATTTATCAATATGTGCGCAAGAAGATTAAAATCAATACGCAAAACAGCACACTCCGAGTCGTCTATGACTGTGGTTATTTAGCATTATTTGTCATCAGCCTTGCCGAAATGGCTTCTACTACCTTTAATCCATTTATTTATTTTAGATTTTAATGCGTCAATCAAAGCGATTATTAATTAGTCTTATTTCCGCTCCAATTATAGCTTGGTGTGTCTATTCGTTTACCGCCAAAATTTACTCCCAAAAGGCAGAGATAAGCATCAATATCAAATCGTACCGGAATGCTAATCTACTGATGTTTTACAATAATAATCCTTTGAAATTTAATAATGCTAAATCATGCATTAACCAACTCATTGCTTCTCAATTTTATAAAAAATTAGACTTTACCATACCAACAATTAAAGATGTACAATTTTTACGATTGGATTTGGGCGAACTACCCAGTCAATTTTTTATAGAGAGTGTAGAACTAAAGATTAAGGGCGCATTTGACAAAAAGACACTCAAAACATGGAAAGGAAATAACATATCCTCTTTATTTGGGGTGTATCACAGTGCTCAAATAGTTTCGAGAAATAATATGTATATACAAATTAATGCACTAAATGATGACCCATATTTAGTTTTCAATAATTCTGTAAGTACAGAAATGCTACAATACTACAACCAAAACAAATTTGATTTGCCACAGTTATTAGCAAGCATTATTATCAGTTTGTTTTTAATCTGCTTAGTCTATTTTTTTGCGCCAATTTTTATATTTTCGGGAATACGCAATGGCTCAGTATTGATTGTAGGTATGGCATTTATTATAGGGCTCGTATTTATCAACAACGAATTTAAGTTTTGGGAAGATGCCGAAAATGATGAAAACAGAAGCATGGCTGCGAAACCAGAATTGAAGAGTGCCAACTTTTTCTCATATCCCGATGAAATCAGCAATTATACGCGAGATAATTTTTCTTTTCGTAATAATTTGTTCTTATTTCACGCCGCCTATATGGCAAATATTTTTCATTGTTCACCAATGCCCGAAGATGTAATTATGGGTAAAGAGGGTTGGTTTTTTGATACAGAACCCGGCGATATCAATGATGTGCGTAAAATGTCTCCCGTATCTGTGGATGAAATTGTACAAATTCATGAAAATCTGGCAACAAAATGCCGATGGCTTCATGAGCGTGGTATTAAATTTTATGTACTGGTCCCCCCAAACAAGCACATGATATATACCGAGTTCTTGCCCAAAGGATATTTTGTCACCAAAGATATTGGTGTCAATAGAGCAGACTTTAACACCGAACACTTAAAGAAACATAGCAATATCAACTTTATATACCCCATTGATGCACTCAAACAAGCTAAAAACCGACATGAAGTGTATTACAAAACTGACACTCATTGGAATTTGTATGGCGGTTTTATAGGATATTCAGAACTAATGAAAATGATACAAAAAGATTTTCCCTACTTGAAACCCGCCCAAGAAGATGATTTTATTTTCAGTACTTTTAACAGCAATGAAGGCGACTTAGCAAAAGTGGCAGGCTTGAAAAATAGCTATGGCAGAACAGAAATATTGATGACTTTTAAAGATACATCCAAGTCATTGTTTTTACCCAAATCCTCCGAAATTACCATCAATTACAATAACAATAAAACCATTGATGGCTCAAATTTGAAACTAGTAATGCTGCGTGATTCCTACTCAAACTATTTAATCCCCTTTTTGAATTTACACTTTAAAAAAGCAACTTATATCTGGTCATACGATTTTCCCGACAAATTGATTGAAGAAGAAAAACCTGATGTAGTGATTTTCGAATCCTTACAACGATTCATGTCAGTAGCATTTACAATACCCAACCCTGAATCTGTTATGAGCAATCATAAATAAGTCATTTTTTGTGCCAACTATAAAAGTAAATAGTAAAATTTTGTTCACTTTATATATCTTTGGGCTTCGATAACCAAACTCGTACTCTCTTGGATAGTATCCCTCTAGGCAATCTGTTTCATTCAATTTTTCTTTGGGATGCCTCAACGGCTGTTTCCTCATCGCAGATGACCGTATTGCTCATTCTAATTACCATTTTATTGCTACTCACCGCTATTTCTGCAGGAGCAGAAACTGCCTATTTTTCGTTGAAAACTAAAGACATCAACGAACTGATGTCTAAAGATAACAATACTGCAAAGCAAGCAGTTAAGCTTTTAGAACAACCACAACGTTTATTGGCAACAGTCTTGGTAACCAACAATTTTCTGAATATTGCCATCGTTATTGCCACCAATATGTTGGTCAAAGATTTGTTTCATAATGTAGGTCCCTTAGCCTCATTCTTAATTCAAGTTGTTGCTGTTACCTTTTTATTGGTACTATTTGGAGAAGTATTACCCAAAGTTTATGCCACACAAAACAAAATGCAAATGGCTTTGTTTTGTGCCCCAATATTGACATTGCTTTCTAAGATTTTAAAACCTATCAGTAGTCTTTTTGTTTCATCATCAAAATATATCGAAAACCGTATAGGTAATAAGAAAAACAACTTCAGTAAAGAAGAATTTGAACACGCAATTGAACTAACAGTAGGTCCTTCTGCGACCAAAGAAGAAGTGAACATATTCAAAGGCATTTTAAAATTTGGCAATATTACTGCCAAGCAAATCATGCGTACCCGTATGGATGTGAGCGGCGTATCTGAAGATATCAGTTTCTTGGAAGTACAGAAATATGCCGTGGAAATGGGTTATAGCCGCCTGCCAGTATATAAAGAAAATTTGGACAAAATTGTGGGGATGCTCAATACAAAAGACTTTCTTGCGCACAGCGAGAATCCCAATTTGGATTGGCATAGCCTCATTCGCCCTGCCTATTTTGTTCATGAAGGCAAATTCATTGAAGATTTATTAAAAGAATTTCAACAAAAAAGAATTCATTTTGCTATTGTAGTAGATGAGTTTGGAGGTACAAGCGGCATTATCACACTCGAAGATATTATGGAAGAAATCATCGGCGATATCAAAGATGAATTTGATGAAGATGACCTTCATTATAAAAAAATTGACAACAACAACTATATCATAGACGGCAAAACGCTGATTAACGATGTGTGTCGTATCATCAACGTTTCTGCAGATGAATTCGAAGATGCCCGAGGCGACAGCGATTCTATTGCAGGTTTAATCCTTGAAATCTACGGTCGTTTTCCGAAAATAGGAGATATAATATCTTACAAGAATTACGAATTTGCAATAACCGAGCTCGAAAAAATGCGCATAGTCAAAATCAAATTGACCATTAAGCAATAACAATCATTACCTTCAAAAAGCATAGAAGTCAAATCTACAAAGGTTTTACGCCTAAAATACCCTACTTTTGCAGCCTAATTTTTTAAGACAATGGCAGGATTTACGGTAGCAATAGTAGGGCGTCCAAATGTAGGAAAATCAACACTTTTCAATAGATTACTAGAGCAACGCAAGGCTATAGTAGATAATGTAAGCGGAGTAACACGCGACCGCCAATATGGCGTTGCCGATTGGAATGGGAAAACATTCAACCTAATTGATACCGGAGGTTTTGTATCGCACAGCGAAGACGTATTCGAGCGCGAAATACGCAAACAAGTACTCATAGCACTAGACGAGGCCGACTTGCTAATGTTTGTAGTAGATACCGCTACAGGTATTACCAATTTAGATGATGACATGGCCGATTTACTGCGTCGTAGTACTAAGCCAGTGTTGCTTGTTGTGAACAAGGTAGATAATAACACTCGTATGCTTGAAGCCACTGAATTTTATTCGATGGGCTTCGATAAACTATTCTTTGTATCCTCCATATCTGGTAGCGGTACTGGCGAATTGCTAGACGAAATCACGGCTTTGATGCCAGAAGATGCCGAAATGGCAACACCCAATATCAAACGCACACTCAAGAAAGCAAAAAAACAACGTAGCGACAGCGAGCTGGAAAAAGAATGGGAAGAAGGTGATGAGGAAGAAGATTTTGAAGAAGAGTTTTATACCGAAGATTACGAGCAAATTGATGAAGAAAATAAAGTCATCGAATTGGATGAATATGTACCTAAAATTGCCATCATAGGTCAGCCAAATGCTGGAAAATCTACCCTTCTGAACGCACTCACAGGCGAAGAAAGAACAATTGTGAGTAATATCCCTGGTACAACAAGAGATAGTATCCATACCCATTACAAACTTTTTGGCAAAGAATTTGTACTCATTGATACCGCAGGGTTGCGCAAAAAGAAAAACGTACACGAAAACCTTGAATTTTATTCCGTAATCCGTGCCATCAGAGCCATGGATGAAGCTGATATTTGCTTGCTAGTCATAGATGCCCTCAACGGTATTACGATGCAAGACATCAATATCTTCAGCCTAGCCGCAAGAAAAGGAAAAGGCATTGTAGTCTTGGTCAACAAATGGGATGCCTATGAAAAAGAGACCAATACCGCTCGCGACTACGAACAAAAAATAAAAGAAAAATTAGCCCCCTTCAACGATGTTCCTGTCATTTTCATTTCAGCCATGGACAAGACCCGTATTTTTCAAGCCATGGAAAAAACGATTGAAGTACACGAAAATTTGAAACGAAGAATTGCTACATCAAAGTTGAACGAAACGATGTTGAAAGAAATTCAACGTTACCCGCCACCCATGTCGCGCGGACACAATGTGAGCATCAAATTTGTACGTCAATTGCCTACAAAAACACCTTCTTTTGCTTGCTATGCCAACTATCCAGAAGCCTTGAGCAGTGCGTACCGCAACTTTTTAGAAAACAAATTGCGTGGTCATTACAAATTTTCGGGTGTGCCACTTCGTATCTATTTCAGAAAAAAATAAGAAAAAAATAGCCCGTGAGAAGCAAAACCCTCAAAAAAAACAAAGTCAATATCATAACGCTCGGTTGCTCTAAAAACCTGGTGGATAGTGAAGTATTGAGTGGACAATTAGCAGCCAATGATATTGCTGTGGTTCACGAAAACAGCAAAAAAGACCACAACATAGTAGTTGTCAATACTTGTGGTTTTATTGATAAAGCTAAAGAAGAAAGCATTAATACCATACTCGAACAGCTAGAACTGAAAGAGCAAGGAAAATTAGACAAAGTATATGTTACAGGCTGTTTGAGCGAACGTTATAGAGGAGATTTGTCTAAAGAAATAGCCGATGTAGATGCTTGGTTTGGCACTATGGAATTACCCTTGCTCTTGAAAGAATTGGAGGCCGACTATAAAACCGAGTTGGTGGGAGAACGCCTTTTGGCTACACCCAAACATTATGCTTATCTCAAGATTTCTGAAGGTTGCAACCGTACTTGCTCCTTTTGTGCCATACCCCTGATGCGTGGTAATCATGTCAGCAAAACCATAGAAGAAATTATTGCTGAAGCCAAAAAATTGGTACAAATGGGCGTGAAAGAAATTATGCTCATTGCCCAAGAACTGACCTATTACGGATTGGATATTTACAAAAAGCGTGCCCTACCCGACTTGCTCAAACACTTGAGCGATATACCCGGTTTACATTGGATTCGCTTGCATTATGCGTATCCTTCAAAATTTCCCCTTGATGTTTTAGATGTGATGCGTGAGCGAGATAATATTTGTAATTACCTTGATATGCCCTTACAGCATATTACCGACAATATGCTGAAGGCAATGAAACGCCAAATGGATAAGCAAGAAATGTTGGATTTGCTGGATGCGGTGCGTGAAAAAGTTCCAGGTATAGCTTTGCGCACCACTTTAATTGCAGGCTTCCCCGGCGAAACACGCGATGATGTGGAGGAAGTAAAAGCATTCTTAGAGCAACAACGTTTTGACCGTGTGGGTATTTTCACCTACTCGCATGAAGAAAATACCAGTGCTTACGATTTAGTGGATAATATCTCTGCCGAAGAAAAAGAGAAACGTGCACAAGAAATTATGGAAGTGCAGCAAGAGATTTCGTACGAGAAAAACCAAGAATTAATCGGGCGCACTTTCAAAGTTTTGGTGGATAAAAAAGAATCAGGACGCTACATCGGGCGCACCGAATACGATAGCGTAGATGTGGACAACGAAGTAATTGTACGCAGTGCACAAGCCCTTAAAATAGGCGAATTTGTAAACGTACAAATAGATAAAGCTTACGATTTTGATTTGGAAGGTATTGTTGTATAAAAATATTAAACGAATAAGATGTACAAACCAGCATTCATTATCGGATTTATTTGCGCTGCATTGGGCGTTATCATTGGTGCATTTGCAGCACATGGACTCAAACCCATGATGGAAATTAGCCAACAGCAAACATTCGAAACAGGTGTCCGCTACCAGATGTACCATAGCTTTGCCTTAATTATGCTTGGGCTATTGAGTACCCATGTCAGCAATTCCTATATCAGCTATGCCAGTCTGTTTTTTACCTTAGGCATTATTTGTTTCAGTGGCTCCTTATATGCGCTATCTCTATTACAAATGAATGGTATCGTTGGCTTAAAAGGAGTCGGTATTATTACTCCTATTGGCGGCATATTCTTTATACTCGGTTGGGTATATAGTTTACTGGCTGTGATGAAAAGCTAGCAAGCATTTGTATCCCATTCCATATTAGTATTTTTTTATCCTAAGTACTTGTTAATGAACATTCTCGTTCATGAAGACAGAGTACATTTGCCCTCTGACAAATTTTATGCGTTACCTATTCCTCATTGTCATCTTTATCGGCAACTTATGCAACCATTCCTACGGGAATAGTTCTTTGTATGGATTTAAAGACGCTTACAATAAAAGTGGTGCATTTTGTAAGTACAATAACATTAACCACGATACACCATTTACATTATTCGAGAATTGCTTAGAAGCAGAAAGTGAGACCGAAGATGATGTAAATGATAATGAAACCAATGATCTTCTCTACACAGAGCAAAATCATTTGCATACAAAGCATATTGGCGATGCCAATAGCAAGCATAAGTACAACCCCTTTATTGAGGCTACTCTAGTTTATGCTACGCCCATTTATCTGAGGCATTGTTCCTTTTTGATTTGAAATATTGACGCTATCGTGTGGTGCATGTTTACAAAGTAAACGGACACCTTTTTTATGTGCTTTTCATAAAGCACTGTTTTTACTATTCGTCAATCCATATTCAAAAATCAACAAATGAATCACAACAATAACAGCATACCTAAAGATGTTTTTTTAGGATCTAAAGAAAATATTAGCGCAGACGCAACTTCAGGTTTCATTGTTTTTTTACTGGCTCTACCTCTTAGCTTAGGGATTGCCAAAGCCTCAGACTTTCCTCCGTTGATGGGATTAATCACGGCTATTATTGGCGGTCTGATTGTTAGTTTTATATCAGGTTCCAGATTGACCATCAAAGGACCCGCAGCAGGACTAATTGTAATTGTGGTCAGTGCAGTAGCCGCTTTTGGTGGTGGAGAACAAGGCTGGCATTTGGCACTCGGAGCCATGCTCGTGGCAGGTGTAGTACAAATTCTATTTGGCGTATTCAAATTGGGAAAATTGGTTGACTTTTTCCCCTTATCTGCCGTACATGGCATGCTGGCGGCAATCGGTATGATTATTATTTTTAAACAAATACCCGTATTACTGGATGTTGATCCTCCCATGACGAAAGGTAAATCGCCTTTTCAATTAATAGCCAGTGTTCCCGATTTTATTGCACACCTTGATCCTAAAGCAACCATCGTTGGACTTGTCAGTTTTGCCATCATGATGTTTTGGAATAAAATACCCAACTCATTTTTGAAAAAAATTCCTGCTGCGTTGGTTGTACTAATCATTGCCATACCTGCAGAATTGTTGATGGATTTCCAGACCACAGAACCCAAATATGCTTTAGTACACATTGGCAATTTGATGGAAAATATTAAGGTAAATGTGAGCTTAGACGGTATCAGCCAATTCGGTACATTTATCAAATTTGTCATCATGTTTGCTTTGGTAGGGTCATTAGAATCTTTATTTACCGTAAAAGCAATTGACATTATTGATCCATACAAGAGAAAGTCAAATGCTAATAAAGATTTAATCGCCATTGGCATTGGCAATACGATTGCGGCAATATTAGGAGGTTTGCCCATGATATCTGAGGTAGCCCGTAGTTCTGCCAATGTGAATAATGGCGCGAAAACAAGATGGGCAAACTTTTTTCATGGTTTTTTCATTCTTGTATTTGTATTATTTGCCTCGCACCTAATCGAATTGATACCCAATACAGCTTTAGCTGCCATGCTGATATCCGTAGGTATTAAGCTGGCTCACCCTAAAGAGTTTATTCATATCTTCAAAATAGGTAAAGAGCAATTGGCTATTTTCCTCGTAACCATTTTTTTTACTTTGTACGAAGACTTATTGGTAGGTATAGCTGCTGGTATGTTGCTAAAAATAATCATCCATCTAGTAAACGGCGCTCCTTTCAGTTCATTGTTCAAAGCTCCTGCTACAGTTTCATTCAATGATAACCACTACATCTTAGAAATTGAAAAATCAGCTCTATTTTCAAATTTCTTAGGAATTAAAAGCAGATTGGAAGCCATTCCTCAAGGCATGAACTTGACGATTGATTTCAGCAAAACAAAACTGGTAGATCATTCTGTGATGGAAAACATCGAACACTTCATTCATTCTTATAGCTCTGACGGAGGAACTGTCGAAGTAGTTGGATTAGAGAGACATACCTCACTTTCCAATCATCCCCTTTCTACTAGGAAGAAAAAATGATTGAAAATTTAAAAACTAAATGCTTTATGAACAAAAATTTCATATGGTTATTAGGTTTGCTAAACATTATTTTTTTCAAAGTCTCCGCACAACAAATTTTTTTTAACGTCGTGAGTTCGGACATAACACCAAAGAAAAAAAATTTCTTTCAACAGCAGATTAATATTACCAATAACGAATTGCAAAGCAATACCACAGTAAGTACGGGACTAGGACATAATTTTGAAGTTGGGTTAAATTATTTTGGTTTAAACGCTAACAGATTTGGAACAATCAAAATAGAACAACAAAACAAAAATGCCCCCTACATACATTATTTAATGATTAATGCCCAAAAACGCATTGACATCAACACTAAAATGGCAGTCGCAATCGGATTTCAACAAGGAATTACGATAGATAAAAACAACTATTTCGGTGGGAATTATTATGCTAATTACATTTTAAAAAATGAGGAAATAAGTATAAAGTTTGTGACAGGATTGTACTACGCTACCAATAGTTATTTTGGAGAAGGTTCAAGACTCCTGGGTACTAATATAGGGGTACAAATGGGTGTTGAAAAAGTATTATCAAAGGGAAATGGTACTTTCAAAGTGATTTTATCAGCGGCAAACATAGTTTGGGCGACATCATTATCGGTTCTGCATTTTTTTTTATCTAAAAAATGGGTGATTTCTTCAGGATACCAATTACCCACATTTAATAGCTCAAGTCAAAAAGCTTTAGTAGTTGAACTGACTTATATTCCAATTAATACACAAAATTAAACGTAAAGAAAATTATGAAAAAATATAAAAATATTATCGCTGTATTCATCGTATTAATCAGTATGAATAAGGCACAAGCACAAAGTAGAATCAACTCATCCAATACCAATGCTTGGTTTATGTATTTTGGAGATCACAAAATTAGCAAGCACTGGGGCATTCATCTGGAAGGACAGATGCGTAAAAATGACTTTGTAAATCAATGGCAGCAACTACTCTTGCGTACAGGTATCAATTACCATATCAACGAACAAATTTTTGCTACAGTAGGTTACTGTTTTGTAGAAACATACCCATATGGTGATTTTCCTGTAAAATCAAGTTTCCCAGAGCATAGATTTTGGGAACAAATACAAATCAAGAATCAGATCAGTCAATTTGAATGGACGAGCCGATTTAGGCTTGAGCAAAGATTTTCAGCATTACCAATACTAAATACCAACTCAAACATCTACGAACCTGGTGATGCTGTTTATACCAATCGTTTTCGTCTATTGAATCGAGTATCAATACCCTTTATAGGGAAAAAAATAGTGGATAAATCTTTTTACATCTCATTCTATGACGAACTCTTTATCAACTTCGGAAAAAATGTAGGATTGAATCTTTTTGATCAAAATAGAGCTTATGCTGCTATAGGCTATAAGATTCCTAAAATAGGGAGATTAGAAATAGGATACTTAGAGCAGACTATTCTTAAAAGCGATGGATTTAAAATAGAAAACAATCATACCATTCAGATTGGACTCTCATCAAACGTTGACTTCTTCAAAAAACATAAAGCTGTTAATAATGGGCAATAGTAATCACTCTTTTGATGAACAGGAGCTTCTGCACGAACTCAAACATTACTTACCGGCTCAAGCTCCACTAAAGGATTTCGTCCACCATAATTCATTGCATGCTTATCAATCGGAAAATTTTTTCGAAGCCTTAAAAAATGCATCGGACACGTTTGGGTACAAAACCTTTTTGACCTTAAATGAGTTTAGAAAACTCTATCGAAATGGGCGTATCAATCCTGAAATATTAGATAAAGTCATTGCAGAGCAAGAAGGTGCCGAACAAATCGAATATTGGAAAGACAAGCTAATTCATAAAGATTACAATGAAAACATACAGCCCAACATCGGTCAGCTTCGTGCCTATTGGAAAAAAATTCTGGGTATTGATTTAGAATCTTTCGTGCAGCCGCTCTTGTTTCGTGTATTGTGCAGCTATTTAGACCAAGGTATTTCTATTTGGGAATTTCCCTTGCAATCAGAAGGCTTTTTAGCTACTATTCGCGCAATGGAAAAAAACAGTAAGGCTAGCTTTTTTCGCACAGCAAGAGCCCAAAAAATGCTGCATGATTCATCCACAAGTATTCGTAGTTTATTAGATATACTTGTTGCCGATGAAAGTCTCTATCATCAATATATTTTCGACCAACAATTTTCGCATCAAGGCTGGTCGGGCATGGTAGCTGTGGTAGAGGATATGCCGCAAACCTTATTGGTAGCAAAAAAAAATCAGTCTAAAAGACATCATCATTTTTGAATTGCTCTTAGAAATAGATACCTTAGATGAGCGACAAAAAGGAAAATGGAAACCGCTCAAAGACTTAGTACATTCACGTCCACAGGATTTATTCGAAAAACGCTCTATTTCCGAATTAGACAAAGTCTTGAGCCTATGGCAACAATCATTCGAATGGAGCTTTTATGACCAAGTATTGACCGGTATTCAAATCGAGAAAGTAAACATCGCAGCTATCAAACACAAAAGTTTTCAAGCTGCCTTTTGTATTGATGATAGAGAATGTTCGATAAGAAGGTATATCGAAATGGAAGACATGAATGCCGAAACCTTTGGTACACCGGGCTTTTTTGGGGTCGAATTCTTTTTCAAACCTCAAGGTGGAAAATTTTCCACAAAAGTTTGCCCAGCTCCGGTGACACCCAAATACATGATTAAAGAAATTGGTGTTAGAAATAAAGTCGAGACCGACATCCATTTCTCAAAACACGCTCACAATTTCGTGTTGGGTTGGTTGCTTTCTCAAACTATAGGTTTTTGGTCGGCATTCAAGTTATTGGTCAATATCTTCAAACCTACTATGAGTCCGGCTACAGCTTCTTCCTTGAAGCATATGGACAAAAATTCGAGACTCATTATCGAAAACAAAGACCCTGAATATAGAGAAGATGATTTACAAGTGGGTTTTACGATTGACGAAATGACAATTAGAGTAGAGAATGTTTTGAAAAGTATTGGGCTGATTCATGATTTTGCACCGATAGTGTACATGATTGGTCATGGTGCAAGTAGTACCAACAACCCACACTATGCCGCTTATGACTGTGGTGCTTGTTCCGGAAGGGCAGGCTCAGTCAATGCAAGAGTGTTTTCGTATATGGCTAACCATTCACAAGTGCGTTCCATTTTAAAAGAAAAAGGAATCGACATTCCGGTACATACACAATTTGTAGGTGCTATTAGAGATACCACTCGCGACGAAATTGTATTTTTTGACACGGAAGTACTGTATCCCGACAATGCCTCATTGCATCAAAAAAACTTACTTGTATTTAAAACTGCTTTAGATAAAAATGCTAAAGAGCGTTCCAGAAGGTTTGACAGTGTAAACTCAAAACAGAGCGCCCAAAAAATTCACAAAAAAATCTTAGACCGTTCGGTATCCTTGTTCGAACCGCGCCCCGAACTCAATCATGCCACAAATGCGATGTGTATTGTAGGTCGTAGAGCCTTATCTAAAGGTGTATTTTTGGACCGAAGAGCTTTTTTAAATTCATACGATTATCGCATTGACCCAGACGGTAAATATTTGCTCAATATTTTGAATGCCGCAGCACCCGTTTGTGGTGGCATTAATTTAGAGTACTATTTCTCAAGAGTAGATAATCAAAAACTAGGTGCCGGCACCAAATTGCCACACAATGTAATGGGGCTCTTTGGTGTATCCAATGGTATAGATGGAGATTTGCGGCCGGGTTTGCCCAGCCAAATGATTGAAGTACACGACCCCATTCGATTATTGATGATTGTTGAACACCATCCTGATGTCGTGTTACAAACCATTCAAAAAAATCCTGCTACTTACGAATGGTTTATTAATGAATGGGTAATACTAGTAGTAGTAGAGCCGGAAACCAAAGAATTTTTCTTGTTTGAAAAAGGCAATTTCAGACCTTATCAGACAGTTCATAAAAGCTTGGATACGGTCAAGAATATTGAAAAATTAGTAGAGTCTCACCAAGAAAATTTTCCTGTTTTTTTAATCGAACAAGCTTAATCAGATTTTTAAAACACAACATTATTAGTTATGAATTGGTTACTTCAAATATTTATCTGGATTCCTTTTGTTGGTTTTGTACTCAGCCTACTCATCAATGGGAAAAATGAAAAAAGGCTCTCTCTATTAGCAATAGGTACTGTCGGACTTCAACTTTTTTTAGGCTTTGGATATGTAATCTATTGGGTACTCTGCAATCATCCGAATGTCAATCTGAAAGATATCGTTATTTATCGCAATCAAGATTACGAATTTTTGATTGATTTTTATTTCGATAAAATTACGGCTACGTACATGCTCGTAGGGGCGGCATTGAGTTTTATGGTCATTTTATTCAGTCGCTATTATCTGCATCGAGAAGAAGGCTACAAGCGATTTTTCAACACTATCTTGTTTTTTTACACCGGCTACAACATCACCATCTTTTCCGGAAATTTCGAAACCCTGTTTATTGGTTGGGAAATATTAGGAATCTCGTCTTTCTTATTGATTGCCTTTTATCGCAATCGTTTTTTACCGGTCAAAAATGCCATGAAAGTATTTTCAGTTTATCGTTTGGGCGATATCGGTCTTATCTTAACCATGTGGATGAGTCATCATCTTTGGCACGAAAATATCTCGTTTATGAAACTCAACAATTACGAGTTGGTTCATGAACACTTGAATGCACATAGCTATGTAGGTATTTTTATTTCCATTATGATACTCATTGCCGCTGCCGCCAAGTCTGCACAACTACCATTCTCCTCTTGGCTGCCCAGAGCCATGGAAGGTCCTACCCCATCCAGTGCCATTTTTTATGGTTCCCTATCCGTACATATTGGCGTATTCCTTTTGTTGCGCACTTTTCCTTTTTGGGAAAATCAAACTATAGTTCGTGGCATCATTATTTTATTAGGTCTTTCTACAATGTTTATTGCAACAGGTATTGCACGCGTACAATCATCCGTAAAAAGTCAAATTGCATACGCATCAATCGGACAGATTGGTATCATCTTTATAGAAGTGGCACTAGGTTTCGAAAAACTGGCCTTATTTCACTTTGCAGGCAATGCCTTCCTACGCACCTACCAACTCTTGGTATCGCCATCGGTTGTCAGTTATTTAATCAGAGAACAGTTTTATAATTACACCCCACACAAGAAAAGTTTTGAAGCCCGTTTTCCGAAAAAATTGCAAAACACACTGTACATTCTTTGTATCAAAGAGTGGAATTTAGATACCATTTTGTATAACGTAATTTGGAACCCACTCAAAAAAGCGGGGCGAAGACTAACCATTTTTACACCAAAGACCATTTATTTTATTTTCTTCCCGTCTTATCTATTGGGCTTATTGGGTATGTATCATAAGGATATGATTCCAACAATTATTTTGTCCTATTTGCCCATATTCTTTGCCTTCACGGGTTTGGCTATGGTACTGCAATCCTTTGCCGAGAAAAAAAGCATTATCCATACATGGCTGCTGATTGTGATGAGTCATTTTTGGATTGCAATGGCAATTGGCTACAATGATATTTTCGACTTGAGTCAAATCTATTTGTACCTAAGCGGCATTTTTGTGAGTGGTGTTGGCGGCTACTATATCTTGCGCCGTATGCAGCAGCTGGAGCCTGATAGTAACTTGTCCATATTTCATGGGCATGTTTATGAATACCCTATTAAGGCTTTCTTGTTTTTATTGGCCTGCTTAGGCTTGACAGGCTTCCCGATAACGCCTACATTTATTGGCGAAGATCTTTTGTTCAGCCATATGCACCAGCATCAGATTCTTTTAGCAACCTTTATTTCTCTTTGCTTTGTGATAGACGGGCTTTCCATCATTCGTGTTTTTGCTCGAGTGTTTTATGGATCTCATGTAAAAACCTATCACGAGGTAGCCTATCGAAGTTCTTAAACGATATTATTATCTAAAAAAAGAACCCAAAAGTTAATTGGTGTATATAATAAGAAATTATATACAAAAGAAGGAAGCCACAAGCCTATGTATTCGATACACATAGGCTTGCAGAACGACTCATTCAAAATTGATTATACCAGCTTAGAAGTACAAACAAAATTAGTGCGCGGCAAATTGGTTGTTGTCATAGCAGCAAAACCTCCTTCCACCTCCGAAAAATTGCGATATCCTCGAGATTGTAAAATAGAAGCCGCAATCATACTTCGATATCCTCCTGCACAATGCAAGAAGAAATGCTCTTCAGAATGAATGTCCTTTATCCAATCGTTGATATAGGCAAGAGGTTGACTAAGGGCAGTTTCGATATGCTCTGCCGCATATTCACTTTCTTTGCGCACATCTATAATCTTACTTTCTCCAATATGTACCCTTTGCGCAAAATCAGTTGCAGAGATACGATGAATATGGTCTATAGCTTTGCCTTCCTTCGTCCAAGCATCAAAACCGCCTTGCAAATGACCCAAAATATGGTCAAAACCTACTCGGCTCAATCTGGTCACAGTTTCTTCTTCTTTGCCTAGTTCTGTAATGAGCAAAATAGGCTGTTGCACATCTACAATCAATGCACCAACCCAAGGAGCAAAATCGCCATTAAGACCAATGTTGATAGATTGCGGAATAAAGGCTTTGTAAAAATCAGCAGCATTGCGCGTATCCAAAATCAAAGCATCCGTTTCTGCCGCAGCTTCAAATTCAGCTACAGTCAAGGCTTTCATGCCTTTGTGCAATACTGTTTCAAAAGCTTCGTAACCATTTTTGTTCATCGCCACATTCATGCCAAAATAGCCTGGTGGAGTGGTCAAGCCATCGGTAACAACTTTTACAAAAGCTTCTTTGTTGGGCTGATTCAAGGCATAATTCATTTGTTTTTGATGCCCCAAAGTATCCACGGTTTCTTTCATCATATTCTTACCACAAGCACTCCCCGCACCATGAGCGGGATACACAATGACCTCATCTGCTAAAGACATTATCTTATTCATCAGGCTATCGTAGAGCAAGCCAGCTAATTGGTCTTGGGTCATATTCGCTGCTTTCTGTGCCAAATCGGGGCGACCCACATCGCCCAAAAACAAAGTATCTCCCGAGAAAAGAGCATAATCTTTTCCGTCTTCATCTATCAACAAAAAACAGCTACTCTCCATCGTATGCCCCGGCGTATGCAGGAGTTTAATTGTAATATTCCCCACCTTAAACACTTCATTGTCTGCACCAATAATAGCCTCGAATGAAGGATTAGCCGTAGGTCCATACACAATGGCTGCACCCGTTTCTCTACTCAAATCCAAATGTCCGCTCACAAAGTCGGCATGAAAATGGGTTTCGAAAATGTATTTCAAAAAGACGCCATCGCGCTCTATTCTTTCCAAGTAAGGTTTTACTTCTCTTAGAGGGTCTATAATCGCCGCTTCGCCATTGGAGGTAATATAATAAGCACCATGAGCCAAACAGCCCGTATAAATTTGTTCTATTTTCATTGTTTTGAATTTTGTACTCTGTTGTTTATATTTTAGTACTGCAAAATTACACAAGGAGCAGGGGGCAGAATGTGACCATTGTTAGTCAAAAAGCTGCTTTTTATCATTTCAAGAACAATTCCTGAATGATAATAAAAACCCCCATGATTAAGATAAACCAGCCAAATGCAGGTTTTAGCTGCTCGCCCGATACCTTTTTGGAAAGCCATACCCCGAGCAACATACCTATGATGGCAATAATGGTTACAGAAAATAAAAGTTGAAAATCTAATTGTACCCCATTGATAATATCTCCCGAAAAACCAATGAACGAATTCAAAAAGATAATCAATAAAGAAGTACCTACCGCTTGCTTCATGGGCAATCTGGCAAAAAATATCAAAGCTGGTATAATCAAAAAGCCCCCACCCGATCCTAGAAACCCACTAATTGTTCCTACCCCTAATCCTATGATTGTCAGTCTTATAAAATTAGGCTTTTGATGTTCTGCTGCAGGCTTAGACTTACGAATCATAGATCTGGAGGCACCCAGCATTAAAATGGCAAAAACCAGCATCAAGAGTATATCCTTGGTCAAATCGAAACCCGCTATATAAGCAATATGATTGGGTATCTGTGGCAATACCAATTTGCGCACAAAGAGTATAGAACTCACTGAAGGCATTGCAAAAAACACAGCAGAACGAAAACGAAGATAGCCCATTCGGTATTGACGATAACAACCAAATAGAGCTGTAACACCCACAATAAACAAAGAATAACTGGTAGCATGAGTAGGCTCTACCCTAAATAAGTAAACCAAAATAGGAACAGCCAAAATAGAACCACCGGCTCCAATCAAGCCAATCGAAATCCCAATTAAAATGGAGGCTATATAGCCTATTATCTCCATCGCCGAATATTAAGAAGCAAAGATATTGTGTACTATCCGTTTAGCGGTAGTTTTTCTACGGCATTGTTCTTTTTCACAATCCAATAAATCATTGCACTGATAAAAGCGGCGAAAAAGCACCAAGTACTGGGCAGTGCATACTGAAAAAGATAAAAACAAAACACAAGTGCAATAAAATTGGTTACTGCCAAAAGCTTGACACCCTTGAGCGAAGATAAAAACATAGGTAATACAGTGGATAAGATATAGACCGTTTGATGCGGATAAAACAACACGTCATGATAATACAATTTATCCATTTTGTAGATAATATGAAAAGTAGCAATGTCAGGCTTCGGATGCTTGGCAAGCATATTGAATGTAGCATAAGTAGCAGACGCTACACCCACATAAATGAGCCTTTTGCACCACAATTTTCGGACAGGGTTGGATTCCAATTTGTAAAAAGAAAGCGGTATCAGTATGGGCCATACTACCCATGCAAAAAATAAAAAAGCACAAGTAAAAAAAGACTGGTAAGGATAAGACTGAGCATCCCTTAAGACCATCCATATCCAGCCTTCGCACAATTGTTGCAGCGCAAAAAGAAAAGGCACTGCTGCCAAAAATCGCTGTTCCTTGCGCTTACTCGCTTTGACAGTAGCAATACCCACTACACCCATCACTATTGCAGCACTAAAACTGGCAGTAGCCGAAAAACACATACTCAAAATTTACTCTAAAGATACGTTTTTGCTCCATGAATCCTAAGAAATCCATTGGGTACAACAATATTTACTAACTTCTCCCGCGGGAGGCTTTGTGAAGTACTTGGAGGGATCTATTGACTGGGTAGCAGTCTGTCCTTTGGTGGACTTAATACAATCTCATGACCTGCGCTTAGTAGGCGGATATACTACCGTTACAGGGCATCAAGAAGGGCAAGAATCTACCGACCGATGTGTATCTTGGTTGTTGGCGCACTGAGCACCTATACACAAACTCGCTGCGGGTGCTGCCATCTAGGCATGGGTATGGAAAAAAGTAGCCACCACCAACAGCTAAGGCTTCGTTGTGTGTGCAGCACGAACTTAACTTCTTAGTCAAATTTAACAAGGGTTATCCATTCTTAATTTTGACTAACCTTGTTGCACTTCAAACTTGAACTTAGGAAATCTCTATTTAAGCATAATAATTTATCCTTTACCTTTGACAAAATTTTTCGGAAACGATGCGCCTACTTTGGTGGAAAATATTATCCATAGCTTTACTCAATTATGTACTTTTTGCAGGTATTTTGGGTCTGGTACCTGCCCGTCACATTCTCAACGAAACCATCCGTAATCTTTATTTTCATGTACCCATGTGGTTTGCGATGATTAGCCTCTTCGCCGCATCAGCAGTATATGCAGTTTTGTACTTGCGAAGCAACGATATAAAACATGATATTTACTCTGCTGCTTTTGCCTCTACAGGTATCGTTTTTAGTATTTTAGGTATGCTTACTGGTATGGAATGGGCACAATATACTTGGGGAACTGCTTGGAGCAATGACCCTAAACAGTTGGGGACTGCACTTTGTATGCTGACCTATTTTGCCTATTGGGTATTGCGCAGTGGCATCAATGATGAAAGCAAACGAGCCAAAATATCATCCGTATATAATGTTTTCATATTTGCCTTGATGATCCCTTTAATCTTTATCATGCCTAGAATGGTAGATTCGCTTCACCCTGGCAATGGGGGCAATCCTGCTTTTAGCAATTACGACTTGGACAGCAGAATGCGCTCGGTATTTTATCCTGCCGTCATCGGTTGGGTATTATTGAGTTTTTGGATGGGCTCTCTGCTCATTAGGATACAGTTATTGCAACAGAAAAAAACAGAATCAGACTTTGAGTTTATCAATTAATATTTTTTTATGACACGCTTACACGCTACACTTTTATTTAGCTTTTTGACCCTCTTATTGTCTGTACAAACAGCAATGGCGCAGGATATGGCAACAGAAATGCGCAGCAATGGTAAAATATACGTTGTGGTTTTTGTTTTAGCGACTATATTTGCAGGAATTTTAGGCTTCCTTGTTTACTTAGAACGAAGAATTAAAAAGTTAGAATCAAAAAAATAATCCATTAAATTTTAAACAACAAACAAAAGCAATCATGTCAGGAACGTACAGTTTTTTTCAAGGTGTGGAACGCAATTTTGACAAAGCGTCTGTTTATACCCGTTTCGAAAAGGGTATCCTTGAGCAAATCAAAGCTTGTAACTCGGTGTATAGAATGAAATTCCCCGTTCGCATTGGCGATGAGGTAGAAGTAATCGAAGCGTACCGTGTACAACATTCTCATCACAAACTTCCTTGTAAAGGGGGCATACGCTACAGTATGGACGTAAACCAAGATGAAGTAATGGCTTTGGCTGCGTTAATGACTTATAAGTGTGCTATTGTAAATGTTCCTTTTGGAGGAGCAAAGGGTGGCATTAAGATTGACCCTAAAAAATACACTCCATTTGAATTAGAAAAAATCACTCGCCGTTATGCTACTGAATTGGTGAAGAAAAACTTCATTGGCGCAGGTATTGACGTTCCTGCTCCAGATTATGGTACGGGAGCGCGCGAAATGAGTTGGATTGCCGATACATTTGCAACACTTAATCCGAGTGACATCAACGCATTAGGCTGTGTAACTGGTAAACCTGTAAGCCAAGGTGGTGTAACTGGACGTACAGAAGCAACTGGCTTGGGTATTTTTTATGGTATCCGCGAAGTAGTGAATGTCGCCAATGATATGCAAAAAATTGGTCTTACTACAGGTGTAGAAGGCAAACGTGTAGTTGTTCAAGGTTTAGGCAATGTAGGTTATCACGCTGCAAAATTCTTTGAAGAAGCGGGCGCTATCCTTGTAGGTCTTGCAGAATATGAGGGCGGCATCTACAGCGAGAAAGGATTGAAATTAGAAGATGTAATAGCTCATCGTAAAACTACAGGTTCAATACTTGGATTCCCTGGTGCTACTGATATTAAAAACAGCCTAGAAGCATTGGAAGCAGATTGCGACATCTTGATTCCTGCCGCATTGGAAGCTGTTATTACTGGAGATAATGCTCCCCGCATTAAAGCAAAAATCATAGGCGAAGGCGCAAATGGTCCTTTGACTCCTGATGCAGACGTTGTATTGAATGCAAAAGGTGTTATTGTAGTACCTGATATGTATTTGAATGCAGGTGGTGTTACTGTTTCTTATTTCGAGTGGTTGAAAAACCTGAGTCACGTTCGTTTTGGTCGTTTGGACAAACGCTTTAGCGAAAACCAAAATGCTACCATTCTTAAATCTTTCGAAAGCCTTGTAGGTAAAAAATTAGACGATGTTGAGCGTCGTCAAATTCAACATGGGCCTGATGAAATTGATTTGGTGTATTCAGGATTAGAAGACACTATGATTGGTTCTTATCACGAAATTCGAGAGTCCTTGCTCACCTCAGGTGCGGCAGATTTGCGTACCGCAGCTTTTGTGGTTTCTATCAACAAAGTAGGTGTTGCTTACGAACAATTAGGAATTTTCCCATAGTAGAAACGCTACTACTGAAACATAAAAAAGCACCGACTATCCAGTTGGTGCTTTTTATTTGTATTAAAATAAGAAATTGTTTTTTATAATTCAATAGTCATTCCATCATACGCTAAATTGATATGCTCGGGTAGATGCTTGCCCACCTCGGTATGCAATCCCAATTGATGGCTAATATGGGTAAAATATGTTTGCGGGCAATTGATGTTTTGCGCAAGCTGTATTGCCTCATCAAGCGTGAAATGAGAAATATGTTTCTCCAATCGTAGCGCATTGAGTACCAATACCTTTGAACCATATATTTTTTCAATTTCTTTAGGAGCAATATAGTTGGCATCCGTGATATAAGTAAAATCTCCAATCCTAAAACCATATACTTCAAGTTGATAATGTAGAACTCTTATCGGGGTTATTTTCAATCCCTTGATAAAAAAAGGTTCATTATACAAATCATAAAGTTTGATTTGTGGTACGCCTGGATAATTGGAGTTTTGGAAAATGTATTGAAACTCGCGAAGTAATACCTCTTGAGTTTCTAAGCTGGCATACACATCCATTTCTTTGTGCTGAAAATAATTGTAAGCCCTTATATCATCCAATCCCGCCGTATGGTCTTTGTGTCCATGCGTAAAAACAATGGCATCTAATTTATTGACCTTCTGACGCAGCATTTGATACCTAAAATCTGGACCACTGTCTATTACAATACTCACATCCTCTGTTTCAATCAAGAGAGAAGAACGCAAGCGATTGTCTCGTGTGTCTGTAGAAGTACATACGGCGCAATTACAGGCAATTACAGGGACTCCCTGCGATGTTCCGGAGCCTAAAAAGGTAATTCGTAATGGCATATATTACATATCAATTACAGTTTGAACAGAAATAGGACCTGGGGTAGATTCTCCAATAATTTGTTTGTACAATTTAAGCGATTCTGAACTCAAATCTTCTTCTACTAAACTGATAGTAGGCAATATTTCTACCAAAGCATTGATGCGACCTTCGATATTGAGAAATTTATTCACCACTACTACCCTTTTTTGCTCCAATACACAATAACCGGAATTGAAATTGCCTTTTTCGAAACGGATAATATATCGAGCCTCATCAAAAATTTGCTCTATTTTTTTTAATGTGTTTGGTGTAATTTTGAGATTCATTAGACAGGTTACTTTATCACCGATGCATAAAAGTAGAAAATTAAGAACAATTATAAGCCTTATCGTTTTTTTGAGTGCTATTTTTTTTCAGGCTCAAGCTCAAAACCCTGAAAATTACTACGTTGAAGAACCCAAACTCTTTTCGGGAGGATTGGTAGCAGGTACTAATTTTTGCCAAGTGGATGGTGATAGATATGCCGGTTATTTCAAAATCGGTATAAATGCAGGAGCAGTATTATATGCTCGTATTAGCGACAGGTTGTCTTTGAGTATGGAGTTACTCTATTCCGAAAAAGGATCTCGATCAAATTTTCGACAAAACTCAAGTTCAAAATTATATACCATCGTGTCTCAAAAAATAAACTTGAGCTATGCAGAAATACCCGTATTGCTGCATGTTTATGATAAAAAGAAAAGCCATTTAGGCGCAGGGCTTTCCTATTCTCAATTGATTAGTGGCACTGAAAGTGTAATGATTAGCCCGAGCTATGCTTATGACCCTGCCGATTATCCGTTCAAAAAAAGTGATTTAAACTTTATTGCTTCTGCCAATCTGAAATTGGTGAAAGGGCTGTATGCCAATCTTCGATTTCAATATTCCATACTCCCCATTCGCACAACAGTAAATTATGAAATAGCTAGGAGTCAACAATACAATAATTTATGGAATTTGCGGTTAATATATTTGTTCTAAACCATACTTTAAAAAACATGATGAATCGAAAAACAACCCTGATGGTAATGGTGATTTTTGTGAGCTATCTGAAAGTTGCTGCACAAAACCCCAGTAATTATTACGAAGACGTAGAGCGCACATTTTATGGAGGCCTCATCATGGGAGCAAACTTCACGCAGGTAGATGGTGATAGCTATAAAGGGTATCGAAATATAGGATTGAATACGGGTGTGGTAGCGTATGCCAAGCTTGCTCCTAAAATAGCAGGCAGCATCGAGCTTTTGTTTACACAAAAGGGAGCAAGGTCAAACGGGGCGCAACAATCCAATGGAGGTGTTACACTGATTACCAAACAAAATATCACACTTAACTATGCCGAAATACCGATTCAAATCAATTATTTCGACAAAAGAAAAAGCCATTTTGGTGGCGGCCTTTCTTATTCTCAACTGATTAGCAGTAAAGAAGATATTGTACATAATAATTCGACAATCGTTTATGACCCCGAAAAATACCCCTTTAAAAAAATAGACATCAACTTGGTATTATCCGGCCAATTACATTTGTACAAAGGTTTATTCGCCGGTCTGAGGTTTCAATATTCATTACTGTCCATAAGAGATGATGTAGCTGCCGAATTTGGCAATGCACAGCAATACAACAATGTATTTGCACTTCGCTTCATGTACTTGTTTTATTAAACCAAGCATTACCTTTAATCAATAGTTCAAATTAAGAGAAGCACAGTATGTCTGATCAATACATAGTTTCGGCTAGAAAATATAGACCACAAACCTTTGACACGGTTGTAGGGCAAGAGCATATTACCACCACACTCAAGAATGCCATGCGCAACAATCATTTGGCTCATGCCTTTTTGTTTTGCGGTCCGCGAGGTGTGGGCAAAACCACCTGCGCCCGAATTTTGGCACGCACATTAAATTGCGAACATCCTACTGCAGATATGGAGGCCTGTGGATCTTGTTCCAATTGCCAATCTTTCAACAACAATACTTCATTCAATATTTTCGAACTCGATGCAGCGTCCAACAACTCTGTTGATGATATTCGAAGCCTTACCGAACAAGTGCGTTTTGCGCCCCAACAAGGTAAATACAAAGTGTATATCATAGATGAGGTACACATGCTCAGTACTGCGGCTTTTAATGCTTTTCTAAAGACATTGGAGGAGCCTCCTCCTTATGCCATCTTTATCTTGGCCACGACAGAAAAGCATAAAATCTTGCCAACGATTTTAAGTCGTTGTCAGATTTTCGATTTTAAAAGAATTACCACCAACGATACCGTTCAGCACTTGGTGCAAATTGCCAGTAAAGAACACATTGTTGCCGATGAAGCTGCACTTCATGTAATAGCCCAAAAAAGTGAAGGCTGTATGCGTGATGCCTTGTCTATCCTAGATAGAATATCGAGTTTTACAAATGGACAACTGACCTATGCTGCTACGATGGAGCATCTCAACCAATTGGATGCAGATTTTTATTTTAAAATCACAGACTTCATTTTATCAAGCGATGTGGCTGGCACCTTGTTGCTTTTGGATGACGTACTCGATAGAGGCTTTGAAGGAGATGTTATTTTAGATGGGTTTGCGGAGCATTTCAGAAACCTATTGTTGTGTAAAGATGCACGAATGGCAAAGCTTTTAGATGTGCCAAATAATCACAAGCCCATCTACCACGAAAAGGCTAACCAAGCCCCACCCTCTTTTATATTGTCGGCTTTGAATGTAATCAACGAAAGTGTGTTGGAATATAAAAATGCCAATAACAGAAGATTACATACAGAACTCTGTTTGATAAGACTTTGCTATCTACTACAGACCATCAACCAGACACCGTCTGACGAAAAAAAAAACTTTAGCCCATCGTCTAATGTAGCTCAAACAACTGCAACTGCCTCGCCAAAAGCAGTTCCTAAAGTAGTGCTAGAACATACCCAATCAATACATAGCGAAGAAACATTGGTGCAAGAACCAGCCCTATACAATAGCCCTATACCCATAGAGACTGCTGCAATAAAAACTGCGCCATTTACTCAAAGCGAGTCGCCCACTTCTGTTAGGCGTGTATCGCGCAATATGATACAGCACGCAGCTACGAAAAATGAAAATGAACAACAAAAAATGAGCTTGAATGATGTTAGCCTCAATCTTATTCAAAAAATATTTGACGATTATAAGGCGCAGCTAAAAAATGAAAACAAAAGCATTCTATACAATGCGTTCAATATCGTAAAACTTGACCTAAACGAGCAAAAGGCATTACACATTACTGCTCCCGACAATATTACCGACAGCAATATACAAATCGAAAAAAGTGCCCTACAAGACTATATTAAGAAAGAAATCGGATTGATTGTAAGCATTACCAACTCGTTTGTAGAGAGCAATGACGAACCTAGAGAAAAAGCATTATCTAAAGCCGAAATTTTTGCGGTCATGTCAGAAAAAAATCCCCTGCTGTATCAGCTAAGAGATACTTTGAAAATGAGTATTGATTATTAGATGTCCATAGAATGAACAACATGAGTCAACAGAAAATTATCATTATTACAGCACCTTCGGGTTCGGGAAAAACTACTCTTGTCAAAAGATTAATGCTTCAGTTTCCTACTTTAGCATTTTCTATATCGGCCTGTACTCGTACACCTAGGGGCGGAGAAGTGGATGGTACAGATTATCATTTCATTTCGCTGCAACAATTTGAACAATCCATTGCCCAAAATAATTTTCTTGAATGGGAAATGGTATATGAGGGTAAATATTACGGCACATTAAAGTCGGAACTCAATAGGATTTGGCAGAACCATAAAATTCCACTAGTAGATATTGATGTGAAGGGGGCTTTAAAGGTACAAGAGCAGTATAAAGCTCAAGCACTCTCTGTGTTTATAAAAGCTCCTTCTATTGATATACTGAGCGAAAGACTGCAAAAAAGAGGCACAGAACCCCCTGAAAGCTTAAAAGAAAGAATAGATAAAGCAGCATACGAATTGAGTTTTGCGTCAAAATTTGACCACACTATCGTGAATGATGATTTAGGAAAAGCAAGTGCCGAATTGTCAAAAATCGTTAGCCAATATTTAACGCAATAATACTCATTACACGCAACTAAAAATTAGTTCAAAATCCTACATTCGCCCCTTCTTAATATCCAAAATTCAAAAGATTGATTATGGAAACTATCCAATCCATTTTACATAAAATCAACCTGATTGCTACCTCCTCCTTACCTCTTACTTTAATAGAGAAAGATTTGATGCTCCAATTAACGAGAACCTTGTACGAGGAAATAAGCGAACTAAATATCGAAAGAGCAGCACAAGATTCATTAGCCCAAATAGCCCCTGAAGATATAGCTCCACCCCAACCTGAATTAGATGATACGCTTGCAGATGAACCCATAGAACTTGAAGATGCTGAAATAGAATCAAGTTTCGAATTTGAAGAAGATGCAAACTTTATCGAAGATGCATCCTTGGAAGAATTTATTGAAAAAGTAGAGCAATCGGCTATGCCCGAAAACAATTCTCCTTTTTTTGAACAAAATATAATTGAGCCTGAAAGTACAATTGAAGCTAAAGAACCAATAAAGTTACAAGAGTTGAAAGAACTTAAAAATGTAGTGGCTTTCAAACTTTGGAATAAAGACATCAGAAGCTATATCGGCATCAATGATAAATATAATTTCATCTCAGAACTATTCGGAAATAATGCTGAATCCTACGAAGAAATACTGAACGAAATAAACCTTTGTGGCAGCAAGACCGAAGTGCTGCAATTTTTAGAAAATTCGGGGATTACCACTCTTTACAAATGGGATATGGGAGGATTTAGCGTACAAACCTTTTACGGTGTCTTGAGCCAATTTTTCGCTACCAAATAATTCAAAATAATTTGAGTAGCACCAGACTTAGAAGCCACATAATGCTTGGCTGCTTCTGAACTTGTCTGGTATTTTTCTTCGCTATGTACCAGCTCATTAAAGTAGCGAATCAAATCATTGCCAGTAGTGCAACACACAGCAGCATTGCAAGCGATTAAATCCACCGCCTCTTGATACTTATGATAGACTGGTCCATAAGCACAAGGCAATCCATACACTGCGGCTTCCAGTACATTATGCACACCTCCTTTACCTAGTCCGCCACCTATCCAAGCAATTTTTCCATACCGATACATTTTGAGCAATAAGCCAATGGTATCAACTACTAAAACAGGTTCAGTTAAGGATTGATGTTCTCTCCACTCAGACCATCTTTTCGCCTTGCCGCTAAACAATTTTTCGATACTGGATATTCTGCTCTCATCCACTTCATGCGGCACAAGGATCAATTTCCAATTTGAAGGTAAATGAGGCAGAAATTGAGCCATCAATTGTTCGTCTTCAGCCCAAGTGCTGCCTGCTATAAGCAAGTTATAATGTTGAGATAGTTGTTCGATTCTTTCTATCGGCTTCGAGGCTTTTGCCACAGCCAATACCCTATCAAATCTTGTATCTCCAGAAACCATTACATGCTCTATACCAACGGAAGATAACAATTGAACAGAAGGTGTGTCTTGAATAAATAATTGACTACAAAAGCGTAACATTTGCCGCTGCACAGCTCCATACCAACGAAAAAAACCTTGCTGAGGGCGAAAAATGGCATCTATCAACAGGGTAGGAATTTGTTTTTGGTGAAGCACCCTGAGATAATAATACCACAAATCATACTTTACGAATATCGCCAAAGAAGGATAGATATCTGCGATAAAATGTTTTGCATTTGAAGCATTATCCAATGGCAGGTAAAATACAAAATCAGCACCTTTATAACTTTTTCTGACTTGGTAACCTGAGGGTGAAAAAAAAGTGAGAACAATCGCATATTGAGGATATGAAGCTCGTATAGATTCTAACAACGGTCTTCCTTGCTCAAATTCACCCAAAGAGGCACAATGCATCCATACCCTTGGGCGTGTCTCGTTACCCATTTGAGCCTTTATTTTCAACAGCAAGCCTCTTCTCCCCTCAATAAATAATTTTGCCTTAGGGTGAAACAAAGCAGCGATTCGGAGAATTAATGCATAGAGCATTAAAGAGAGTTTGTAGAAAAAAAGCATCACTTATTCGAAGAATAGTTCTTCAGATTTTCGTTTAAATAAAGGTAAATACCAGCCCCCTCTTATTCCTATTAAAATGTCTGTTCGCGTATCGTTTCCCGGTCTTTGTACATCATACAAAAAGTCTCTTCTTCCTTGGGTAAAACCAAATGCGGCATTGATACCAATATGATAATTAATGAGCCCATTTGATGAAAGATGAAGGTAGCCAACATATTGCTCCAAATAAATACCGTTACTGAGTCTGTCATAACCTTTGCGATATGCTCCTCTTAGCTGTAGGAGAGATTCACTCTTGTCCTGTATCAATATTTTATGTTGCATAAATCCCAATCCAGTCAAAAACATAATCCCATTGTCTGTTACTTTTTTGGAAGTGTTTAGTATATAACCGGCTTCAATACCAACCATGTAACCTCTTTCATACCAGTTGATACCTATGCGTTGTCCATCTATACTGATATAAGTACCATAATTATCTTTTATACCTGCAAATAAAGAATCTTCCTTAATCTTACCACCATTGATAAAGTCAAATTTTGCACCAAAAATCCATTTTTTCGCAGTTTTGTACTGTATCGAAGGCCCAATGCGATAATTGTTTCCGAAACGTTTTGCCATATCTGCCGCTGCAAAATCAAAGTCTGTATTGACCCCAAGCATAAAACCTTTTCGGGCAGCCAATTTAGGGGTTTCGAACAAGCCTTTTTGTGCCCAAACAGGCATACTAGCAAAACCAATACAAAAAACAAGTAGGTATTTAATGATGTTCATCACTGTATTCCGTATGTAAAATATAGCTGCAAGATACGAGACTTATTATTTAGTTTATGCTTTGGCCTTTTACTTTAGTGTGAAATGATTACTTTTACGCCGAAAATTAACATTCAAAGCAAGCAATAACAATATGGCAATAGTTGATTTAGTAATGCCCAAAATGGGTGAAAGCATTACAGAGGCCACCGTCTTGAAATGGCATAAGAAACTGGGAGACACTGTCAAAATGGACGAGACAGTTCTTGAAATTGCTACTGACAAAGTGGATAGTGAAGTTCCTTCTACTGGAGCCGGAACAATTACCGAAATTTTATTTAAAGAAAATGATGTAGTTGCTGTAGGTACTATAATTGCGCGCATTAATACAGATGCCTCGGGAAGCACAGTTAGCACAGCTGCTGTAGCAGCTCCGGCTTCTGTTGTTGTCAGCCCTATAGTAACAAATATAGCATCAACAGTTAGTATAGTTCCCGCAGGCACCAATAAGTTTTATTCGCCCTTGGTTCTCAATATAGCTGCACAAGAAGGGATTAGCATGGTCGAATTGGAGCTCATTGCAGGAACAGGAAATGAAGGTCGTGTAACCAAAAAAGATATTTTAAATTATGTAGCCAACAGAGGGG
Organism: Phycisphaerales bacterium; assembly: GCA_030054025.1. GTDB lineage: Bacteria > Bacteroidota > Bacteroidia > Chitinophagales > Chitinophagaceae > Rurimicrobium. Next base: position 8,153 of record JASGCQ010000011.1, on the reverse strand, counting down.
CGACTCCTGTTGTTGCCACACCACCAACACCTAATGTAGCAGCGGCAAACACTGTGGTAGCTCAGACGGTCAATACAGAAGCATCTAAAGAAGCTACACCAATAAGTGGTAATGTAGAGATTATAGAAATGGATCGTATGCGCAAATTGATTGCAGAGCACATGGTACGCAGTAAAGCTACTTCTCCTCACGTTACCAGCTTTACCGAAGCTGATGTAACTCATTTGGTTCGTTGGCGCGAGAAAGCTAAAAAAGGCTTTGAAAGTAAGTATGGTGAGAAAATAACATTCACACCAATTTTTATAGAAGCTATTGTAAAAAGCATCCGTAAATTTCCGATGATTAACAGTAGTTTGGATGGAGATAAAATTATTGTGAAGAAAGATATCAATATCGGTATGGCTGCTGCACTGCCCAGTGGCAATCTTATTGTTCCTGTAATTAAAAACGCCGACACCAAAAATTTAATCGGACTCACTAAAGATGTAAATAGCCTTGCCAATGCTGCCAGAGCAAACAAATTGAAGGCTGATGATACTCAAGGTGGAACTTTTACATTGACCAATGTAGGCACATTTGGTAGCTTAATGGGTACGCCTATTATCAATCAACCTCAAGTAGCTATATTGGCTGTGGGTAGCATCAAAAAAAGACCTATGGTATTAGAAACTCCAGAAGGAGATGTAATCGCTATACGTCAAATGATGTATTTATCCCTAAGCTATGACCATAGAATAGTTGATGGTTCCTTAGGAGCAAGTTTTCTTACTGCAATTGCCAATGAACTAGAAGCATTTGACCCCTCAAGGGAAATCTGATTTTTGAATATTATATATTAGCCGCTGGAATTTTAAATTTGTTTAAAAAAATTTCAGAGGCTATTGCTTTTTCTTTTTTTTTACTACCTTGTACAAGTATTATGGTTTATAAATGTAAATAAGATTAAAAAAATTATGAGAAAGGCAGATGTCATTTCAAACATTTCCGATAAGACAGGCATACCCAAAGTGGATATTTTGGTAACATTGGAAACATTTTTCAAAGAAGTAAAACTAGCTGTTTTGGAAGGTGAAACAGTTAGTATTCGTGGCTTTGGTAGCTTTACTGTAAAGAAAAGAGCTGCAAAAAAAGGACGAAATATTAAAAAGAATGAAGTCGTTCATATCCCCGAACATTACATTCCAACTTTCAAGCCTGCAAAAGAATTTATGGTTGCAATAAAGAGCGTTAAGGTGAAGTGATTTTTGAGAGATTAAATTTGATTGCAGCTTAATTTTTGGTTTGTAAACTAAATTTTTGGTTTCGCCAAAAAAGCTTTTGTTGTAAAATTTAAAAACACAGACTCTTTATTTTGGTCTATTATCTATATTTAGAGTCTGTGTTTTTTCTGCTACCTTAATACCAATTCTTTCTCCCCCCATCATTCTTCTAAGATTAATAAGCCCATAACGCATTCGCCCTAATGCTGTATTGATACTTACTTGGCTTATTTGTGCAATCTCTTTAAAGCTCATATCACCATAAATACGCAAAACGATTACTTCCCTTTGTTCTTCGGGCAATTGCTCTAAGAGCTGTCTGATACTTTGCTCCGTTTGCCTCTGTTCAAAATTAGTGACATTTGTATAATCTGGTCCCGCTAGTAGCTCCATTATATCTTCGCCACTCGCAAGTGTAATCGAAATTTTACTATGGGTACGTCGAAAATGATCCATACACAGATTATGAGCAATACGGCTAGCCCAAGACAAAAATTTACCCTGATCGATATAGCGACCCTCGCGCATATTGCGAATCATTTTCAAAAATGCATCTTGAAATAAATCTTCGGCCAAATACTTGTCTTTTACCAACATATAAATACTGGTGTAGATTTTATCTTTGTATCTCAATATTAATTTCTGAAGAGCATCTTCATTACCCTCTAAAAAAGAGCTTATAAGCTCGGTATCAGTAGCCTTTAGTTCGAGAACTGTCATATACTTCGTGTGTGTGTTTTAGGTTTATAAAAAATGATGGGGTAACGAATACACCATAGACATTTTTACACAATTGTTGAAGTAGAAGTATTGACTATAAAATTTCTTTTTTTTAAGATTAGCTTGTGCCAAAGATATGTTATCTGTCGAAAAAATTGCACTTCCCTTCCTTTTTTTTTATTTTAATTACCCAATACCCAAAATAGTTTTTCTTTGCCACAAGGCTAATATTATCATTAGTACACCTTTTAATATTGGTTTGGAATTGAATACCGCTAGTATTGCTAAGCGAATCGACTCTGTAATATTGGATATGATTATCCTGATGCTCAATATTATTATACGGCCGATTCATTTTAGGCATTTTTTATTTTCTAGACTTTTTGTGTACTGCTATTAGCAACAAGAGCCGGCGGATTGCTGATTATGTATCAGGTACGGCGGTTATTGATGTGAAAAAGAAAACGAACTTTAAAATACTAATTAAGAGGAAATTAATACACTTCAAAACATAGAAGCCAAAATTCTAGAGGTGGTGAGATTAAGCGATAAGAATATCAACGGCATACCCCACAATTGCTCAATAAAAAGGTCAGCAAAAAGGACGATTGGGATTATCAAGCAATGATTGTGTAGAAAATTTGTAAGGCTTTGAGCATTACCACACAAGGACTAGATGCTACTACATTTTTATAACAATTACTTTTTGACTACAATTTACTGACACAAAAAAATAAGATATTCTGCTATTATTGATGCAACAACAACTCATTAAGCACTGTAAATACGGCTGGGCAAGAGGTTGCGTTTTTAAGGGTGAGTGGAATGCGTTTCAGCAAAACATCCTCATCTGTATAGGGGTATCTTCTACAATCGATCGGACGATGATTGTAAATGCTGCAATAATGATCACTGCCTAAAAATGGACAAGGGGATTGCTTCACAACATAATCATTATCTTCATCCAATCTCAAGTACTGTTGTGTAAATTCTCCTTCTTTCATTCGGAGCAACTTTGCAATTCTTTTGATGTCGGGTTGCTTAAATCTCGGCGAATAATTTTTACAACAATTGGCACATTGCAAACAATCAATTTTAGAAAAAGCGTCTTTGTGTAGTTTGGGCAACAACTTCAGCATCTTTGTTTTATTGCCTTTCTCAAGCATTCGTCGGAACTGCTTTTGCATTTCTAAAGATTGCTTTTCCCAAAGAGGAGGATGCATAAAATCCATGAAAATCAGATTTGATTAAAGTTGGTGCGATAAAAACTAAACTGCTATAAAATAGATAAGCCGATCTGAGAACAGATCAGCCCCTATAAACCCTATCACCATGAAAACTTCTTTATAAAAACGAACAAAACTAAATTAGCTCGACTATCTCTAACTACAAAGATATACTTCTTTTTGGAAAAAGCAAATTTTATTCATTTTTTTGAAAAAAATTTGAGATTAGATTCCCATTTTTTCCATAATTCTTTCCAAATCGGAATCGTTGTAAAACTCAATTAATAATGCGCCTTTGCCGTTCTTTTTGCGACTCATTTTTACTTTTGTTGAGAAATGCGAGGCCATATTATCCTCTATTCTTTTGTATGCAGGGGGCAATTTGATATCCGAAGCATTTGTTCTAGCTGCATCTTCTTTCTGATCTCCCCCGACCTGCATTTCCTTGACCAAACGCTCTACTTGCCTTACGGATAGTCCTTTTTGTTGTATTTCTCTAAACACATATAGTTGCTGGTCAATATGCTCTAAACCAATAATGGCTCTTGCATGCCCCATGGTCAATTGATTGTCTCTTACTGCTTTTTGAATATCAGGAGGCAATTTGAGCATACGTAGATAATTGGCTACGGTACTACGCTCCTTCTTCATTCTTTCGGCTACTTGCTCTTGTGTCAAGTTGCATTCATCCATCAACATTTTGTAGCTTATAGCTATCTCAATAGCATTAAGATTCTCGCGTTGCAGGTTTTCAAGCAACGCCATCTCTAGTATCTGCTGATCGTCAGTGGCGGCACGCACATAAGCAGGAATGTCTTTTAATCCAGCCATTTTACTGGCTCTCCATCTTCTTTCTCCGGAAATGAGTTGGTATTTTGCAGGATTGATTTTGATGACAGTTATAGGCTGTATAATATCATGCAAGGCAATGCTGTCGGACAATTCCTGAAGGGCATTTTCGTCAAAATCGTGACGAGGCTGCTTGGGGTTTACAACAATTAGATTTACAGGAATACGCACGATAGAACCCGCCTGTGCTCCTGTATTATTAGAAGAAGGATTAGAAACTGCTGCTTGTATGGGAGCTTTCATCTCTTCGTCTATATTATTGAGCAAGGCACGAATGCCTTTACCTAAAGCCTGTTTTTTAGAATTGTTAGTTGCTGCCATCCTCTCTTGGTTCTAATATTTTTTCTTCGTTTTTTATTTTTGTCAAATCATTCTTTTGCAAAATTTCTTTTGCCAAATTCAAGTAGTTTGTAGCCCCAGTACTGTCTGCATCATACAACAGTGCTGGTTTTCCAAAGCTTGGCGCCTCTCCCAGCTTGGTATTTCTATGTATGATGGTATTGAACACCAGTGAATCGAAATGATTTTTTATTTCTTCTACCACTTGGTTACTCAAGCGCAAACGTCCATCGTACATGGTCATTAAGATACCTTCAATTGCTAAACATGTATTTAGCCTTGTTTGTACTATCTTAATGGTATTTAAGAGTTTACCCAGACCTTCTAATGCGAAATATTCGCACTGAACGGGTATGAGTACCGCATTTGCGGCGGATAGTGCATTGACAGTGATTAAGCCTAATGAGGGAGAGCAATCTATGATAATGAAATCAAATTTACTTCCTAGTTCTCCAATTTCTTTTTGTAAAATATATTCTCTATTGGGTTGGTTGATGAGTTCAATTTCAGCACCAACAAGGTCTAAATGTGAGGGTAAGAGAAATAAATTAGGAGTTTCAGTTTCCAATATAACTTGTTCCATGCGAGTGTCATTTACAAGACAATCGTACAAACTGAGTTGAATGTTTTTTAAATCAAAACCATTGCCAGTGGTACTGTTTGCCTGTGGGTCTGCATCTATAAGCAGTGTTTTGTACTCCAATACGGCGAGGCTGGCCGCCAAATTAATTGCAGTAGTTGTCTTACCTACACCACCTTTTTGATTTGCTATCGCAATAATTTTTGTCATTGTCTATTGTATGCTTTCGCCGAAGCAAAAAATATAAATTAAGTTAAAGATACAGGGTTTCACCTATTTGCTGGCAAAAGTAACTCTTTATCTGCCATTCCAAAAAGGGATTTTCCATTATTTAGGTCTATCATAATTAGGCTGACTGTATTCAAGTTTGAAATGTAACGGGTTGTAAAAATAGGTAATTGACTCTTCAGGAACTCAATAGCCCATAAAATGCAATACGCTGTCAAGAATGCGTATTCTGCATTTTGGCACCTCATAATTGACCCTTAAATTTTTAAGCACTTACTGGGATTTGTACACAACTATCCGAACTAATTTTTAAGAAAAGTCCCATTATCTTGAGTTTACGCCAACGAAAGATAATTTATGGGACTTGTCAAGAGGAACAAAGACGTAGTCACCAATTCGGCAGCATTTTCGATACCCAGCGGCACTATGGGTGGCAGCACCCACGATGCCGAGTATTATGTACGCGATGCAGGTGGCAACATATTGGCTAGCTACCGTGTACATTACAACGAGCTCAGCAGCCCCGAAATGATCTCTTACCCCATGCTAAACGACACCTTTGCCCTCACCGAACACCACCTATATGGCAGTAGCCGCATCGGCGTACAACGCTACGATAGCAGCAGCCTCTACAACAGCAGCGGCCTTACCGATGCCAGCTTTGCCCCACCACCCGTACCACCACCAACGCCACCCGTACCACCACCAACACCTACCATACCTGTAACGGGCCTTAGCAGCCACATAGCCTGGTATAGCTACCCCTATGCCGACCTGATACAAGCCAGCAATACCGAGCCTTATGGCAGCACAGGCAATACCGATTTCGGTACTTGGCAAGTTTCCCGTACCTTAGGGCGTAAATATTATGAAATGACCGACCATTTAGGCAATGTCTTAGCTACCGTGCTAGACCGCAGAACTGGAGCTTTCCCCTCCTCTGGAGGGGCAGGGGTGCTTTACGACCACTGGTCTGCCGACTTAGCTAGTACCGCAGATTGCTACCCAGGTGGGATGATGATGCCGGGAAGAAATACGGAATATAGTTGGAGTAGAATGGGGTACAATGGCAAACAGAAGGATGATGAAGTTTATGGGAAAGGAAACTTTCAGGATTATGGATTTAGGATGCTTGATAATAGGATAATGAGGTTCATAAGTGAAGATCCTCTCACAAAAAAATACCCTATGTTAACCCCGTTTCAGTTTGCTAGTAATAGTCCTATAAGAGCTAGTGACTTAGATGGTCTTGAAGCAGATTACGGCTACTTTTTTAGATCTATGTGGGGCCAGGCAGGAATAACACAACAGACAGAAGTAGATATAAACAATACTGTTGCTAAATATTCTGTAGATCCTAATTCCAAAGTAGGGAAAGCTTCCAACGGGACAGTAAATTTGGTAATGGGTACAGTTGGTGCAATTGGTTCAGGAATTTACATTTATGGAAGTGGGGGTTCGGGAGCCGTTGTTGGAGGAACTACTGCTTTAACGTTGTCTTTTGCAGAAATGGGTCTTGGTGCCGGACAAATAGCTGACGCTTTTTCTAATGATGGTCAAAATAAAAATTTGCAAGCATCGAGTACGTTAGTTGGTTATACTATGAGACAGAATAATATGTCTGGTGCAGATGGGGTTGATGCTGTAGTTCAGTTTATTCCAGGGATGTTAACAGGAGGTAACATTAAAAGTTTGCTTAACGCCCCAAGGTCTATAAGCGAAGCCAAAAGTTTTATGCGGGGTACATTTGAAGCTGCAAGTGCAGTAGATGCAGGTCAGGATACCTGGGGACTTATTCAAGCAGCCCAAACCACAACTCTTAGTATATATGATAAGTATAAGTCTTCAACCAATACATCTTCTTCAAGTAATTCTTCTTCAGCAAAAAAGATGTCGTCTACAGAGGTTAATAAAGTGAAGACTTTTGTTGAAAAATTGAAAGCAACTAGCAAGAATTCAGATTAAAAAATAAAAATATGAAATATAAAATTGATTTTTTGCTCCTAAGTAAAGGTATAATTATGTACTTAGTTTTTTGGGCTTTCTTTTTTATAATTACCAAGAATTCAACAATAATTTTATTGTCACTTTTTTTGTGTTTTTTGGTAATTTATGATTGTGTTTTGAAATTGAATGAGATGCTACTTAGCATACAAAGACTCGATGACTTACACTATGAAATAAAAGTAATTAAGAAATTTTCCAAGAAAGAATTTAGAGTAAAAGCAAGGGATATTGTTTTCAAATTTGAAAAAAGACGTTTCGGTAGAGGTTTTATGAAGGACTTCTTTTCAATATACGATCAAGATAAACTTATATGTAGCATTAGGGTTGCTTCTGATGGGTGGAGTAGAAATACACTACAAAAAATTACGATACTGTCCAAAAAAGTGTGTAAAGCCAAAAAATCTGAATTTTGTGTTTGAGCAAAAAAACTCAGCTATTTATGGACTTTACACAAGAGCAAATTTCACTTATATTTGATGAAATAGCAAATCAAAAAAACGGCTATCAAAGCATTTTAAAACTAAGTTTGGAAGCGATAATGCGTGCCGAGCGCGAGCAGTTTAACTTAATCAATCCCTTTTTTTGGGCGGCGACCTCCAGCCTAGGCAGCCTACTGGCAACTACAGCACTACCCCTATGCCGACCTCATAGACTCTACCAAAAAAGACCCACACGCACCCGGGCTATATGCCAATGCCTACTTGTACGAATGGAAAACATCCCGTACCTTAGGGCGTAAGTATTATGAAATGACCGACCATTTAGGGAATGTCTTAGCTACCGTGCTAGACCGCAAAACTGGAGCTCTCCCCTCCTCTGGAGGGGTAGGGGTGCTTTACGACCACTGGTCTGCAGGCCTTGCCTCTACCGCAGATTGCTACCCTGGAGGAATGATGATGCCGGGTAGAAATACGGAATATAGTTGGAGTAGGATGGGGTATAATG
>JASGCQ010000089.1 GCA_030054025.1 Phycisphaerales bacterium | reverse complement strand
AGGTAGATATAAAGGAGACAAACGCAAGTGAACCTGTGCCGAAGTTGTGTGAGGGTTGTTACATTTTGTCAAAAGCTTGTATTCTTGGCTACGAGTGAATAGCTATAACGGTTACTTGATTATTGGTTATAGGGCAAACGCAATTGAGCAGGTGTGACCTTTATATAGGCTTTTATACGGAACTCAGGAAGTCCTTACAAATTCGTATGGTTATCGACCACACAAAAGTGCCCATCAAGCATTAGAAAATGTAAGAGACAATGTGCGAAAATTTGCGTGGGTAATTGATATGGACATCAAATCATTTTTCGATGAAGTGAACCATGAATTACTACTAAAAGCAGTAGCAAAAAAGCACCCTAAGTTTACAAGATGTAGCAAAGATGGTTAATACAACATCACGAGGCATAATAAATTATTATGGCAAGATGAATATTTATGCGGTAGAAAAATTATTTCGGCATTTAGATTATCGCCTCGCAAAATGGGTAAAGAATAAGTTTAAACTTTTATGTAGTTACCAAAAAGCAAATGATTGGCTACGAGAAATAAAACAATCGTATCTAACCATGTTTATACATTGGCAATTAAAGTGAAAACACACACATAAAAGTGTATTTGTATGTCAAGAGCCGTGTGAAGGGAGACTTTCAAGCACGGTTCTGTGAGAGCCTAAAGCTGCAATGCTTGGGGCTACTTGACCCATGTTCGTTACCTGCTATCCCCCTACCGTAAAAACAGCTGCGTTTTTTTGCTAACGATGAGTACCTTAGTGCTGAGAAAATTCCTTGTAAAGACCGGTTTAAGCAATGGTGCTTCTCAAAGTCTTGACTAGTGAGGCTTGTATCTCTGTTAAGGCATAGGAGATGGTTTTAGAAACACAGAAAGCATCGTCCGAAAAATTTCTGTTTCGCCACTTAGAAACTGTTTGGGCAGAGGTGCCAAATTGGGCAGCAAGTTTTACATTGGTTGCCCGATGGTTTCGCTGAATTTGCTGCCGAATGTTTACATTTGTAACTGCATTGGAATGGTAAACTTGTTGCATACTATTTTTATTTGTAGTAAAACAAAAATAACCAACTTTTTACCTTCCAGTCCTTGTGGCGTAGTGAAGGCGTAGCCGAAACGCAGCCACAAGGACTGGAATATGCCATCAACAATGTTGTGAAACTATACATGTATCAATCAAAAATCCTCCTTCAAAAATCCAAAATTTACCCTACTTTTGCACCTCGGGCGTTGAGCCCGATTTTTGTATCTACTATTCTGTAGTGCAGTCTGCTCAGCGCACCAAGCATCATTTTAATCATTTTCTATAATTTAGTTCATGCCGCGCGACAATTCAATCAAAAGTGTGCTTATTATCGGTTCTGGCCCTATCGTTATTGGTCAGGCTTGCGAGTTCGATTATTCCGGCTCTCAAGCCGCCCGTAGCCTTCGTGAGGAAGGAATCAAAACCATCCTCATCAACTCCAATCCGGCTACCATTATGACCGACCCCATCGTAGCCGATAAGGTATATCTCCTTCCGCTCACTACAGAAAGCATTGAGCAAATTTTGGAAGAAAACCAAATTGATGCGGTATTCCCTACTATGGGCGGACAAACTGCCCTCAATTTGGCTAAAGAAGTAGATGAGCTCGGTCTTTGGGAAAAATATAATGTAAAATTAGTAGGAGTAGATATTAAAGCGATAGACAAGGCGGAAGACAGAGAAAAATTTAGGCAATGGATGATTGAAATGGGGATACCCGTATGTGCCGCAAAAATTGCCAATTCATTTTTAGAAGGAAAAGAATTTGCACAAGAGATAGGTTTTCCTTTAGTGCTGCGCCCATCATTTACTCTAGGTGGCAGTGGAGGCAGTATTGTATTTAAGAAAGAGGATTTAGACGAGGCATTAAACAGGGCTTTAACAGCAAGCCCAATACATGAAGTGCTGGTAGAAAAAGCAGTATTGGGTTGGAAAGAGTTTGAGTTAGAATTATTAAGGGATTCAGCAGATAACGTAGTCATCATCTGTACCGTAGAAAATTTTGACCCTATGGGGGTGCATACTGGCGACTCTATCACCGTAGCACCTGCAATGACGCTGAGTGATACCGCCTTTCAACTCATGCGCAATACTGCAATCAATATGATGCGCAACCTAGGCAATTTTGCTGGAGGTTGTAATGTACAGTTTGCCCTCAACCCCGAAACAGAAGAAATAATCGTTGTCGAAATTAATCCACGGGTTAGTCGTTCTTCGGCATTGGCGAGTAAAGCTACCGGTTATCCTATTGCCAAAATAGCAGCGAAATTGGCTATTGGCTTCAATCTTGATGAATTAAAAAATCAAATCACACAATCTACTTCAGCCTATTTTGAACCGGCATTGGATTATGTAATTGTAAAAATACCTCGTTGGAATTTTGATAAGTTTAAAGGTGCCGATGATACATTAGGATTTCAAATGAAATCGGTAGGCGAAGTGATGGCCATTGGTCGCACCTTCAACGAAGCCTTGCAAAAAGCTTGTCAGAGCTTGGAAAATAACGCAACAGGCTTGATGTCTATCAGCAGCAGCCGCAAAGCGGAGGAATTAATCGAATACCTAAAACGCCCTACATGGGATAGAATTTTCCGTATTAAAGAAGCCATTTCTGCCGGAGTATCTATCAAAACCATCAAAGAAATTACCCAAATAGACCGTTGGTTCCTCTACCAAATTCAAGACATTGTCAATCTTGAAAATCGTTTGACTGCTTGCAAACACCTTGAAAATGTATCGGAAGAATTGCTTTGGGAAGCTAAAAAAATGGGCTTTTCGGACGACCAAATTGCTGCTTGTATGAAAGACAGTAATGATGAAGATGTATATGCCAAACGCAAAGAATTGGGTATTAAACGTGTTTTCAAAATGGTGGACACTTGCAGTGCCGAATTTGAAGCTAAAACACCTTATTTCTACAGTAGTTTTGAAGAAAATGCTCTCGCAGGGGCACTTTTGCACAACGAAAGCATCCGCAACGAAAAGAAAAAAATTATTGTACTCGGTAGTGGTCCCAATCGTATTGGTCAAGGAATTGAATTTGACTATTGCTGCACACACGGATTGTTTGCCATTAAAGAAGCAGGCTACGAAGCCATTATGGTGAATTGCAATCCCGAAACGGTTTCTACAGATTTCGACATTGCCGACAAACTTTATTTTGAGCCTGTATATTGGGAGCACCTTTGGGAAATTATTGAACATGAGCAACCCGAAGGTGTAATCGTACAACTGGGCGGACAAACAGCCCTTAAATTGGCAAAAAGATTAGAAGAAAAGGGCATCAAAATTATTGGTACTTCCTTCAATGATATGGACATTGCCGAAGATCGTGGTCGTTTCTCCGACTTATTGAAAGACCTAAATATCCCTTACCCTAATTATGGTACTGCTTATGGTACCGACGATGCGATTGAAGTGGCTAATGAAGTAGGTTATCCTGTTTTGGTGCGCCCTTCTTACGTTCTCGGCGGACAAAGAATGCGCATCGTAATTAACGATGAAGAACTAGAGAAAAGTGTGGTGAGTTTGCTCAAGCATTTACCAGGCAATAAAATTTTGATTGACCATTTCCTTGACCGTTGTCAAGAGGCAGAAATAGATGCCATCTGCGATGGTACTGATGTGCACATTATGGGCATAATGGAGCATATAGAGCCAGCAGGTATTCACTCGGGTGATAGCCACTCAGTATTGCCTGTGTTTAATTTGCCGCCATTGGTGGTAGATGAAATGGTAGATATCGCTAAAAAGATTGCAAGAAGTCTCAACATCAAAGGCCTGATTAATATCCAATATGCCATTAAAGATGGTAAAGTATATGTCATCGAAGCCAATCCGAGAGCTAGTCGTACCACGCCATTTATCGCCAAAGCTTATGGAGTACCTTACCTCAATATTGCTACACAAGTGATGTTGGGTGCAAAATTAAAAGACTTTACAATGGAGAACAAGTTGGAAGGATTTGCCGTAAAAGAACCTGTGTTTAGTTTCAATAAATTCCCGAATGTCAATAAAGAATTAGGACCCGAAATGAAGAGCACAGGTGAGGCTATTCGCTTTATCAAAAACCTCCGCGACCCTTGGTTTCGCAACTTATACAAAGAACGCAGTATGCACTTGAGTAAATAAAATCTTATAAAATAGAAATCCCCGAAAGTAATGCTTCGGGGATTTTTTATGGCAAGGGGTATGATTTTTACAAAATATTGAAACTAATAACAATTCTGTTTTTTGCGAACTCCAAGACGGTATTGCTCACTGCGGTATAGTCTGAACGCCAACGACCCCTAGTTAAAGCAATTTCATAGGCTATATTTAAACGTAGCGGGAAACTTGCTTTTCTTAAAGCATAAATAGACACTGAAGGACCAATATAGAACATGTTATTTCTGAGGTTTAGATGATTAACATTGGTATTATTCGCAAGGTTATTCATGTCAATTATGTTATTGGTCGAAAAGATATTCAAGCTGTTCCCTGCATAAGCAATATTGCCGCCCACAGTGAAGAGCATATCCTTTTTTGCTTTCAGGTTGTAATGAAAGCGAAGCCTACCTGTTACGCTGAGGTATTCATTCTTAACAGAGTTAGATTCTGTATTAGAAATTGCAGTTCCGAGTTCTATATCACCGGAATATTTTTTACCAACCATATTAGCACCAATACTGAATTCAGGTAGAGCCTGATTAATTTTGGGCAGTCCAACGGAGCCGAGTTTACTATTGATGTTTAGGTCGCTTTGAATTTGAACACCTAAACCAATGTACATTCTAGCTTTTACTTTTTCTTCCTGCACTTCTTGTTTTTGAGCAAGACAGTTATAGGAAAAAATTAATGTGGTAAAAAAAATTATCTTTTTCATAGAATAGCTTTTTGCAAAGCTAATGCGCCTGTTTGTGCTGTAGCATACTTAACAAAAAATTAGAATTTTCCGTTAATAGTAAGGTCCTTCCAAAAGTCAGGATAAGATTTATTGACACATTCGGCGTTCATAATTTGAATTCTGCCTTCACTACGCATACTTGCAAGCGCAGCAGCCATAGCCATTCTGTGGTCGTTGGGACAATCATACTCAATGGTATTAAAATATTTGACTCCTTGTATGATAAGCGTATCTTGCTCTACTGCAAAGGGAACGGCTAATTGAGCGAGTAGCTGAGTGATACTTTCGGCACGATTACTTTCCTTGTGTGCCAAGCGATGCAGCCCTGTTAGTTTACTCTGTTCATCACAACAAGCGGCCAATACCGCCAAAACAGGAAATAAATCTGGGGCATCTGTAAGGTCGGCATCGAAAGCATTTAAGTCGCCAGAGCTAATCTTTAGCACATCGTTTTCCCAAAGCGTCTTTGCGCCAATTTTGCCAATTATATGCAGCATGATTTTGTCTGCTTGATTACTTTTTTGATTCAAACCCGATAGAACAAGAGAACCCTTAATTGTTGCGGCTGCTATCCAAAAAGCAGCGCTACTCCAATCACTTTCTACCGTAATTTCAATATGCTGAGGCACTGAAAAGAAAGAGGGATTGATGTGGAAATAATGATAGTTCTGATGATGAATTGTTTTGCCAAAAAGAGATAAGATTTCGAGCGTCAGGTCTATGTAAGGCTTGCTCACTAAATTATCTACTTCGAGTATTATGCTTTCTGTAGCACTTGCTGACAATGCCAATAAAAGTCCGCTAATGAATTGAGAACTCAAGTTGCCATTTACTAAAATACTTTTAGCTTGCAAGGGGCCAGAAACCCTAAAAGGCAGGCAAGCGCCTTGAGTTGTAACACTCACATTTAATTGGGTCAGTACTTCTTGGAAAAAGAGCATCGGCCTTTGTAGCAAAGAGCCCTCCCCTTTAATCGTTATCGGTTGATTGCTCAATGCTGCAATGGGTATGAATAATCTTGCCGACAATCCGCTTTCTCCACAGTTGATACTTGTGTTTCCTCGTACATTACTATCAGACAAAATGGTCATCTCATTGCCCTTTAGTTGTATTGCTGCGCCGAGTTGCTGTAGGATATTAATGGCTGCTTTTTCGTCGTTGGAAGAACCAATATTTTTAATTTTTGTTTGCCCTCTATGTAATAGTGCAGCTGCACAAATACGTTGAGTTATACTCTTAGAAGGAGGTATAGAGATCGTTCCTGAAATACTTTTAAAATCAAGACTTACTTTCATCTTCAAAGGCTTGAAGTGCTGCTGTTATGGCATCGAAAGCGAGTGGCACAATGACCGCTTCGCCAATAGATTGAAGTAGAATAAAGTCCACTAGTTCATTATTTCTTTTCTTATCATGTTTCAATGTTTGCATTACTTTGGCAACATCAATTTTTAGTTGATAGGGCAAATCATATTGCTGTAATAGTAACAACAGTTTTTGCCGAACATCTTTTTCAAGTTGCAACGTTTGTTCCGAAGCGATGAGTGCTACAACCATGCCCAAAGCTACAGCCTGTCCGTGGGGCAAATGATATAATGTTTCGAAAGCGTGTCCTGCTGTGTGACCAAAGTTGAGGGTCTTGCGTAAGTTTTTTTCTTGCTCATCGGCAAGGACTATGTTGTTTTTTTGTTGTACACAAGTGTCTATCAGGAGGGTTAAAGATTTGGGCTTAGTCTGAAAGCTAGCAGGGGTTCCATGAGCTAATTGTTCAAATAAGTGGGGATTGCCGATGCAAGCATATTTGATGATTTCGGCAAAGCCATTACTCCATTCCTGCTCTGGTAATGTTTCTAAAAATGCGGTATCGAATAAAATAAATTTAGGTTGGTTGATTGTCCCCAACATGTTTTTGCTGAAACCTACATTAACTCCGTTTTTGCCTCCTACAGAGGCATCTACCATTGCCAATAGTGTGGTAGGTACAAATGCAAATGAGATGCCCCGCATATATATGCTTGCCAAAAATCCGGTAATATCACAAATTACTCCACCACCTATCCCTATTAATACGCTTGTTTTGTGTGCTTCAAATTGGACGAGCTTTTCGGCTAATAAACGAATGGTTTCCCAAGTCTTTACTTCTTCTCCGGACTCAATAATAAGAACACGATACTCCGTAAATAAATGACCATAAAAACGATTAATATTTTCGTCTATGATGATGATAGAATGTGCGATAGGTGCTACTTGCAACAATTGCGAGTAGCTTGAATTTAAATAGTAGTCGGTTTGCCCCGCAGGAAAATTAATTGTGTAGTGCATTGAAAACGGCTTGCTGCGTAAAACAGCCGAAGCTATTGGTTTTAATTATTTTTTAGGCAGTAGTAATGCTTGAACCTGTTCGGGCTTTGTAATGATTTCTAGTGCTTTTTTTAAGGTAATATCCTCTCTCAAAGATTGTATGATTCTGCCCTTTTGGAAATAATAACGTGCAGCTATTTCATTTTCCAACACTCGTTTTACCTCATCTTTATTTTTTAAAAGGTCTTGTTTTTTATCGTGCATTATTTTGGTTTTTAATGCAGCAATCTCTGTTTTGCTGGCATCGAGCAGCTTGTCTTCTTTTGCCGCTACATTTAAAGAGTCTAGCAGAATTTCTGTTTTGGTTTTATAAGCATAATCTTTGGAAGATAACCAATTGGTGAATTCTGCAAACTCTTCGGTGCTCAACGAAAAGGATTGTGCCGGAGCTACAGTTTTGTGTTTTTTGAGGTATAGTGTAGCATAATCGAAAAAATAATTTTTAGAATATAGTGTTGACGAAAGTGGGCTCAGCTTATCGTCATCGGTATTCACATCGGGCGTTACACCACCACCACTTTTTACTAGTCTCCCATTTTTGGTTTTATAGGTAGCAATTAGGGAGTCTGCAAATTTATCTGCAGCTCCATTTGCATCGCGATGGGTATAATCAATGGCTTGTATGCACCTGCCACTGGGCGTGTAGTATTTTGCCGTGGTCAATTTTAATCGAGCATTGAAACCTACTGGGCGTGTGGTTTGCACCAACCCTTTTCCATAAGATTTAGCACCTAAAACAATCCCTCTGTCGAGGTCTTGGATAGTGCCTGCCACAATCTCAGATGCCGATGCCGAGTTGCCATTCACCAATACAGCAAGAGGTATTTTGGTATCCCAAGGAACAGATTCGGTATTGAAATTTTTGTCCCACTCTCTATCTTTTCCTTTAGTACTCACCACAAGTTGATCTTTATCAATAAAAATATTGCACACCTCTACCGCCTCATCGAGTAACCCTCCCGGGTTAGCTCTGAGATCTAATACTACTGCACTCATTTTGGGATTCGCTTTTTTCAAGCTATCCAAAGCATTGCGCACCATCTTGCTACATGCTTGCGTAAATTGATTCAATCGTACAAAAGCAATATCATTATTTGCCCCTAGCATACCTGCATAGGGTACGCTGGAAACTTCTATTTCGCCACGGATAACGGTCTTTTCTGATTCAATGTCGGTAAAAGCGTCTTTTACTTTCATAATAATTTTTGTACCAGCACTTCCTTTTATTAAGAGACTGATATCTTCAATACTTTTATCATAAACAGATTTTCCATCTATAGTAATCAATTTGTCTCCGGAGTTTAATCCTGCTTTTTGTGCAGGACTATTTTCATACATATCTCCTATGTAGATTTCTTTTTCCTTTTTTCTGAACGAAGCACCAATACCCCCATATTTGCCGGTTGTCATAAATTCGTAGTCTTCTATATCCGATTCGGTAATATAGTTGGTATAAGGGTCTAGCTCATTGAGCATAGCATCAATACCCACCTTGGTGAGTTTACCAGGTTCTATAGGATCTACGTAATAGGTGTTGAGTTCTTTAAAGATATTGGCAAAGACTTCCATGTTTTTCGATAATTCGAAATAGGAATCTGCTGTCTTGGCTTGGATAAATATTGAGATTCCAGCTACCAATGCCGCTCCGAATAAAAAAGATTTGAGAGAATTTTTATACCTCGAATTGTGATTCATAATTAATCAATATGCACAGCAAGGTACAACTTTGGCTAAATCAAGAAAAAATGATTTTTTTGTTTTAACCCAAAAAGTTCATTAGAGCCTTAACTCCCAATGACGGTCATTAGGAAT
>JASGCQ010000088.1 GCA_030054025.1 Phycisphaerales bacterium | reverse complement strand
ACTTTTGAAGGTTTTAAAACAAGAATCCTTAGTAAAATAACGGCGCTCACAACCAAGAAATTTAAACAACTTAAAAATTGTACTCGCCTAAATGCACAACGGGTAATCCTTACGTCGTTTATACTTCTGTCGCTAATAGTAGGGCTATTCTTATATGCCTTTTGATGCCGAAGTTAAGTGAGTCTGTTTGGTAGCAATTTCTGCCAACTCGTAAATATGCGAGACTATTCAATTATTTATACAAATCCAAATGAGGGCTTAAAAATTTAAGGGTCAATGATTAGGCAATACAAAATGCGAATTTTGTATTACTATTACCCAAGATAAATTTCACAATTAAGGATGGCTATTGGAGCGCCCTTTCCTCCATTTTGCTGCAACTAAACAAACAACATTGATAGAAACAAAAGTAGCCATCATAGAAAAATATAAACAGAAAAGAAAGCGAACAAAACCTAATATTCCAACCAAAAAGTACCCAAAAGAAAAAGCCCCCCCTGTTTTCAAACCCCTATCAACTTTGTAGCAATAGCCATGCTTTAAAGGTAGCAAATGTCCAAATTTCGAATCATCTCAGACAACAATCACTTAGAAACCAAACTAAACAACAATCCTAGAAAAAATTACACTTCCTTTCGCCAATTAATCTATTTTTACAAACTATTGCACTTTAAGGTTGAATTAATCAACATACAATTTTTAAGGCTAAATATATCATTTCTCAATTTTGAAAAGTAAAACTTGTATAATCATATTCATAATCGGATTTATACTCACGAGTATTCAAGCCTTAGCGCAAACGCTTGATAAAGAGACAAAGTTTGTGGGGGCAAATGGAGGCTTTTACCAACAGCCAACGAAAACATCAGATACAAATTTACAAATTGAAAAATCAAAGAATCAATTATCAATCAATGCGGGTATCGGATTTTTTCAAAATCGATCTTTATCTATAGGCTTTCGTTTCAATTATTTCTCGTCTGTGCTAGACAGTTCTGCGAATAGCTTACACAGTCTGAACTCTTCAAAAATCAAAGAATCAAATTTATTTTGGGGTATTTCTAGTTTTGCACGTTATCACAAAAAAATATACAAACGACTATTTGCCTTTGTTGATGCTAACGTGAGTGTCGGCAATCATACGCGCAATCTACAAGGAGAGCAAATCAACGGTGTTGGTACTAAACTAATCAATGACAGCTATAAAGGTAGCTTTGGCAATAGCATTTATGTATTTGTAAGACCGGGAATTCTCTACCTAGTCCATTCAAAAATTGGTATAGAACTTAGTTATGGCAATTGGAATTTACAATATACCAATTATCAGCCGAGCAACGGATCAGGCAATCGCAATATCGCCAAAACAATATCAGGAGTTGATGTTCACTGGGCCTCTTTAAATCTGGGGGTCAACTATTATTTTAGGAGTAAGCCAAAACCAGAGCCAAAACCAGAGCCAAAAACTGAAGCAGCAGATAATACGACAACAGAAGCAACTAAATAGGAGTTGCCACACTTAGTTTCCACCACTTGTATATCAAATTAGCATTTTTGCTTCCTCATAGAAAGGATAATAATTGCATTTTCTCTTGTTTTTTCATTCCAAACCGCCTACTTTTGCACACCTTAAAAAATATTGTTTTTAACACTTAAATCAGATTATGAGTAACTTATTTTACCTAGTACCCGTATTCGGTATCATTGCGCTACTGTACACTTTTATTCAAAGTGCTTGGGTAAGCAAACAAGATGCGGGCAATGCTCGAATGAAAGAAATTGCAGGATACATAGCCGATGGTGCTATGGCATTTTTGAAAGCCGAATATAAAGTAATGAGTTACTTTGTAATTATCGCAGCCTTATTGCTGGGTTTTATGGGTTTTAGCGACAAAAACAGCCACTGGACGATTGCTTTAGCCTTTGTGGTAGGTGCTTTCTTTAGTGCCTTAGCGGGTTTTTTAGGCATGCGCATCGCTACTAAAGCCAATGTTAGAACAGCAGAAGCTGCAAAGACCTCTTTGGCAAAAGCCTTAAAAGTATCTTTCACAGGAGGTTCTGTAATGGGTATGGGCGTTGCCGGCTTAGCAGTGCTTGGCTTGGGCAGTTTGTTTATTGTACTCAAAATGTACTTTGCACCGGATGCTGCTGTAGATAGCGAAGAAATGAAACGTGCCATTGAAGTGCTTACAGGTTTTTCATTAGGTGCAGAATCTATCGCCTTGTTTGCCCGTGTAGGTGGCGGTATTTATACCAAAGCTGCCGACGTAGGTGCCGACCTTGTGGGCAAAGTAGAAGCAGGTATTCCTGAAGATGACCCTCGTAATCCTGCAACTATTGCAGATAACGTAGGCGACAACGTAGGTGACGTAGCTGGTATGGGTGCCGATTTGTTTGGTTCTTATGTGGCTACTGTATTGGCAACAATGGTGTTGGGTCGTGAAACAGTGAGTGGTGGAGATGCTTTTGGCGGATTAGCTCCAATCTTATTACCCATGTTGATAGCAGGTGTGGGTATTATCCTTTCTATCATTGGTACTTTCTTTGTTCGTATTTCTGAAAATGCAGGATTGAGTACGGCAAAAGTTCAAAATGCCTTGAACATGGGCAACTATGGTTCTATCGTGTTAACTGCGATAGCTTGTTTCTTCTTGAGCAAAAATATCTTACCCGAAACAATGACCTTGAGAGGTTTCGAATTTACGAGTATGGATGTATTCTACTCTATTTTGGTAGGTTTAGTAGTGGGTACTTTGATGAGTATCATTACCGAGTATTATACAGCAATGGGCAAACGCCCTGTACTGAGCATTGTAAAACAAAGCGCTACGGGTCATGCTACGAATATTATCGGCGGTTTGGCTATCGGTATGGAATCTACATTCCTACCCATGATTGTATTGGCTGCAGGCATTTTCGGTTCTTATCATTTTGCAGGTCTTTATGGTGTGGCAATTGCCGCAGCAGGCATGATGGCAACAACTGCGATGCAATTAGCTATTGATGCTTTCGGACCGATTGCCGATAATGCAGGTGGTATTGCAGAAATGAGTGAATTACCCGAAGGGGTTCGTGAAAAAACAGATATTTTGGATGCCGTAGGTAATACTACCGCAGCAACAGGCAAAGGTTTTGCGATTGCTTCTGCAGCATTGACAGCGTTGGCTTTATTTGCAGCGTTTGTGGGTATTGCAGGGATTGATGGTATTGATATTTACAGAGCTGATGTATTAGCCGGTTTATTCGTCGGTGCTATGATTCCTTTCATTTTCTCTTCATTAGCGATTCGTGCGGTAGGACAAGCAGCCATGGCAATGGTAGAAGAAGTTCGTCGTCAGTTTCGCGAAATTCCTGGCATTATGGAAGGTACAGGCAAACCACAATACGACAAATGTGTGGCTATCTCTACAGAAGCTTCTATCAAAAAAATGATGTTGCCTGGTGCTATTGCTATTGTTTCTCCCCTAATCATAGGTTTCTTGTTAGGTCCCGAAGTATTGGGTGGTTTCTTGGCAGGAGCTACAGTAAGTGGCGTATTGATGGGTATGTTCCAAAACAATGCAGGTGGCGCTTGGGACAATGCGAAGAAATCGTTTGAAAAAGGTGTGGACATTAATGGTCAGACTTATTACAAAAAATCTGAGCCTCACAAAGCGTCTGTAACGGGTGATACTGTAGGCGATCCTTTTAAAGACACTTCAGGCCCTTCGATGAACATTTTGATTAAATTGATGTCTATCGTTTCATTGGTAATTGCTCCGACTTTGAGCGGATTATTTCATGACAATATTCAAGAACACAGAAAAGCGAAATTGGGCATGATGATGGATGCTTGCGTAGCGGCGGGCTGTACTGGTGCAGAGTGTGACAACTTGATGGATCATGCCAAAATGAACTGTAGTGGCAAGGGAGCTTGTTGCGGCGATAGTACTGCTACTACAACAGAAAATACTGCTGCAATAAGTACTGCTAATGGAATGGTAAATACTGATGGTGATTTTGTTTACGAAAGAGGAGCTGCCAATGTCTTGGTATTAGGCGATGGCACTAAAATCGAATCAAATGAAAATTCTTCGGAAAAGAAATTGTTGAACTTTATCAATGACAATACTAAAATAGTGGACAAAACAACTTGGTTTACTATGGACAGATTGTTTTTCGAATCAGGAAGCGCAAAATTGAAAGCAAGTTCTGAAGAACAAGTAAAAAATATTGCTGTCATTTTAAAAGCATATCCCAATATTACTATCAAATTGGGCGGATATACTGACAATTCAGGCGATTCTGTTGCTAATGTAAAACTATCACAAGCACGTGCCGAAGCGGCAAAATCAGCAATTGTTGCAAATGGTGTTACCGCTAAAAGAATTGAAGCAGAAGGCTACGGCCCTCAATACCCTATTTGTGCTGCAAACGATACCAAAGAATGTAAAGCTCAAAACAGACGTATTGATATCCGCGTAACTAAAAAGTAATCCGAAATAAAAATTCTTGATTCATTTAAAAACAAAACCAGAAGCATTGAAGGGTTTTCTTGCGATTGTGGCATACCGATAGAAAGTAAAAAGGGAGAGGAAAATCCTCGCCCTTCTATCGTTTATGCACCAAATTATTTGCTCACAAGTTGCTCCTCAGCAGAGCTTGTTACCCTTTCATTTGGTATCCCAAATTTCAATTCATTTTTTGACCAAAAAAGCGCCTTTCTTGTCCGACTTGTGATTTTAAATTTTGAAAGCCGCCACTGTGGCGGCTTTCAGAGTAGCACGTACGGGAGTCGAACCCGTCATTCCTCCGTGAAAGGGAGGCGTCTTAGCCGATTGACCAACGCGCCATTTCCTGTTTGGGAGTGCAAAGATAATCAGTAATTTATTTCTACCAAATTTCTTTTTTAGAAATTTTATTTAGACGCAATCATAGCGTCAATAATGCCTAAAAAATCGGAGGCTATCAATGCGGCTCCACCAATCAATCCGCCATCTACATCCGCTCCTGCAAATAGTTCTACCGCATTGGATGCTTTGCAACTGCCACCGTACAAAATACTGGTTCCGTTGGCAATCGTTGCGCCATATTGCTGCGCCAATACCTGGCGGATATGCTGGTGCATATCTTGAGCTTGCTCGGCAGTAGCCGTTCTGCCAGTGCCGATAGCCCATATAGGTTCATAAGCTACGGTAATACGCACCATAGCGGCTGCATCTAAGTGAAAAAGGCTTTCCTTGATTTGTTGTTCTACATAAGCATTTTGAGTACCCGAATCGCGTATTTCGAGCGGTTCACCGCAACAAAAAATTACCTGTAAATTATTGCACAAAGCGGCATCAATTTTTTTTACCAACAGTGCATTATCTTCCTGATTATAAGCTCTACGTTCAGAGTGTCCAATCAATACATATTTTACCCCAGCATCTTGCAGCATAAATGCCGAAATCTCGCCCGTATAAGCTCCTGATTTTTCGTGATGACAATTTTGTGCAGCAACCGAAACAAAAGGAGAGGCTTGAGTATCACGAACCACACTGTGCAAATGAAGATAAGGTGCAGCAAATACTACTTGATTCTGCTCGTTGAGCTGAGGCAACTTTTGAAGTATATCGGCTACAAGAGCATTCCCTTCGCCAATGGTTAAATTCATCTTCCAGTTACCGGCAACAATTTTTTTACGCATGTTATTCTATGTTTTGTATCCTAAGTTCAAGTTTGAAATGCAATAAGGTTAGTCAATATTAAGAAGGGGTACTCCTTCTTAATATCGACTAAGAATCAGACCTTTGTTGTACTTATGAACAATCATCATCTTCGTCGAGTCCAAAGATACCAAATTGAGGCGTAATGGACAAAAGAGCTATCGGATTTTTTAAAAGGTAGAGGCAGATACAAGGGTTGATACAATAAGTAAGGTAGCTAATTTTTATAATGTGCCAGCTGGTAAATTCAATCGTCATTACAAAAATTATAGCAATGGTTTTAAAGCTAAATCACTGCGAAGATTATCCGCTTTTTCCACAAAATATTGGTGCCTGTTTAAGTATAGACGACCTCAGTTTATCAAAGGGCGAACTCTACACCTTTGTAACCAATAAGCAAGCCAAAGGCAAACAAGGAACATTGGAGCCTTATTCTTTTTGTGGGGTATCATTGAAAATAATTTGCAAGGTTTTAAACTATTTTGTTCCGCTTCTTGCAATTATTACAGCAAAAATAATGCCCCAATAAATTGATTAACAAATATTTAGATGGTTTTTAAGGGGCGGCTAGTTATACCTATTTTATTATGCCCACAACCTGAAGCTTCTGCAAGGTTTACCCAAAATGAAACACAATAAGTCTTGCCTCTCATAAGTTTAAAAAACAATTTATTTTGCAATCCTTCCCTGTTATTAAAAGGCTTGTCTATATGCAGCGTAGCGTTTTTTATACCACTAAATGATTAAACGATTAATATGTTGCCGTTTTAGCCATATCGAATATAATAAAGCGTTTTTTTTCGTTTATTTGGAATAACTTCGACCTCACATTTTTAGAAAACAAACCTAATGAAAAAATTAATTTGCTTAATAGCATCCTCTTTGGTGCTGACAGTACAAGCCAATGCTCAACTGAAATGCGGTGCCGATCAAGTTTTCAATCAATTGAAAAAAAATTATCCTGAAATAAATGTAACCGAGGCAAATCTTAGTCTTGCCATTCAAGAAGCTATCGAAAAAGAGAAAACTTCGGGTACTATTTTGGGTAAGACTACAGCTACAACTTATGATGTGCCTATTGTTGTCCATATTATACACGATTATGGCGCAGAATACATAAGTGATGATGATATTTTTAATGCCGTAAAATATTGGGATGTTGTCTTCAACAAAGAAAATGCGGATACAATAAACGTAATTGCCCCCTTTAAACGCTACATAGGCAATCCTCAAATCCGCCTTCATTTGGCAACCATTGACCCTTCAGGCAATCCTACTAAAGGTATTACAAGACGCCAATCATACCTTTCGGTAAATGGTGGAGATAATGCCAAAATGGATGGTTGGCCCAATAATAAATATATCAACATCTGGTTTATCAACAAATTTGATGCAAAACATTCAGGTGCGGCCGCTTATGCTTATTATCCTGCTGCTGGTGCAGCATTGCCTTATTACGATGGAATAATTAGTCTTGCCAGCTATATGGGTACCGACAAGACTATTCCTCACGAATTGGGGCATGTACTCAATTTGCAACATACTTGGGGCAACACCAATGATCCTGAAGTAGCTTGTGGAGATGATTTAGTAGATGACACCCCTCCTACTAAAGGTCATGCCTCTTGCGGTACTGCCGCTTTGTACGATACCACCTGCTCTAGAGGTTATGTAAAAGGCTCCATTAATTATCCCGACACGAATAATACCCAAAATATTATGGAGTATGCCTTTTGCAGCAAAATGTTTACACTGGGTCAAGCAAGTCGTATGCGTGCGGCATTAACAAGTACTACGGCAGGCAGAAGCAATTTGATTTCATCTACTAACTTAACTACAACGGGTGCCTTACAAAACAGACCAGATTTACAACCCATTCCAGACTTTTCTGTAGAGAGAGGTATATTTAATTGGGGTGGAAAAACAACAGAAAGGACATTCTTCTTGTGTCAAAACTCTAGTACAATCTTCCAGTTTCAAAATAGGAGTTGGAATGACACAGTTACCAACGTAGCTTGGTCTTTTAGCAATACCCCTGCAAGTGCTACTTCCTCATTGATTGTGGGTAATGTGAGCAATAGCTTCAAAGATGCTGGTTGGGCAACAATTACCCTAACGGCTACTGGAAATAATTCTGGCTCAAAAACCATTAATAGGCAAGCAATTTATGTGGCATCAACGACTCCTTATAGCGGAGGCTATAATCAATATTTTACTGCTTTGAGTGATTTTGGTGATTGGCCAATGTTCAATTATTACAATAATAATTTCAAGTGGGAGTACAACTCAAGCAATGGATACCCTAATGGTTCAGGCTGTGTTCGTTATCGTTCTTTTGATGCCAGAACTTCACCCGAGAGTTTATCAGGTAATCCTGATGGCGATTATGATGACATTTTCACTCCTGCCTTCAATTGCAATACGATTTCGGGTGCTACCGGCAATATAAATCTTAACTTCTACACTGCCGGCTGCGCTACTGGAAAGACTGTCTATAAGGACTCTTTACAAATATTTGCCAGCAATACTTGCGGTGACTCTTGGACAAGAATAGGAGTACTATCTTATGCAGACATTATCAACAATGGCATTCTCAATACCGAATTTGCTCCTACTACTGCCAGCCAATGGAAAGCACAAACCATTACTGTACCTGCTAGCCTCAGGAGCGATAAAACATTCTTCAGATTCCGTTATTGGCCTTCTACGGGTGGTAATAATTTGTACTTTGATAATTTCACCCTTTCTCCTTGGACTACCGAGATTAAAGAAGTAGCCCAAAACGCATCAGAAGTTAAAATATTTCCGAATCCATCAAATGGAGACACGAAACTTTACTTTACTACAGGAAACCAACCAGCAACCAATTTAGTGATTAGAGATGTAACCGGAAAAACTATCTTCGCTCAGTCAAAAGTTTATCCAAGTAATACGTTTATTCAAGAAGATATTCAAAGAAGTATATTCCCTTCTTCAGGAATCTATCTTATAAGTATAATTAATAGCGAACATTCGCATACCAAAAAATTAGTTATCGAATAGTTGCCTCAAGCAAAAAGGGAGGCACTTTATCTAATCATTTACGAACTCGTGGTTATATTACAACCACGAGTTCGTAAATTTATATAAGGGGGTTTGTTAAAGAAATAGATACCAATCACATATTGATCTTGATTTTTTAGGAGGCGAATTTGTGGCATAAATTTAGACGCTATCTACCTGAGATGTCAAGAGTACGATTTAATGATATTTTTTCTATTATTCAGTCCGCTATTTTTTATCTTTACCCGCTTCAATGAAGTTCAGGGTATAAATGAAGTAGTACAGACTTTTAAAAACTCGATGCATTCCAACGACGCTTTAATGTTATCAGAGTTTCTAGATCATACTGTCGAGCTAACCTTTGCAAATAATCATAGCACTTATCCCAAAAAGTTCATTAGAGCCTTAACTCCCAATGACGGTCATTAGGAATTA
>JASGCQ010000010.1 GCA_030054025.1 Phycisphaerales bacterium | reverse complement strand
TATATCTCATACAGGAAGTCAAAGGTACTTATCTTTTATTTAGGTTAGAGGTCTAATGTTTTTTAGAACAGATTAATGGGCTTCTTCTCCCGGACGCAAAGGCGTAGTTTGCGGGATAAAGTCGTTGCCATTACCATCGTCGCGATAGTCATAGCTCCAACGATGTACTTCGGGGATATCGCCTTCCCAGTTGCCATGTCCTGGACGAATCGGTGTAGTCCACTCCAAGGTAGTAGAACCCCAAGGATTTAGTGTGGTTACTTTGCGTCCTTTCCAGATGCTGGCGAAAAAGTTATACACAAATATCAATTGACCGAAGAATACGATAATCACCACTACGCTGATGAAAGAGTTGAGGGTGCCGAAATTCTTGAAGGATTCCCAAGCACTGTAATCGTAATAACGACGGGGCATACCCGCTATACCTTCGTAGTGCATGGGCCAGAAGATGAGGTAGGCACCGACAAAGGTGATAAAGAAGTGAATGTATGCCAATGGCTTATTCATAAAGCGACCAAACATTTTGGGATACCAATGGTAGATACCAGCAAACATCCCGAAGAAGGCAGATACACCCATTACGATATGGAAATGCGCTACTACGAAATAGGTATCGTGCAAGTGAATATCCAAAGCAGAGTTGCCCAAGAAGATACCGGTAAGACCACCTGAAATGAAGAGGGATACGAATCCGAGTGCAAACATCATGGCGGGGGTAAAACGGATATTACCGCGCCAGATGGTCGTGAGCCAGTTAAATACTTTTACGGCAGATGGTACGGCAATCAATAGGGTAAGGAGTACGAATATAGAACCTAAGAAAGGACTCATCCCGGTTACGAACATGTGATGCGCCCATACCAAGAATGCTAGTACGGTGATACCCACCAAGGAGATAATCATGGCAAAGTATCCAAAGATAGGCTTACGGCTATTGGTAGAGAGTATCTCCGAAGCCATACCCATACCGGGTAGCATGATGATATATACCTCGGGGTGACCCAAGAACCAGAATAGATGCTGATAGAGGATGGCAGAACCACCTACGTTGGGCATTGCTTTTCCGCCAATGAAGATTTCGGAAAGGTAGAAAGAGGTACCGAAGCTGCGATCGAATATCAACAATACGAAACCTGAGAATAATACCGGGAAGGAAAGGATACCCAATACTGCGGTGAAGAACAAAGCCCAAATGGTCAATGGCATACGGGTCATGGTCATACCTTTGGTACGCATATTGAGGATGGTGGACACATAGTTGAGACCGCCCAAAAGGGAAGAAACTACGAAGAGTGCCATACTCACCAACCACAAGTCCATACCTAATCCCGAACCCATAGAGGCTTCTTTAAGTGCACTCAAGGGTGGGTAGGTTGTCCAACCACCCGATGCAGGACCTGTTTGTATAAACAAGGAAACAAACATGATAACGCCGGCAACAAAGAAGAACCAATAAGACAACATGTTCATAAATGGAGAAGCCATATCGCGTGCTCCAATTTGTAGTGGAATGAGTAGGTTGGCAAAAGTTCCGCTCAAACCGGCAGTCAACACAAAGAATACCAAGATGGTACCATGCATGGTCACCAAGGCGTAGTAAAATTCGGGATTAAGTTTTCCGCCTTTAGCCCACTCGCCCAAGAATTTTTCCATAATCGGAAACGTCTTGTCGGGGAAGCCTAATTGTAAGCGAAAGAAAACGGACATCAAGGCACCAATGATTGCCCAAATAATGCCTGTTACCAAGAATTGCTTGGCAATGATTTTGTGATCTTGACTGAAGATGTATTTTGAGAAAAAATGCTGCTCGTGATGCTCGTGTGCATGTGCGGCGTGTGCTTCGTGTACTATTGCTTCGTTGCTCATTTTTTTAAAATCTTATTTGTAAGGTTGCCCTCTTATCAGGACAAAATGTTGCTTTAGGTGTTTCTTAATCTTTATTTTACAGCTACGGCAGGCGCAGGGCTTGTTTTGGCAGAATCTGCTGGTGCTGCTTTGGCAGGCGCAGCAAAGTAAGCTGTTTGTGTTGCCATCCAAGCATCATATTCGGCTTGTGTTTCTACAATGATAGTTCCTCTCATGGAGTAGTGACCTTTACCACACATTTGGTCGCAAGAGATTTCGTACACAAAGTTGGGGTTTTTGGTCATTTCCTTCATCTTGGCAGTAGTGATAGTAGGGGTAAACCACATGGTGGTGGTGATACCGGGTACGGCATCCATTTTCAAACGGAAATGAGGCAGACCTACGTCATGGATGACATCACGAGCACCGATAATCAGCTTAATAGGCTTACCTACGACTATGTGCATTTCACCATTTTGCGCTACGATATCATCGGCACTGGCAGGGTCTTTTTCGTCTATACCCAATACGTTGGTGGCGTCGTTGATGTTTCGGTAATTTCTTTTGCCAAATACATGGTCTTTACCCGGATAGCGAATCAACCAATTGAATTGTTTGCCCACTATCTCTACCACATCAGCTTTGGCAGGTGCTACAGAGGTCACATTCATCCAGTTGCGCAAACCAATCGCCACCAATACAGCCATTACAATGGCAGGTACGGTAGTCCATATCAACTCCAACTTATTGTTGTGGGCAAAGAAATAAGAGCTATTCTTGTCGTCGGTAGCCTTGTATTTGTAAGCAAACCAGAACAACAAAATGTGGGTGATAAAAAACACTATACCTGTAACAATAATCGTTACCAAGAACATCGAATCGTAGGCCTCACCTTCTTTGGATGCAGAAGTAAGTAATAATTGACCTTTTAAAGCATTATGACAAAACCAAATGGCATAGATTCCTAACAAGAAAAAGGCAGACAATAAGATAGCCATTAAATGGTTAGTCTTTTTTTGGCGTTCTTTTTCTGTTGTACGCAAAGAGGCTGCATACTCACTGGCTTGTGCTATCTGGTAAACGATCATTAAGACCAGAAAAACTATTGCTACTGTTATAAATATCGACATCTTATTATATCACTTATGTTTACAAGTATTTTTCTAAATTTTGCTAAGTCTATCTCTTAGCTGATATGAATGACTGATTCTTTGAGTAATGGGTTATTATGCGCAATTAAGGAAGCTTTGGATAATGTTTTAGAAACGGTAAATATCAACAAGCCTACAAAACCAGCAAGGAGTCCCAATTCGTACCAGCCAATAGTCCAATGTTCGCCAATAGGACCCGGCATCATCATTTGATAAAAATCTAACCAGTGACCAAAAATGATAATTAATGCCATTGTGGTAACGGTAAAATAATTTCTTTTGCTCGGGCGCGACATCAACACCAATAAAGGCATACAGAAGTTGATGATGAAACCGCCATAGAACAAAATGCTGTAAGGACCATGCTGGCGAGTAACAAAATAGGTGGTTTCTTCAGGAATATTGGCATACCATATCAACATATATTGAGCAAACCACAGGTAAGTCCAGAACACTGAGATGGCAAACATAAACTTACCTAAATCGTGGATATGCTCTTTATTGACAATGCTGAGGTTTCCATTATTTTTGAGGTACACTACCCAAAGCAAAATCATAGACATACCGCCCACCAATGAGCTTGCAAAAACATACCAGCTAAACAAGGTAGAATACCAATGGGCATCAATACTCATAATCCATATCCATGGAGTAGTACTCATCATGGTCAAAGCAAATACCACCAAGAACAAAGCTGCCCACATCATGAATTTGAAATATCCTTTGGTGCTGTTTTTAGGAGCAGTTTCTTGAGCGATAGATAATGCTCTGAACTTACGACCGAAAAAGCCCCACAGAGCTACGGTAGCAATCGTGAAACCAATCACCATTCCTTTGTTCAAGAAAGGGCTTTTACCTTCCAATATTTTATCGCCATCGGGCTGTACCCAGTGGTAGATAGGATTGTGACCGTGGTGGTCTTTAAATACGACAATGGTAAGGATAACTACCAAGGCGGCAATGCTCCCGAAAAGCCAAGCGTTGGCACCGATAGCCTCGGGTACTCTACGATAAGCTACTATCCAACCTCCATGTGCCAGCGATGATGCTGCTTGAATAAATACACTGATGATGGCCAAGAAAGCAAAATACACCGAATTGTGGAGCAAGCCTGCCCAAAAACGAGTATGATCTGTATCTGTAGATTGGTTGCCCATCAATGTAAAGAAGGCAATTATTAGTGCCAAAACACCAACAGCAATCAATACCAAACTGGTATTGCGCAAGCGAGCCGGTACTTCAAAACGTTCGTTCATTTGTTGTTATTTATAATATTCTTTAAAAATTCTACTCTTAAATAGCTCTATTTATGTTTGTCTTCTCTGACTGTAGCTGCAGAGTCTGCAACCGCTACTACGGGTGTAGCCGCTTCGCCACTGGTTGCGCCCAAGGTAAAAGGAGTACCGCCATTTTCGGATTGCATCTTCTTGATGTACGCAATCACTTGCCAACGTTGTTTTACATCCAACTGACCAGCATAAGACCCCATCAAATTTTTACCATACTTAATAGCTGCATACATAGTACCCATGGGCATGCCCAAATACTTAGCATCTTTAAAATTTGCCGGCATTGCAGGAAATTTTCCGCTGGCATACAATGGACCATTGCCATCTAATGCAGTACCATGACAAATACCGCAATAAATCATGTACAAACGACCACCCTCTTTCAATTCTGCTTCATTGAATCTATAACTGGTAGTGAATGATTTATAGGCATTGGTATCACCTTCTACCAAATGATCGGGCAAATCGTGACCAAGAGCAATAGCACCGCTTATAGGCACTCTGCTGGTTTGTCCGTCTGCAAAATTTGGATTGCTGGTGTAAGCGTCGTATGCACGGGAGTAGGTCATATCGGGAGCATATATTTTCCCTGGGTTACGACGCATATTACCACTGTTGCAAGACATGAAACCCACACCTGCCAAAAGGCTTGCTATTACTATGCTTCGGGTCTTATTCATAATATTGTTTAAAAAAATATTTTTGTCAATTGATGTTTTGAAAATTGCTTTCAAAAAAATTAATGTGCTAATTCGTAAGTCTCTTCCTCGTCCCATTTACCATACCACCAGCCTTCTTCAGCTATTTGCGTGTTCGTTTCCACGGCTCCTGTGCCATTCAAAAATCCCAAAACCTCTTGTTCTGAGCTATGCTCGTTCAATTCCAAAACCACTACAAAGTAATCGTCTGTTTGGCGTGGGTGGAAAACGTGTTTTTTAACACCCGGCATGATTTGATTGAGGTAGCAATAGGTCAAAACCATACCCACAGCGGCAAACAAAACAGTCAACTCGAAGGTAATAGGAATAAAGGCAGGTAAAGACCAATTGGGTTTACCACCAAAATTGACAGGCCAATCGGAAGTGAATATCCACGACATAAAACCAACTGCTGTACTCGTGCCAGTAAGCCCGAAGATAAAGCCCGCAATGTGCAAATCTGTTTCTTTCAAACCCATCGCCGTATCCAATCCGTGTATAGGGAAAGGAGTATAAACATCATGTAGTTTGTAACCACTGTGGCGCACTTTATCTACAGCAGAAAATAATGTTTCTTCTGTATGGTAACATGCAACTGCAAATTTCTTTATAGCCATTGTAATATAATTGAAAGGTCAAATGGTATTGACTGAATTCTATTTTTTATTGTATGCAATTAGTGATGACTGTTCTCGTGAACAAATTCTTCAAGCGATTTTTCATCTTCTTTCAGCATCTCTTTCTTGTAATTATCGCCCGAAGTTTTCAACACAAACTTAATCTCTGCAACCGCTACTACTGGGAAATATTTAGCAAACAAGAAGAAACAAGTAAAGAACAAACCAAAAGTACCTAAGTAGAATCCAACCTCAGGCCATGTAGGACTGTAGTATGTCCAGCTTCCGGGCAGGTAATCTCTGTACAACGAGGTAACGATGATAACGAAACGTTCGAACCACATACCAATGTTCACCACAATAGACATGATGAAGGTGAAAGGAATGTTGCGACGCAATTTCTTGAACCAAAACAATTGAGGTGAAACCACGTTACAAGTCATCATAGCCCAATAGCTCCACCAATAAGGACCAATAATACGCCAGTTAAAGGCATCTTGCTCATACACCACTTGGCTGTACCAAGCCATAAACAACTCTGTAAGATAAGCGACACCCACGATAGAACCTGTCAACACGATTACTTTATTCATCGCCTCAATGTGTCCTAATGTAATGTAGTCTTCAAGACTTAAAATTTTACGAACAAGAATCAACAAGGTTTGCACCATAGCAAAGCCAGAGAAAATCGCACCCGCAACGAAGTAGGGTGGGAAGATAGTGGTATGCCATCCGGGAATCACTGAGGTGGCAAAGTCAAAAGATACGATGGTATGTACCGAAAGTACGAGTGGTGTAGAAAGACCTGCCAATACTAAGGAAAGGGCTTCGAAACGTTGCCAGTTTTTGGCAGTACCCGTCCAACCAAAAGAAGCTAGACCATAAGCACGCTTGCGAAATTTTGTTTTCGCACGGTCGCGGATGGTAGCAAAATCGGGTACCAAACCAGAATACCAAAACAATAAGGAAACCGTGAAATAAGTTGAAATCGCAAACACGTCCCAAAGGAGAGCCGAGTTGAAGTTGGGCCAAAGTGGGCCACGTGTATTCGGATAAGGTAATACATACATAGCATCCCAAACGCGACCCATGTGGAATATCGGGAACTGACCTGCGCACATTACTGCGAAAATCGTCATCGCCTCAGCAGCACGGTTTACACCAGTACGCCATCCTTGGCGAAAGATGAGCAAGATAGCCGAAATCAAGGTGCCAGCGTGACCAATACCTACCCACCATACGAAGTTGGTGATATCCCAACCCCAACCTACAGTGCGATTGATACCCCAAACACCAATACCGAAATAAACCTCCCAAAACACGGAGAATGCTCCGAAACCGAGTAGTATCAAAGAAATAAAAAATCCTATGTACCACATTTTGCCCGGCTTTTTCTCAATTGGGCTTACAATATCCTCGGTTACTTGGCGATAGGTCTTATTCCCATCTACCAAGGGTTCGCGAACTATGGATTCGTACTTTAAGTGCATAATTGCTTCGTTATTTTTTAATCGTAGTATTTATTGCTCAATACCAGCTATCAATGTGTGCTAATATTTTTTGTTCTTTTTCTAAAAATTATCCAATCAACTTGCTCTTGTTGACCATCAAATCTTCTTTACTGCCCGCAGTTACTTTTTCTGCATTTCTGATCTTGGATAAGTAGTTGACGTTAGGCAACACGTGCAATTGCTCCAATACATAGAACATACGTTCTTTATCTTCGCTATGGCGTATTTTATAGATTTCGCTTTCAGGGTCGTTGGCATTACCAAACTTGATACTGTTGGTAGCGCAAGCTTGCTGACAAGCTGTTTTTACAGCTCCGTCTTTCAATGGCTCTCCTGCTTTTTTAGCATCTAATTTACCTGTTTGTAAACGTTGTACACAGAAAGAACATTTTTCCATCACACCACGGCTACGAACAGTAACGTCAGGATTCAACACCATACGGGTCAATTCATCGTTCATATCGTCACGACGATCATCTTCGTATAAGTTGTCATCAAAACAATCTGCACCGTTCCAATCCATCCAATTGAAATGACGCACTTTGTAGGGACAGTTGTTCGCACAATATTTAGTTCCGATACAACGGTTATAGGTCATTTGGTTCAAACCTTCCGAACTATGGCTGGTTGCATTTACCGGACAAACGTTTTCGCAAGGTGCGTTGTCGCAATGCTGACACATCATCGGTTGAAAAACGGTTTGTACGCTATCTGGATCGTTTGGATTACCGCTGAAATAACGGTCAATACGAATCCAGTGCATTTCTTGCGCTTTCAATACATGGGTTTTACCCACTACCGAAATGTTATTTTCTGCCTGACAAGCTACCACGCAAGCCGCACAACCGGTACAGCTATTCAAATCTATAGACATACCCCAATGAATCGCTTCTGCTCTTGGAGATTCGGTATGGTCAGGATATAGTGTTCCTTCTTTTCTGAATTTTTCGTCCATTTCAGCATCATAACCTTTTGCAGGTGCATCGTGATGCTCCCAAGGCTTAGTGGTGAAATGTCCGATTTCTGCATAACGATCTTTCAATAAAGCTTCTGGGTCTTTACTGAATTCTTCGAGGGTAAACTCGTGGATAATGGGGCGACCTTCGTAGCTATGATGCGTTTGTGTAATGGCTACTTCGTGATGCGAATTATCTGGAGCAATTTTGATTGCAGTATTGGAGTAGTCAAAGGTTTGACTGGAAGCATTGAAGCGTACAAATGGGAAGGCGTTTTTACCCCCTACCAATTTGCCGTGTTTATCAATGCCTGTTGCAGCAGCAGGACCTACACCCTTATCGCGACCATAACCAAAGGCTACAGCAACCACATCATTGTGCATACCAGGTACTACAACTATTGGCAAAAGCAATTCTTTGTTATTCCAAGTGATTTTTGCTTGCTTTTTATTGGCCTCTACTTCAGTAATTGAGGTCAGTTCTGCATCAAATTTCTCTTTTGCAGTTTTGGGAGACATACAAATGTAGTTGTCCCAAGTAGCCTTAGTAATAGGATCAGGCATTTCTTGCAACCAAGGATTGTTACTCCAAGCACCACCACGACCCAAGGCTATGGTAGGATAAAGTACCAATTCAATTTCGGATGCTTTTGGAGCAGATTGTATTGCGCTCATTGCTGCTGATACATTGCCCGAAAAGGCTGCACCACCAACATTCATTGCATTCGGCTCATAAACACCTTCTTGCAAGGCTTTGTCAAAAGCAACTTGTCCGCCCAATTTACCTGTCCAATAGCTCGCCCACATATTTTGATACGTGGTAGATTCTCCTGCCCAAGTCAATAAACTATCTTGGAAAGCACGTGTTTTGAACAAAGGAGCAATGGATGGCTGCATAAAGCTGTAGAAACCCGTTTTAGGTTCTGCATCGCCCCAGCTCTCCAACCAATGATTGTCGGGAGTAACTATTGTTGATTTTTGTGCCGTTTCGTCCATTCTATCTGCAAAAGACACGCTAAGCGCTACTTTCGAAAGACCTGATAAGAATTTATCTGATTCGCAATAATCATAGACAGGGTTTACGTCGTGCATCAACAAAGCGCCCACTTTATCTGCGTTCATATCGGCAACTAAGTTCACCATATCGGCATCAATGCCTTGTTTGTAATGACTTTCTACAGCCCAGTTGATGGTTGTACCATTTGCACCTATGGCACTATTGATGGCATTAACTACAACTTGAATATTTTTGTCATTGCTGCCGCAAACCACCAAACCATTACCTTTTTTAAGGTCGGCTGCAGCTTTGCTCAACAATTCGTTCAAATTTTTATTTGCAAAATTGGGCACTGTTCCATTTGCTAGCAAGCTATACAATGCTGAAGCAATAGTCCCCATTTCTGAAGGACGGCAAGTAGCCCGATAATCTGCTGCAGCTCCCGATATAGTATGGGTTGGCTCTACTTGGTAGTGACGCGACATATTAAGGTTCTTCGCATTTACCTGACGACCCGAACTATATTGTCTTGCAAATTCGACTGGCGATATCCAAGTACCCAAGAAATCGGCACCAAGGCTAACAATTGTTTTTGCTTTATCGAAATGATAAGAAGGTAATGAACGCTTGCCATAGCTTTCTGCATTGGCCAACAACATACCTGAATAAGAGATAGAATCGTAAGTTACGTGTTTAGCCGTTGGGTATTTTGCTAAAAACTTAGCAATCACCTCTTTGGTAGTAGGACTGATAATGGTAGAGGTCAGCAAATATACTTGTTTGCCATTCGCTTTTGTCAAGCCATCTTTTACAAACTTGTCAATATTTTCGAAAGTAGATTCTTTACCGTTCAATACGGGTTGGCGAAGGCGTTTTGTATCGTACAAATTCAATACTGCCGCTTGTACCCTAGCTGATGTAGCACCACCTGTGATAGACGATTTGGCATTACCATCCAATTTGATAGGGCGACCTTCACGGGTTTTTACCACTACGGCACAATAATCACCTCCATCTACAAACGATGATGCGTAATAATTGGCAACGCCAGGCTGAATATCTTCGGGCTTGGTGGCATAAGGGATTACCTTACGCACAGGCATTTCGCAGCTTGCCGCTACCATAGCAGCCGCTGTGCTGAATCCCAAATATTTGAGGAAATCGCGGCGAGGTGTTTCTGCTTGCAGCAAGCCGCCACTTATATCAAAAGGCAAATCTTCTTTAAACTCGTTGGCAACAACCTGCTGATGAGCGGGCGTTTCATTAAGTTCTTCAAGACCTTTCCAGTATTTTTTCTGACTCATACTATTTTTTACAAATTAGCGGTTAAGTGATTTTACTTTCGCTTTTTGAACAAATATTTTTATTAGAACTATTATTTACTCTTTATTATTTCTAAAAACAACTGGGCTTAGTAGTGACATTTTTGACACTCCAACCCACCTATATCTTCTACAGTAACACCAGTACGCTTACCCTCTTTCAGTTCAGCATGGTATTTTTTGTATAAGCTATAGTAGTTATTGCTTTCGAATTGTACGTTTGTTTGACGGTGACAGTTGACGCACCAACCCATAGATAGAGGGCTAAATTGATACACCTCATCCATTTCTTCTATCGGACCATGACAACGTTGACACTGAATTTGACCAACAGCAACGTGCTGACTGTGATTGAAGTAAACGTGGTCGGGGAGATTATGGATTTTTACCCATTCTATTGGTTTGGCCAAAATGTTGCCAGCAGCATCACGCTTATATTCCTTTTTTTCAGGATCCCAACCTGCGTAATCGTATAATTTTTGGATTTCAGCAGTTCCATCTACTTTTATGCCTTCGGCAGTTACCAATGGATGATCGGCTGCGCCAGTATATTCTTTGATGCCTTTGTGGCAATTCATACACACGTTAGCAGAAGGTACCATTGCTTGGCGACTTTTTTCGGCACCAGAGTGACAATACAAACAGTTGATTTGGTTGATGCCTGCGTGTACTTTGTGCGAGTAGAAAATCGGTTGTTCAGGTTTGTAATTTTGCTGACGACCCATTTGGATACCACCATTGACTATAAAAAATCCAGCACCAATAAACACTATTATTGCAGCTATTGCAATCAATACTTTATGACGATAAAAAGGAATTTCTTTTTTAGTAGTTGTACCCATATTGGCAGCAGCTACACGGCGAAGACTTTTGTTCACTCTCCAAAGAATAATAGCCAAACCTAACAAAGACAAGGTAATTAGTGGATACAACCAGCCGCCATCTTCTTTTGAATCCGAAGATGCGCTAATTCCTTCAGGTCCTTTTGTTACAGGCTTAACACTATTCACATAAGTAACAACAGCATCAATTTCTTCGTTGCTCAAGTTTGGGAAAGCAGTCATTGCTGTTTTGCCCCACTTATTGTACAGGTCATTTGCGTATTTATCGCCGCTAGCAATAACACTAGAAGAGTTTTTTACCCATTTGTACAACCATTCTTTGCTAGGCACACGCGTATCTACACCTTGCAAAGCAGGACCAGTAGCATCTTTGAGCGGATTGTGACAACTAGCGCAATTGGCTTTGAAAATGGCTTGCCCGTCGGGGGCGGCAACAGCCGCAAAATGACTGAAGAATAGTATTGCTATTAGTGTCAAAGCACGCTTAGCAATTTTTTGAATCAATAGCATCATATTATCTAGCACCTGAAATAAGATTAGAATTAACGTTCCTTTTAGACGAAAACGAAGCAAAAGTACAATACAAAATTGAGATTTTATACACATTTTCAAAAAAACATTTCTCAATAGCAGCAAGGCTTTCGGTCGGTTTTTGATATATTTTTTTTGCT
The DNA here is from genome assembly GCA_030054025.1 of Phycisphaerales bacterium. Classification (GTDB taxonomy): domain Bacteria; phylum Bacteroidota; class Bacteroidia; order Chitinophagales; family Chitinophagaceae; genus Rurimicrobium. Next base: position 33,762 of record JASGCQ010000010.1, on the reverse strand, counting down.
GATTTGTCATTCTATTATCAATAAATAAGAAAGAAAAAATGGCACAGCTATGACAAATCACAACTGTACCATTTCTCTCAGGCTATTTTCAACACTGTTTTTTGATTATCCGCTTTTTACAAAAGAAATAAAAAACATAATAAGTATTTTGGCGTTCTACTCCTGTTTATAAAACTTTGCCCTGCCTATTTTATTACCCAGTCTATCGTACAAAGCAATAAAATAAAAACCATTGGCTATTTGGCTAATATCTAGCCGTGTTGGCTTTTGTACACTGCCACGTTGGCGAATAACTACTTGCCCAAGCGCATTCAATACATCCAAATCTGCCCAGTCCTTATTTTTAACTTGTTGTAAATCAATATAGTTTGTGGCAGGATTAGGGTAAACGGCGAATGATTCATCATTATTGGTTGCTACATCTATAAAACCCGAAGTGCCTAATACAAAGGTGGTATCGTAAAGATTCCAAAGTGTATCTGTATGAAACTCATCAATAATATTTTTAATTGCATTTGTAGATACATTAAAAAAATTAACCCCACTAAAATTGTTCTTGTACTTAACAGAATCAAAATTATCACAACCCATTGCAGCCCAATATCCTCGAATATCGTAAAAAGCTTTTATATATATGGTATCGTTCGACAAGGCACTTTTTACATAAGCGATTTTAGGACATCCCCCACCTGAGCCAAAAGAAAATCCAGTGAAAAGATAGAAGGTATAATCGTTGCTGACATAATTATACCAATAATCTGTACCCAAAATACCCTGCGCTTTTACCTGCAAAACATTTATAAAAAATATAATTACTACTAATATTTTTTTCGTTTTTAGATATTTGTTATGTACTGTTTTTTGATTATCCGCTTTTTACAAAATAAATAAAAAACATAATAAGTATTTTGGCGTTCTACTCCTGTTTATAAAACTTTGCCCTGCCTATTTTATTACCCAGTCTATCGTACAAAGCAATAAAATAAAATGACTATCCTTAATTATACCTATTATGGTACCAAGTAGACGATACGGCAGCGACGAGCAGCCGGTCGAACTGCTTTTCTCCAAAGTATCGTCTATTGAACTTGTAGCAATATTCATCAAGATAGTTTTGAAGATAGCTTCCTTTTACACTGTGGTGAATGCCTAACAACAAGCGTTTTGCGTTGCTGATAGCTTTGTGCACCCACGGAAATACTTTATCTACTTTTGTTTTGTCTTTTACAATCACCACTTTGTGCCTTTTTACGATGCTTGATAGTTTGCTATAAGCTTTGTAGCCGTCTGTCATTACGCTGGCTTCTTTCGATATTTGTTGTTGCACTTCAAACTTGAACTTAGGTTGACCATTGTAGCCAAAACTCGATTGGGTTGGTTTGTTTATGCGTTTGGCTTTTATTGGCAACACATTTTATCCAAAATGTCTGTTTTCAATATTATGCCTTTAAAAATAAAATGAATAAGAAAAAAGTGTGTTCGGTATCGCGTTGTCGCAAGCAGCATCGGCGCTGCCAAAAGGCCTTATGATAAAGCGATTGAGGGGATTTTAATTGTATTCATAGGCTTATATTTTGGGGGGTTGTTAAACAAACTTAACCCATAAATACGGAGGTTTCAAATAAAATTTAATGGGTGCTTTTCCCTAGCAAATTCCCCGAACTTTGTAAACAGTAAAAATTAAAAAATGATCATCGATTTTAGTGCCGAGCTTTGTTACCAAACAGCACGCAGCGGCGGCAAAGGGGGGCAAAATGTGAATAAAGTGGAAACAATGGTGGAGGTACGCTGGGCTGTTGCTGCATCAGCATTGTTTGATGCAGAACTGAAAGATCGGATAAGACTCCGACTGGCAAAACAAATCAATAAAGAGGGGATTTTATTGGTAAAATGCTCGGAAACACGCTCTCAGCTAGAAAATAAAGCAATAGCCACTAGCAAGATAATAGCCTTGGTGAACAAAGCGATAAAAGTACCCACAAAACGAAAAGTGACCAAAATACCAAAAGCCTTGATAGAAAAACGATTGGAAAACAAAAAACTAAACTCGGAGAAAAAAGCAAACAGACGCAACGATTTTGAATAAGAACTCGTTTACCAAATCCATTGCAGCACACCGTGTGGGTAGGCCTTTACCGTGCCATCGTTATGCTTCAATTCTATCATTCCGTTTTCATTGACTCTACAAATAATCGCTTCCCATTGTTCGCCAGCCTCTGCAAATCTTTGTTTGTGAGTCCTTTTGTACAATAATTGATTGTACTGTTGAATATAGGTTTTTAGGTCTTCCTTCATTGTATTTTCAATTATTTTTTTGCGGATAGCCAATAGCAAACCCTCTATCACCCACTCTTTTTGTGTAGCCAAAAATAATGAATTTGCATTGGGCAAATTAGGGTCGAAATGGTGTTGTAGCACATTAAGTCCTATGCCAACAATAGCGTGCGTCCATTGATTGCCTCTAATGCTATTTTCAATCAGTATTCCTGCTGCCTTTTTGTCATTTATTATTATATCATTCGGAAATTTGATACTAAGGTCTAATCTTCTATCTAGACTTTTCAAAACCTCGACAATAGACACTGCAACAGCCGCTGAGAAACTAAATTGGGCTTCAATAGCCATTTTAGGCTGCAAAACAATGCTCATTAATAAAGCCTGATTGGGCAAGCCTATCCAAGAATTTCCCCTTTGCCCTCTCCCTGCGCTTTGTTGCCGAGCAACGATTGTCAGCCCCGCTTGTGCCTTATCGGCATCTATTATTTGCGCGGCACGATTATTGGTGCTGTCTAATGTGTCAAATCGGAGAATAGGTGCTTGCAACACCTCACGAAGGTTTAATGGCAATTTTTTTTTAATTTTGGACAATAAAATGCAATATTCGTAAATAATACGATGTCATACATAAATATTTCAACGCTTGAGCAACATCAAAATTGAAACGCTGGACAAAGCAACCACCGATTCGAAAGCCGCTACCAAACGTAGCCCTCGACTAAATACCAATAGCAAACTATACAAAACGATTATTGCCGCCATTGAAGACAAAAAGGGTGAGCATATCATCAGTTTGGACTTGCGCAAAATAGACGAAGCAGTAGCAGACTACTTTATCATTTGCGAAGCACAATCGCATACTCAAATACACGCCATAGCTGCCAATATCGAAAAAGAAGTACAAGAAAGATGTGAGGAGAAAGCCTACCATACACAGTATGGACAGCACTGGACACTGCTTGACTTTGTCAATATTGTAGTACATATATTCGACCGAGAACAACGCAAATTTTACGATATCGAAGGTCTTTGGGCTGATGCCGTTCACAACGAAATGAGCTAAACAAACGATATCAAATCAATAATCATAATTTTGGCAAGAAAGCCCTAGCAATATGCAAGAAAATAATCCAAAGAAGAAAAACTTACCCGACGGAAAAAACACCCCCCCAAAAGGCCCTAAACTCAACATTTATTGGGTTTATGGCATCATCGTATTGGTGTTGGTAGGCATGGTCATGTTCGGCAACAGTATCGGTAACTCTATAGAAACCCATAGTTTTTACGATTTTCAAAATAATTACCTCAACAAGGGAGTTGTTGAAAAAATAACGATTGTCAACAACGAAATAGCTGAAGCCCAACTCAAAAACACAGAAACCGCTAGCCCATCTCCATCCATCAGCATTGGAGAAAAGAAAGAACAAAACTATTCTTTCAGAATCGGGTCGGTAGAGCAATTCAATAAAGACTTAGAAGCCGCCTATGCTGCCAATCCGAGCCTCACTCATGTAGCAGTGACCTACAATAGCAGGGGCAGCTATATGCACGAATTCACCAACTTCTTTCTCCCACTACTTATCTTAATCGGAATGACCTTTATGATTGTCCGCAAAATGGGCGGAGGCATGGGCAGCGGTGGAGCCGGTGGTGGTATCTTCAATATAGGTAAGTCTAAGGCACAATTATTTGAAAAAGGCACAAAAGTCAATATCACCTTCAACGATGTGGCGGGATTAGACGAGGCAAAAGTAGAGATTATGGAAATCGTAGATTTCCTCAAGAATCCTAAAAAATATACTGCACTTGGTGGCAAAATACCCAAAGGTGCTTTATTGGTAGGCCCCCCCGGTACGGGTAAAACGCTTTTGGCAAAAGCCGTAGCGGGAGAAGCGCAAGTTCCTTTCTTCTCTATGTCGGGTTCTGACTTTGTGGAAATGTTTGTAGGTGTTGGTGCTAGCCGTGTTCGTGATTTATTCAAAACAGCGCGAGAAAAAGCTCCTTGCATTGTCTTCATTGATGAAATTGATGCCATAGGGCGCGCCCGTGGCAAAAACATGATGATGAGCAACGACGAACGTGAAAATACGCTCAATCAAATGTTGGTAGAGATGGATGGATTTAGCGGCGAAACAGGTATCATCGTATTGGCAGCAACCAATCGCCCCGATGTACTAGATGCAGCACTGCTTCGCCCAGGTCGTTTTGATCGTCAAATTTCCATTGATTTGCCAGACGCCAAAGGACGTGAGCAAATCTTTGAAGTACATCTTGCCCCTATCAAGAAATCAACCGCGCTCGACGCTAAAAAATTAGCCCAACAAACACCCGGATTTGCTGGTGCAGATATTGCCAATGTATGCAACGAAGCTGCATTGATAGCTGCCAGAAATGGCAAAAGTGCGGTAGATATGCAAGACTTTAATGATGCTATTGACCGTATTATTGGCGGACTTGAAAAGAAAAACAAAATCATCTCTCCTGAAGAGAAAAAGGTAATCGCCTATCACGAGGCAGGACATGCTGTATCGGGTTGGTATTTAGAGTATGCACACCCCTTGGTAAAAGTTACTATCGTGCCAAGAGGTACAGCCGCTTTAGGATTTGCGCAATACTTACCTAAAGAAAAATACTTGACCCTTACCGAAGAATTGGAAGATGATATGTGTATGACTTTGGGCGGAAGAGCCAGTGAAGAAATATTCTTCGGAAAAGTATCTACAGGTGCATTAAGCGACCTGCAACAGGTAACACGCACGGCTTATGCTATGGTGAGTATTTATGGTATGAACGACAAGATAGGTAATGTGTCTTTTTATGACCCACAAAACGAAGGTGGATTTCAAAAACCTTATAGCGAAGAGACTGGAAATTTAATTGACCAAGAGGTGAAAAAACTTTCGGACAGAGCCTTCCAAAGAGCAAAAGCACTGCTTGAATCTAAGCGCGAAGAGGTAAAGATTATTGCCGAAGAATTGCTAAAAAAAGAGGTACTCTTCAAAGACGATTTAGAACGCTTGATAGGCAAACGTCCTTTTGGCGATGATGCCATTGATGCTGAAATATTGGCAACGAATACAGCACCCGAAAATGCTGACAGCATTAACACCGAAACCGGTATAAGCAAAATATAGTACTCAAAAAAGAGGCTCAGAATTTGAGCCTCTTTTTTTGTGCTGAATAATCTCCGCTGTAAAATAGTCTTCGTAAATTGCAGCATATTTAAAGAGCAAAATGGAGCAAGCTTATTTTGAAGACCTTACATTTGAGCATCAAGATTTTACCGAACAAGCATTTGCACTTGGAGAATACGAACATTGTAAATTCTTGAATTGCAATTTTGCCAATGTGGACTTATCAAAATATATTTTTGATCATTGCCAATTTGATACTTGTAATTTGAGTACGGCAAAACTGCATCAGACAGCATTTAGAGAAGCGGAATTCAATGATTGCAAGATGCTCGGATTACATTTTGACAATTGCAACCCATTTCTGCTCACCCTATCTTTTCATCACTGCATTCTGAATCTCTCCTCTTTTTATCAGCTAAAGCTGAAGCATACTGTTTTCAAAAATTGCACACTGCAAGAAGTGGATTTTTCGGAAGCCGACCTGAGCCAAGCTGTATTTCACGAATGCGATTTGATGAATGCCATTTTTGACCAAAGCATTTTGGAAAAAGCCGATTTTAGGACAGCGTACAACTATATCATCCATCCCGAAAACAACCGAATCCGAAAAGCAAAGTTTTCTCAATCAGGAATTGCAGGTCTTTTACAGCACTATGATATTGAGATAGGATAAGGTTAAGGAAATTACGTTCCCTCAACAGAAAAGAAACTCTTAAGTTAAGTGGATGTGGAATAGTTCGTACCCAAAAACAGTGTCCAAGTGTGTGGTATTCGATTTTTGAAATCCCTCAGTAATTACAAACTTTTAGGAATATTCTTTTTATAAAACCATTCTGTTCTAGAGCCTTTATAGCAATTCGACAACACTTTGGCACTATCTTTGTTATATAAGATATTATGTCCAATCCAGTAGTAATAACAGTAATAGAATCAGAATCAATATTAAGACGCGACTTGAAACACAGCTCGCCTACTGTACGTAGTCGCATAAAAATAGCTCTGACCAAACCGTAGCTTCTATAACAGGATGGGATTTATACACTACGTCATTCTGATGGCAAATTGGTATTACTTCAAGTTTTAAATTCTTCGCTCTTGGGTCGTGAAAAATTTTATTGTGATGCTTTTTGATATAGCCAATTTCTAGATCGCCTTTAAAAACTTTTACTGCAAACCGATCATACTCATTATTAGGTTCTAACTCGAATCGTAATTTATCTTCTTTCAATACACACCCTCTCTCCAACTGAGGTTTGTTATGTGACAAACCAGCCACCTCGGTCAAAAAATGTGTATCATTAGTTAGCTTGTATTCAGCCAAAAACTCGAAATTATCTGTGGCAACTAGCCCTTGTGTTTTCCCTAACAAATAAAACTTATCGAAAGCCAAGCTCGAATCAACTTCCCAAAAGTCAAAAAAGGTTTTAATATCTAGTCGGTCAACTTTTGTTAATCTCTGACCAAAAATATCCGCAACATTCCCATTATATTCTTTATCTAAATACTGAAATTCAGGATATGGAATAAAGCCCTCCAATTTTTTTGCTTCATCAGAGTATTTAAATAAATGTTACCATCGGGCATTTTTTCCAAAATACCTATATTATGACGACGAGAACTTTGCCCTTTACGCCATACTAGATGTATTTTGTCAAATTCCTTCATTAAACAATTGTTTTAGTTTTTGAGTTCGCAAAGATAATAGTTTTATCATTAAAGCTTTTCTGTGCTTCGGGATACAAAAGTCGCTCCATTCTCTTGGTAAGACATCATCTATATTGTTAATAATTTTTGTTATTTCAATATCGTCCCACACCTCCAAGAACTTTGAGGATTTTAAAAGATCTTCTTTGTAAGACGAGGAAAGTAAATAGCGTACTAGTTGAAAGTGACTGGCTGGCTTGCCTTCTTTTGCAGGTTTCTTTTCAGAGCATTTAAAATACCATTCACCATCTTCGGGAGCTTGCAATACACGCTTTGATCTTGTACCTCCAGTATTTAGCCAATCTAACGAATTCCAATCTGTAGCGTCTATAAACTTTACGTCTGACTCTTGCATATTTCAGTCTTTTGTATTCTATAACATCTCTAAATGTCAGAATCATCTATGTATATTTGGTTGTGGATTAATTCCCCACCGTATAATACACACAGGTGGTAACAAAATTGCGCAAGTAAGGTATATACCCAATAAAGCCCCATTGTTTTCGAGGCTCTAATCCGAATTTATACTTGTAAATAGGATTGATGAGATAGTGTTGTTTTTTGACAACTTTAAGTCCTAGGTTTTTGATGTAACGTTCAAACTGACCTATCGTAATACTGGTATCCCAAACTTCCATCAACCCTTCAATGGTAGCAGCACTTTCACCCATCAGTTTTAGCACGCTTGCATACAATCCTCTGGGCAAAATATGATAGTAGGGCAATTTGCTGGCCAGTTTGCCTTCGCATATTTGCTGATGCCCACCAAAAGGCATGTACCAAGGAGGGAAACCAAAAAATATTTGTCCGCCGGGGCGCAATAAAAGACTGAGGTGTTGGATAAATTTTTCTTGCTCTGGCACATGTTCAATAACATCTTTGAGCATGATAATATCGAAAGCAGCAGTGTACTTGGACACAAAGGCTTCGTCATAAATATTTTGGCACAACAACTCAACTTGCCCCTTGTCCGTAAATTCTTTGAGGAATTCTTTGGCATAGTTCACGCGTTCTTCTGCCAAATCTACGCCCACACAATGGCAACCTTTTTGTAAAAAAGGCATCAAAACGCCCCCTTCAGCACAGCCAACTTCCAATACCGTAGTTGCTGCATTAATCACATGCGTATCGGCTATAAAAGGCAATACATAATTGGTGGAGTTCTCGACTTGTTGGTCGAAACGAACTTGTACATTTTTGTGTTGTATGAGTGCCAATGCTAAATAATTTGGTGTAAATATACTAGGGTTGCAGCGGATTTGAAACGGGTTGCTCTAATTGTTTTTTGATACTTTCATCATGGATGATTTGCCAGAGAACAGCGATATATTGTTTGTCGAGCGACAATTTATTGCCTTGTTCGCAGCGTGTTTCCAGTATTTCGCGCCAACGCTCGGGTTGATAAGCTGTAATATTATTCTGTCTTTTTATTTCTCCCATCTGCGCACTAATTTCCATTCGCTTAGACAATAGATCTATAATTTCGGCATCAATGTTATCGGTAGTTTGGCGCAAATATTCCAAATCCAAATTAGCATCCGGAGCAAACTCTTTTCGAATAACCAAATATTGCAATAAATCTTTCAATTCAGCCGGGGTCAACTGTTGTGCAGCATCAGTCCATGCAAGTTTGGGTTGGATATGGGTTTCAATCATCAAACCGTCAAAACCGATGTTCATGGCTTTTTGAGCTACTTGCGCTACCAAAGCGGCTCTGCCTGTAATGTGGCTCGGGTCGCAAAAAATGGGCAATTCCGGAAATCGGCGACGCAATTCGATAGGGATAATCCAGTTGGGTTGATTGCGATAGCTGCGTGTTGTTTTGTAAGTAGAAAAACCACGATGAATAGCAGCAATATTACTAACGCCCGAAGCCATGATGCGCTCTAAAGCTCCTTGCCAAAGGTCAACATCGGGATTGACTGGATTTTTGACCATAATGGGGATATCTATTCCTTTCAGCGCATCGGCAATATGTTGTACTTGAAAAGGGTTCACTGTTGTGCGCGCCCCTATCCAAAGACAATCTATTCCATATTTCAAAGCTAGCTCTACATGTTCTGCTTCTGCCACTTCTATAGTGAGTGCAAAACCAAATTCTTTTTTTACGTCTTGTAGCCATACTAAAGCTTCTTCACCTTTACCTTCAAAAGAACCAGGTCGGGTTCGTGGTTTCCATACACCTGCTCTGAAAAGCCTAATGGGCAATCCTTTCAGCCCCTCGGCAGTTTGCCATACTTGCGCTTGTGTTTCGGCACTACAGGGTCCTGCTATAAGAAAAGGCTTTTGGGCTGAGTAGAAAAAAGACATAGCACGAAGTTACTGTTTATCAAAAAAAGATAGGGTTTTCAGGACAATTTTAGAGTGTTTTTCTCATTGATCGGTGTGCTATGCCTACTTCTTCGAATTCAGATCCGTATTCTTCGTAACCTAGTTTCTGATAAAAACCAATCGCATATTGTCTGGCATGTAGTTGCAATTGTTGGCAGCCCAAACTGCGCAAGTAGCTTTCTGCTTCTTGCATCAGCAATTGCCCCACTCCCCTTTTTTGCCATTCTTCGGCGACAGCCATTTGGCGGGGCTTTGCAATAAATTGGTCTATAGTTTTTATCATCACGCAAGCGATTACTTGCTGCTCATTTAGTGCCACAAAGATGGTATCCAAAGCATCGGCACTGGTGTCTTCATTATACAACGTTAGACCCAACGGGATGCGCAATACTTTTTCGCGGAGTGCAAAAACTTGGGCAAAAAGAGGATGCAAAGAGTCTATTCTTTGAATAATAATATGATTGGGTAGCAATATGCCCATTTTATTTAAGCTCTATTTCGGTTGTTTCGTCAGAGCGGATATGAAAGGTGAGCACTTTTTCGGGAAGTCCCGGTGCTACAAAATAGTGTACTTCATATACTCCCGGCAATATTTCAATATTTTGGGTGGCAGGATTACCCATAACATTCATTTGATAAAACTGCATGAACTTATCGCCATGAGGATAATAAAAATTTACTTTGCCTAGGTTATTGGAATTGGTAATTTGTACTTTACCTGGTACATCTATCTTTATAATAACAGTGGCACCAAAACTTAAATCTGTGGAACGCACACTAACCGGCAAGGTATTGATTTCGATATGATAATTACCAGGCGGATAAGGCAAAACCGTATCGCAGTTTTGTTTCACCATGGGCTGGGGAACAAAATTTCTTTTCACCACGGCTACATATTTGTCAACCGGTTTTTTATTTCGGCTGTCTTTCCAAACAAATTGGAGCGAACCATTACTCACAGTAATTATGATTTTATTGGTCATATTGGGCGATATTTCTATCGCTTTCAAAAATGTCCTATCGCTTCCTATTACACTCAAATTGTATTTGCCTGTAGGTACCTTTACCGGATCAGGATTTCCGTCAGCATTGACTGTTCTGTAAAAAGTATTAATGTCCTTTCCACTAATGGGGTCGCTGAGTAAAATTTGTGGCGTAGTGGAATAAAATTTTCCGTTGCCATCGGTAAAATAAACTTCCGCTAATGTTTCAGTGGCAGGGGTTTTCTCTATGGTATAATTAATGTCTTTCGCTTGTTTTACAATTGGCTTTTCAGCAGGCTTTATGACAGGTTTTACTTGATCTTGTTTTATGGTTATGGGTATTACTATTGTATCTGCCTTTTGTGCAATAGGGGTTTCTATTTTTGATAAGACAAAAGCCGGAACCGATAATTTTTTGGGCGATGGCAATACGGTCAATACAGCGCTCAAAGGTTTCTTTTTAGCAGAAAGCAATGCGGGAATATTTTTTTCAACTTTCCTTACAGGAATTATTTCTTTGACTTTTGGCGGTACTACTACAACTTGGTCTCCTACTTTTGATAAAACAAATTCCGGAACTGCAATGAGTTGTGGATAAGGTGGATAAACTGTTATGGTTCTAAAAGTTTTTAAAACTGTATTGAGTTGGATGGTTTTAACGATTCTTCTGTCTCTTGACTGCACAATTTCTTTAGGCGCTATCGGTTCTTCCTTTTTCTTGACAGGAGCAACTACAAGGGTGTCTTTTTTTACCAGAGGTGCTACTACTACTATTTTTTTAGGATCTTCTTTTTTGACTACTACAGGAGTAGGTATAGTATCTGCCTTTTTAGGGATGTCTATTACAGGAATAATTGTACCCGTCTTGGCACGCTCAAAACCTTCTCTATGTGCATCTACAATAGTCGTAATGGTCTTTGGAATTTCTTGTTCTTTGCTTACAGTCAAAAAAGTACCCAAGCATTTGTACAAATCCTTGAGTGGGGCATAGTCAACAAGGCTGACAATATAGGGACGAAAAAATATTTTGCGTTGGAGCAGCTCGTTCACCACTTTGCAAATATCTCCACCACAACTTTCTCCTCCATCTGTTACCAATATAATACTGTACGCATATTTAGATTCGTTTTCGAAATCTTCATAAGCTGCTTCGCTAAGGGAATAAGCAATTGGCGAAACACCATAACCATGCAGTGCTTCAAGGCGGGCTTCCATTTGGCTATTGTTGCCTCTGGAAAACATAATCTCGCGCTTGGTATCGTAACAGTTTTTGTCTTGGGCAGGATATTGATGCCCAAAAACACGCAAACCAAATTCTACTTGCGAATTTGCCGCGCTCAAACTATCTACTAATGCAAGAATAAATTTACCAGCTTGTTGAAAACGACTACGATTTTCGTTCCAATTTTCGGACATACTAGAAGAGCCATCCAGTAAGAACAACACACGAGGAATCTTTGAGGAAGGTGGCAGTTGCGCCTGCACCCCAAAAGAAACAAATAAGAAGAGAAAAAGAATAAAACGAAATCGTAGGATCATGTAGCTAAAAACAGAAGTACAAAATTAGGTTTTTTTATTGGGGGTTCAAGAAAGGCTATCTATAAATGCTATTGTTCAGCCTTGTAGAATAGGGTATTTTCGTTTTGTGAGCGAAAAATATGCTTTGCGGTATCTAGCAAAGATTTTGCCGTTACTTTTTGATATTTGGTCAATTCATCGTTTATCATTGCCGCATCTCCCAACAATTCGTAAAAGGCAAGGTTATTGGCACGCGATAATATGCTCATATCTTCGAAGGCAATCATAGACTCAATTTTATTTTGCGCCTTTTGCAGTTCAGCTTCACTAATACCTTTGCCTAACAATAATACAATCTGATTTTTTACTGCATCATTCGCCGCATCTAGGGTCACTCCTTCTTTTACTTTGCCTTCTATAACGAGCAAGCCTGCATCCAAACTTCCAGTATGGTAGCAATTAATATTACTAAAGATTTGCTGCTCCTTCACCAAGCTCTGATACAAACGTGAGGCATAGCCATTACCCATAATTTCGGTAATTAAATCGCATTCGTGGTAACCCTCTTGCATACGGCTAGGTATATGCCAAGCTTTGTATAGTGCATCAATAGGCACTTTGCGAACGAGCGTTTCGGTTCTTGCTTCGGTTTGTTCAGGTTCGGCATCCAGTGTTCGAGTATATTTTTCTCCTGAAGGGATATCGCCAAACCATTTCTGAGCGAGCTGCTTTACTTCTTCGGTACTTACGTTTCCTGCCACACAAAGAATAGCGTTAACAGGTCGGTAATGTTTGAGAAAGAAGTTTTTCACGTCTTCCAATTGGGCGTCTTCTACATGCTTCAACTCTTTACCTATGGTCATCCAACGATAAGGATGTTTTGTATAAGCCAACTGACGCAAATGTTTCCAAGCATCGCCATAGGGCTTGTTGATATAATGTTCTTTAAATTCTTCACATACTACTTTGCGTTGTACATCCAAGCTCTTTTTGCTAAAAGCAAGTGATAGTAGTCGATCACTTTCCAACCAAAAAGCCGTTTCTATATTTTGTTTGGGCAACTGCACATAATAATTCGTAATATCGTTGGTGGTATAAGCATTGTTTTCTCCTCCTGCCCTTTGTAAGGGAGTATCGTATTCTGGAATATTTACCGAACCTCCAAACATCAAATGTTCGAAAAGATGGGCAAATCCTGTCATTTCAGGGTTTTCGTCGCGGGTGCCTACATCGTAGAGCAAGTTCACCGCTACCATTGGTGTGGTATTATCGTGGTGTACAATAACACGCAAACCATTATCGAGTACAAATTTTTCGAACTGTATCATCTTCCTTTCCTCTTGATTGAATAAAATAATTTTAGTCGCGCTCTTTTTCCATTTTGCGACGACGGAGTGGATGAGCTGTATATTCAGAATAGTTCTCGCGATGGCGCACCAGTTCTATGGCCTGAAAAACGGCTTCCATAAATGATGAGTGGTCGGCAATGTTCTTGCCTGCAATATCAAATGCGGTACCATGGTCGGGCGAGGTGCGCACTACAGAAAGACCTGCCGTGAAGTTTACACCTTCACCATTGGCTAATGTCTTGAAAGGTATCAGGCCTTGGTCGTGATACATAGCCAATATGCCATCAAAATTTTTGTAGTTGCCTTTGGCAAAAAATGCGTCGGCACTATAAGGTCCATATACCAGATGTCCATTTTGTTGCCATTGCTCTATCAATGGTTTGATGATGTTCTGTTCTTGATTGCCAATCGTCCCTTCATCTCCTGCATGAGGATTGAGTCCAAGTACCGCAATGCGTGGCTTATCAATACCAAAATCTTTAATCAAGCTGTCGCGCAATAAACTGAGTTTACTTTGCAATAATTCTGTCGTGATGCTACCAGCTACCTTTTCGATGGGTATGTGATCCGTAGCTATAGCTACTCTCAGATTTTCATGAAAGAGTAACATCAACACATCTTTTGCTTCAAATTTATCTTTGAGAAAAGGGGTATGACCAGAATATTGAAAATTGGGAGATTGTGCATTGCTTTTGTGTATCGGCCCTGTTACCAAGGCATCTAGCTGACCGTCTTTGAGGCATTGTGCTGCCACTTGCAAGGAACGTACCGCATATTTGCCGCCCGCCTCTGTCAGTACTCCAGGCTGAATGGACACTTCTTCCTCCCAACAGTTGAAAACATTTACTTGTTTGGGGTTGAGTTTATCCATCTCTTTCGTACTGTTAAAAACAAGTTGGTGGTCAACGGTTATCCGACGATAATAATTAATCACTTTGTTGGAAGAGAAAACAATGGGGGTACACAAATCGAGGATTCGATTGTCGGACAAAGTTTTTATAATAATTTCCGGGCCAATGCCATTAATATCGCCGGTGGTAATGCCTATGATTGGTTTTTCCATAAAAAATAGTAGTATCTTCTATTTAAAGACCACCAAAAATAAGACTATTGCAGTTTTGATGTCCTATAAAATTTAAAGTAAGCTGTCAATTCATATTTTTTGAATCCTAAAAAACAAAAAAACCGACTCCAATAATGTAGTCGGCTTGTACATTTGAATTGATTCAGTTCTTATCTTATTAATGTAAAATCTCCTGAAAAAATAACTTCTTCTTGATCTAAGGATTTTCCTCGTATTTGATAAAAATAGATTCCCATCTCGCATTCTTTACCATTAAAGGTACCGTCCCATCTGGATTTTATGTCATATCCGGAGAAGACATTTTGCCCCCAGCGATTGAAGATATAAAAGGAATAGAGAATGAAATTACACTGATCTACTACGCCGATTTGATCATTGGATTGGTCATTATTTGGCGTGAAGGCATTAGGAAGATACACCATAGTCTTTCCATCATAAATAACCGAAATGGTATCAGTAGCACTACAACCATTATCGTTTGTTCCCTTAACTGTAAATATAGTCGTTTGGGTTGGTTTTACAGTAGGCGAAGTACTGGTTTTATCATCACAATATTCTGCCGGAGACCATTCGTACCTTGATGCTCCTGTTACATTTAATCGAATGCCATTTCCACGACAGTGTATGACATTTTCCATAGAATAGGCATCTACATTAGGCGATGGATAACGACCAATAAAAACGGTATCGTAATCATCGCATGTTGTTACACTATAGCCTCTCAAAACATAAGTTTGTGTACTGTCAATGATGTGTTCCGGATTAGCAATAGTGTCGCTGTTCAATCCTATGGGAGGATACCATTTGTAATACGTTGCACCTGTGGCATTCAATTGGATTTCATCTCCCAAACAACCATAAATAGTTTTGGGATTAACCGTAACATTTAATTGTTTTTTTAGACCAATAGTGACAGTGTCGTAACCGATACAGCCATTTGCATCAGTTCCTTGTACAATATATTTGATATTCCCAATCACTTTTACTGTGGGTGTAGCTATGGTAGAAGAATCTAAACCTGAGGGAGGAAACCATGCATAAGTTTTTGCACCCGAAACTGACAGTTTTATTGTTTCGTCCAAACAAGCCATTATATTTTTGGGCGCAGCCACAATATTCGGTTTTTGGAATAGACCCACTTTGACAGTATCGTTGTCAATGCAGCCAAATGAATCAATAACGTTTAAGTAGTAGGTAGTTGGCACTGAAACTACTGCTGATGTAGAGGCTGATGTAGGTGCTGACAAACCTGTTGCTGGCGTCCAGCTATAGTTTACACCACCTTTACCGTTGAGTAAAGTTGCAGCCAAGCCATTCGTTAAACAAAGGGTTACATCGAATCCGGCATTGGCAAAGTGAGTATATTTTATGTTAACGCTCTTAATCATTGTATGTATGCAACCATTACTATCGGTAGCGATTAAACGTACAGAATAAGGACCATAACCCGGAAAAGTATGCAGCGGATTTTGCGCAGTTGAAGTCGTGCCATCACCAAAATCCCAATTCCATGTGGCAATGCCGGTGTCTGCACTGGAAGATAAATCTGTAAACTGATATTGATAACAAGAAATGGCGGTGTCTTTAAAGTCTGCGGTTGCTGATGCACATACAGTATATGTAATCACCAATTCGGGCCACAAGGTTGAATCTGTGTTATCACTTGATGCGAAAGTAACACGTCGGTATATACCCTCGGTGTTTAATCTAAGCATAAAGCCGTTATTCACACCTGATGTTTTGATATCATTCACCAACGTCGTAACATCAACGTTGGTATTCCATCCAAAACGTGATGAAGAAACGCCAATCGCAGCCCGATTAGTTGTTGTTGTTGTTGGTTGAGTATTCCAAGTTACTCCCAGTTCTGTCCACGAACCAGTAACTCGTTCTATCCATCCTTCATTAGTTAAGGGGTATGGAGAACCACTAAAATAAGACGTACCCCAATTTCCACTAGTTGAAACACCATAAAAGTATAATTTAGCAGACAAAATGGTGGCTGAGCTTGGTAAAGTATCCAAACCTTTAAACCTTATTAATGATCTTTGTGTTCCATTGCCGCAACCCAAGAAACTATATGTCCACATAGCGTAATTTATCTCTATTGCTGTACCAAAATTTAAAGTTTCAGGTGGAGCTGGTAACGTACTAGGAGTACAACCAAAGTTAGTAGCCAACTCAACATCTTCGCCATAAGCAGCCCCTGGCTTTAACTTAACTGTTTTTTGAGCAAGCGAATAAAATGGAAATATTATTATGAGTATTAATAGTTTTTTCATACGATTAAATTATTCAACAATAAAAGCAGTTTGATAAAAATTATTAACCGAGGCTATAGGTGTCAGTTTGATATAAAAATTGTTCACAAATTCATCATATGCCTTGAACTCATGCATAGCCACGCTAAATTCATCAAAAAATATTAAGTCTCCTTTTCGCAAAAAAGGATACAATTGGGAAAGTGTAAATGCTGTTGCGCTATACAAATCAGCATCCATGTGTATTATTTTTTGTGTATTAGATTTCAGTATTTCAGTATTTTCTTGAATATAACTTACTAAAGTGTCTTGAAATAATCCTTTGAGAAAAGCGCCTCTTTCATCATTAATTACAGGTATATTAGCCGCCATAGCACCTTTATCATAAGTACCCCAGTCTTCAGGTAAACCCTCAAAAGTATCGAAGCCAAAAAATTTTGAATTAGCATTAGAATTATTAGCAAGCCACCACTTAAAGGATGCTCCTTCAGCTACTCCAAACTCTATATAGTTTATTTGGGTAGTATCCAGTGAATGCCTGTTTGAAACATATTTATATAAATCGAACCGTTTTTGATAGTTTCTAAAAGGGCTATAAAAATCCTTATACTCAACATTTTTTTTATTCTTGTAAATCCAAACGATTAGTTTATTGTAGTAGTAAATGAATGCCATATATCTTGCGATGGGCTGAAAAATCATTGTAAGTGGAAATACTAATAGTGCATCTTTAAAAAATTTTATAATTCTGAGCATATAGGTTTAATTTCTAAATTATTAATCTGGCGGGAAATGTTAAAATATGGGATAAAATTAATGGATTTTTACTCTTTCGAGTAGGTTTATTGAAAATCATTTTTACAATCAATAAAAATCTGTCAAATAAGGATATCGCTCTTCATATAATTTTTTTACTTTGTTCAATATCGTTTCACGAAGTTCATCAATATTTCTTCTTTCGGTTGCCGATACAAAAACAGCATTGTTATCTGTTTGTGCTTGCCACCGCTGGTGCAAATCGAGCAACATTTCTTGCTTCACGCTATCATCCAGCCATTCGTCAAACGTTTTTGCCTCGTACAAATCCATTTTGTTGAAAATGGTCAAAATAGGCTTGTCAAATGCCTTAATGTCTTGTAAGGTATGAATTACTACACCCATCTGGTCTTCATAGGCAGGGTGTGAAATGTCCACAACATGCAACAAACAATCAGCTTCACGCACTTCGTCTAAGGTACTTTTGAAACTCTCTACTAAGTGATGGGGAAGTTTTCGAATAAATCCAACAGTATCGCTCAGTAAAAATGGCGTTTGCTCATAGACTACTTTTCGGGTTGTGGTATCCAGTGTGGCAAACAGTTTGTTTTCGGCAAACACATCGGCTTTGGTAATGATATTCATCAAAGTGCTTTTGCCCACATTGGTGTACCCTACTAATGCTACTCTGATATAAGTACCACGCTCTTTTCTTTGGGTAAAGGATTGTTTATCTATCTCCGCTAAACGTTTTTTGAGCAAAGAAATTTTATCTTTTACTATCCTTCTATCCGTTTCTATTTCTGTTTCCCCTGGCCCTCTACTACCGATACCTGCCCCTTGCCTTTCGAGATGCTGCCACATACCTTTGAGCCTTGGCAACAAATATTGGTACTGTGCCAGTTCTACTTGCACTTTTGCTTGTGCAGTTTTGGCTCGTCGTGCAAAAATATCTAGGATCAAATCACTTCTGTCTATGACTTTGATGCCAATTGCTTTTTCGATATTGATGATTTGTGAGCCCGTGAGCTCATCATCGAAAATAGCTAGATTGATTCCCTTGGCTTGCACATAAGTGCGTATCTCTTCGAGCTTGCCCTTACCCAAAAAAGTTTTACTATCGGGTTTGGGTAATTTCTGAATAAAATTTTTGTCCACCATTGCTCCGGCAGTCTCTGCCAAGAATGCCAGTTCGAGTAGATATTCATTAACCATCACCTCGGTTTGACGATGATGTACCAAGCCTACTAATATGGCGCGTTCTTCTTCGCTTATTTTTTTGTTTTCGAGCAAAATATAAATATAGAGGGCTAAAAAATTTAATTACGTTCTTGTAAACGCAACCAACGTTCGGGAATTTCGTTTTCGCTTGCCTGTACATAATCACTATAGCTGCAAGGTTCGAAATTACCGTCGGGCAATTGCATCCACCATCTATTGGTTCGCTTACTTTTTAAGAATTGAATATCGTTGCCAGTAAATTGTACATGATAGGCTACAAATTCATTTTTATCGCTGAGGTCTGCCTCAGTTTTTCTTAAAAAATAACCATCTACAAAGTACCATATCATTTGTGCTGCGAGCCTAGCAGTCATATTGTCTTTGTCTTTTGTTTCGTCGAAACCATAAATACCAAATGAGGATAATGCACCACTCATTCCAGCATATCTAGTAAGCAAACATGCCTCGTCGCCGCCAAGCCCATTAGGGCTGCCAGTTTTGTTCATGGGTGCGTCGCAATATTTTACTGCATTCATATCAAAGCTCAACAAGTGGCTGCTGCGCAATACTGGCTCCATATCTTCAATATGTTCTCTTACTTTCCCCAGCCTAAAAAAGTCGAATCGAATTTTGTCTAAGGTTTCCAGCATCACAGGATTCACATAATAGCTTTGGAAAGCAATATGGTTATAATGACCTACAAAATTGGGGCTGCCGGTAAGCATCTCCATCAAAAAGCTACGATTCGTAATCGTTTCTGTTTCGTCCAAATCTACAAGCATATCTACCACAGATGCATTGATTATTTTTTCTGACATTTTAAATGCTTCGTATTGTTGGATCGTAAGGTCGTGGCTGCCACCCAATACCAATACCACTTTGTCTGCCAGTTGCAATTCGTGCAATACCATACGCAAAGCTGCCTTTGTATCCTCGATACTTGCACCTTGCAATATGTTGCCTGCATCATAAATTTTAATGCTAGAATGCCATTTGTACAATTGATATAATTGCGCTCTAATCGCATCGGGTGCAGCACCGTAACTTTTTGTGTCTTTATCTGCTCCTCTTATTTCGCCACATCCTACAATTACAATATCAGCATCATCGCAATCAAAGCTATCGGCAGTGGCGTAGTCTATTTGCGCTCCCCATTGTAAAGGCTGAAAATCGTTTCGGTCAATCGTTTCGATATAATGCTTCGAAGAAAAAAATGATCGTAAATCTTGCATAATGTTACAAATGTATGTTAAATGACTTTTAAATTTTTTGTCTGATTGGCAATACTAGGTTCGCTATTTTTCGTAAGATACTTGTGCATAAGCCATTTCGCCAGACATAGGTGGATTGATTTTTCTAATCACTACTTTTACTTTTTGCACGAATGGGAATTGCATCAGGACTGCCTTGTGTATTTTTAAAACGAGTACCTCCAAAACGGTTTCTGGATTTTGAAAAGCACTACGAATCATTTTATTGAGTAAAGTATAGTCCACAAAATGTTGTTCTGAAACTTCCTGTACAAAAACGTCCATATCTACCTCAAACTCATTGCCTAATATCTTTTCTTGAGGATATAAGCCAATAGGTGCCGTAATTTTTACTTGGTGTAGAGAAACGGTGTACATACGCTTTAGTATAAATCTACAGTAAATAGTAGGGTGTTTTTATGGTCTTTCACGCCAAACAATTGATTTTTCTCTACCAAAAAGCTATTATACATCTTCATTAATTGCTCTGCCAATCTTAAACGTCGCTCATCATCATCCAGTTCCATTATTTCATCTTCATCCGTTAGGCTTGAGCGATACTCTTGATAAGCTGTATCATTCAAAACATCATTATGGATGCTGTCAATCATGGATTTTATTGCTGCTGTGGCTTCGCCAATTTCGAAATCGAATAGTTGTTCGATAAGGGTTTCCTCGTTGCTGAAGGCTTGATTTTGGATGTACATATCTTTGGCAAAATTAAACTCTTTTAGAACAGAACAACCTGCCTTTTCTCTCGAAAGGCAGGTTTTCACTCATTTATAATTTGAGTATGTCTATTCCATATTCATTTTGGCACGCAACTCGTCGGGAATACCATTTTTGTTCAATAAAAATGCTGTGGTTTTGTATTGAACAAAGGCTTTTGTTACATAGAGATAACCTTTGTAGTCGTTAGTAGATCCCCAACTGTTTTTTACTACATAATAAGATTTACCATTTTGATCGGTAGCGATACCTACGATGTGCATTCCGTGGTCGTCGGTAGTGCTGTAATTGTCGAAAGCTTGTTGGCGCATTTCGGGGGTAATTGTACGTTCCGGCTTAGGTCCATTAAAGATGTCTTTTTTTTCATCGTCGGTCATATCATCATATTCTTTTTCGGGAACGTAGGCAACTCCATTTTTCCAACTAAATGATTTTTCGCTCACATCTGTAGCCCACGCTACACTGTAACCCTTGCTCAGTGCGTAATCTATGATGTCGGTCATATCTTTCATCTTTACATTATAGACTTTGTCAAAGCTCCAATTATCTGGAACCATCAATATGGTTTTCTTGTAATAAGGCTTATCCATAAAAGAAGACAATTCCACATACTCTTTGGGATGAATGCCCACTACTTCATCTGCAAAAGTTCTTGGTGTATAGGCTTTGCCTTTCCATTGAAAGGTTTTGGGTACTTTACCAAGATAGGTATCCAATACAGCCTCGTATGCATTTTTCCAATTGGGCGTTAATTTTCCATTCGGATTTTTGACCAAAGCCTCGAGCATAGCTTGTAATACGGCCTGCATTTCGGCAAATTTATTTTTATTGGTACCATAGTTCAAGCCGGTATAAAGCGATTGGGGCATAGCACCGTATTTATCAATCATATTAATGACATCATGACAAGAGCCACCGTCTCCCAAAGAAACAGAACCGTGCATCCGAATATAATTTTCTGCCTTTTCAATATAAACTTGGCGCGCCGAAAAAATTTGTGCCAGTTCTACGGGCTGCTTGCCCATACGCATCATCTCACTTTCTAAAAAAGAATTGGTAGAATAACTCCAGCAGGTACCCGAACTTCCTTGAGCCTTTACAGAAGTGCACTCCAAATCAATCACTTTGGTGAAATTGAATTTAGATTTTGAGCTATCGCTTGCGTTTTTTTCTAATTTTTTGACCAATTCATCTTGCCCCACAGCCAATAGAGGGAGTAAGGCTACTCCTATAGAAAATAATTTTTTCATTATTTAAAAAGAAATTTTGAGCAGCTAAGGTACAATTCACAAACAAGAAAGTTGCCCTTTCCAAGGGTAAAATAAGAGTGATATTTTTTCGGAGCAGATAAGTACATTATTTTTACCTCTATGATTTACTCATTTAAAGGCTTTATACCCATAGTGCATCCCAGTTCATTCGTGCATCCACAAGCTGTAGTGACGGGCAATGTCATCATCGGAAAAAACGTGTATATAGGCCCTGGTGCAGCTTTGCGGGGCGATTGGGGGGCTATCATTATCGAAAATGGCTGCAATGTGCAAGAGAATTGTACCATCCATATGTTTCCCGGCAAAACGGTTTTATTAAACGAGTCTGCCCATATTGGTCATGGAGCCATTATACATGGCGGCACTATTGGCAAAAATTGTATGGTGGGGATGAATGCCGTTATTATGGACGATGTGGTGATAGGCGATGAGAGCATTATTGGGGCATTGTCTTTTGTAAATGCCAACACTACTATACCTGCTCGCTCGCTGGTGGTAGGCAATCCCGCAAAAATTATCAAGGAAGTTAGTGATGAAATGATTTACTGGAAAACTAAAGGAACTCAGCTGTATCAACAATTACCGCAAGACTGTTTTGAAAGTCTTGTAGCCTGCGAAGCCCTATCCGAAGTGCCTCAAGAACGACCAAAACAAGAATCTCTTTACGAAACGTGGGAAAAATTAAAGGCAAATAAATAAAGTCTGATTCTCCTCGTAATCGGCAACCCATTTTTTAAAATGACTCTTCATTTAAAAAATTTTATTGCTCAGGGTACTTTACTTTTGCCTCCTCAAATACGAATTATGCAAACACGCTATGCTCGCGAATCGGCAAATACAATGACAGAACTTGTATTGCCCAACGATACAAATACTTTGGTAAATCTTATGGGAGGCAGACTGATGCATTGGATGGATATTGCAGCAGCTATCTCAGCCATGCGTCATTGCAATAAGCCTGTAGTTACAGCATCTGTAGATAACGTTTCTTTTCACCACCCTATCAAATTGGGCAATATTCTTACCATCGAATCAAAAGTCACTCGCTCATTTAATTCATCAATGGAAGTTTATTTAAAAGTACTTGGCGAAGACTTGCAAACTCAAATTAAATATTTAAGCAATGAGGCTTATTTCACATTTGTGGCATTGAATACAGATGGCTCTCCAAGCAAAGTGCCAGAACTGATACCCGAAACAGATGAAGAAAAGGAAAAGCACAAGGGTGCGCTACGCCGCCGGCAACTAAGACTAATATTGGGTGGCAAAATGAAAGTAGATGATGCAGCAGAATTAAAAGCTCTTTTTATTAAAGACTAATTTGAATGAGTGAATTAAAGCTTAGGCTCGACAAATATCTTTGGGCAATTCGTATTTTTAAAACGCGTACCTTAGCCAGTACAGCTATCGAATCGGGCAAAGTAAAAAATAACGGGATGCCTGTAAAAGCCTCTCGCAACGTGGCTATTGGCGATAAATACGAAATTAAAACAGCAACGAGAAAGTGGGTAATAGAGATAAGTGGTTTGCTCGCCAATAGGGCTGCGTATGAGATTGCTTCTAAAAATTATATAGATCTTACCCCCGAAGAAGAAAAAGAAATTAACCAAGCACTACCTTCCAATTTTTATACCGGTAAGCGGTTAAGCAAAACAGGTCGCCCAACTAAAAAACAGCGGCGCGACCTGAATGATTTGTTAGGAAATGAGGGGAGGCTGATTAGTAATTAGAAAACCAAAGTGTACTTTAAGTTATCTTTACTTACTTTAATCCAACTTTTACCTAAATCCTCGCTTCTATAAATACCAGTACTGGTACCAATATAGAAAAATTTCTTAGTGACATTATTTTTATAATAATTATCCTTACCTACGATACTGTAAACCGTTGTTCCGAACTCAATACCGCTATTGGATGAAACAAAGGCTGTACCCTCTAGTCTGTAAATACCCATTTTGTCTGTACCTACAAACAATTGGTCATACTTTCCGTAAGTGGCATAGAGTGTCACAGAAGGAACACCGGTATATTGTTTAAAAGTTTTACCCGAGTCGGAACTGTACCATACCCCTTTAGCACCATCATAATCAGTTGCTACAAGAGTATTGTTGTAATGCGACAAATAAAAATTATACGGAGTAGTTAAATCCGTTTTTCTAGGCATAAAGGGTTCGTCTTTGCCCAATTTGTAAAACAGCTTACTAATACCATTTTTGCTACCTGTAAGAGAATAACCATATATCACACCATTATCCAATTGTGTCAACGATTCAATAGAAAATGCAGTATCATTTTTCCAATTCGTATCGGCATCAAAGGATCTTCCGTTATCCCAATGACTATAAGCCATGTTACCACAACTCGACCCTGCAAGTGTACTAGCAGTATAAATACGGTCAGTGCTTTCTACACTCAGTATAAAATAAGGCCACTTAATCGTTAATGGTGTGGAGTGGTTTAAGTAAGGATTGAAGGAAAGACCTTGATCGTCGCTAAAAAACATGTTTTTATCTTTGAAAATCAAGATATTGGTTTTTGATGTAACGATAGCGCGCAAAGGAGTTCCATCGCCTGGAAATATCGTTTTGTAATTAATGCCCTCGTTAGTTTTGATTACTCTGCCCGCTTCGTCAGCAGCATATACTACATAGGGTCTTTGAATGATATTGTTGTTATCAATTCCATCCTCTTTCTTACAACTTTGGGTCGTTGCCAATGCACAAAGAGCAATGAGCGATAGCTTTCCCAAAATATTTTTACCTTTCATGGTTGAAAATTTTTACCAAATTAAAACAAAAAATTCTAAATCAAAAATATTAGTTGGATAACAATAGTTTCAGAATCAGTTCTATTATTGCACCAAGCTGTCTGTCCTTTGCGGGAAATAATTGGCTTGGGCTTCTGCCTCGCACTTGGCTTGAGCCTCTTGCAGCACTTTTCCGAAACCTATCAGCTGCAACAAACTACTCTCGCTTTTATTGACAAAATTGATATTCATCTGATACTTAAACGTGTTGTCGTTGTAGGCGCCACCGTTAAACACAAAATTGTCGAAGGTCTTTAAAGATGCAGTATAAACTATAGAGTCTGCCGCATTGCTCGCCAATGAGCTATTCATGCGTTTTGCCCAATTGTTGTAATCAAAATACATAGCAAAAGGATGATTGTAAACATAATCCTTAACTACCGGAGGTGTTTGTTTCGTATAAGTTCCTTGAACATAGTTTTGGGCAATGTTTGGCTTATTAGAGAAGACAGCAAACTGATCGTTCAAAACAATGATAGGCTGATCTTTGGCGCCTTCTGCCGCTTTTATCTTGTACATTCCCTCACTCACTTGCTCCAGCATTTGCATATTTACCGCCAAGGATAATATTTTTTTGAAAGTAGCTACTTTCTTTACTTTCAAAGCCAAGAGCATATCCAAGTCTGTTTTGTAAGTAGAATAAGTAGAACTTGCGTCGGTACTGTCAAAGAGTAGTGTTTCCTTTGTTTGGGTATAATTGTTCACAGAAAAAACCATGTCACCGGAAATAGCTTCCATAATTTCTTCAACACTCAAATTTTGTTCTTTTAAATAGCCATTCATCAAGCCCAGCATACCCATTTTTTCAATCATTTTTTGTGTGCCTTGTGGCGAAAGATGATACGCTAGTACATAATCCAAGCCAGCATTAGGGATTCTGCTCACCACATCATTATCTATTTTTTCATTGCCAAACCGCTTATTGATATCCTTCATTTCATTGGAGCTGTACATCAGCATTTCGGTAACAATCTTGCCTTTTTCAAAATTGGTAGCTGCCGAGAATGCAGCGTTTTTCCACATTGTATTGGCAAAAGACAATCCACCTGTCATCATACCTAAATTTTTAGAACCGTAGCTGTTCATCACTTCCTCTATATTTACCCAAAAGCCCAAATCATGTTTGTTTTTTTGAAATGTAGCAAAGCGAGCATCACTCATTAAGGCATTTTCTTTACTGACATTAAATGCCGATTCTAAATGAGAAGCCATCAATACCTCCTTCTCCACAGTCGGAGCAGCCGGAGCGTCATCCATAGATACGTTGTAGTCGTTTTGATTGCTCTGAACGGATACGACTATCAACAAATTGCTTGTCCACCCCGCATAGATGTCATCCGTAAGTTTTGATTCTTTTCTCGTTTTGTTCTCTTTAATACTGGCTTCTGCAAAAGACTTTTTCACAAAAGATTCCCATTTTGTTGCATCTTTTAGCGGTATCAATGCCACAAAGCAAACCTCCTTATCATTTGCGCCATTGTTTTTGAGATAGGCATAAAAAGAATTCAATTCGTCCACACCTGCTTCCTTCATGTTTTTGATAAACTCTGATTGCTTTGCAGAATCTTCTTTCGAAGTTTTGCCCCTCAATTTGTCCCAAAGATTACTATTCGTAATCAACTCCCAAGCTATCTTTTTCGAAAGCTCTTTAGTGTTGATTTCCGCCACCATCAGCGCATTTTTAGGAATGTACTTTACATGGTCGGGGATACGATGACAGGCACTCAGTAGTACTAAGAGTGGCAAAATCAAGTATAGGATTTTGGAACGGTTATTCATTTTTAACATGATTGAGTTATAAAAAACAATTGTTTAAAAAGGCAAGTCATCTGCCGCAGACGTACTTGCTGCATTAAAATTGTTGTTGGCAGGTGCTGCTTGGTATTGTTGTTGTTGTTGTTGCGGCTGTGGGGCTGATGCTTGGTATGCATTGTTATCGCCTGCATTGGCACGCTCTATGCGCCATGCGTCGAGGTTAGTGATATAATTTACCTTACCATCCTTTTCCCATTTGCTTCCGCGGATGTTAAAGCTCACCTTCAACATATCGCCTTCGCTAAAATTATCCAACAACTCGCAACGGTTTTGAACCGCCTGCAATTTTGCAAAATTAGGGTACGCATTTCCATTTACCTCTTCTGTAATATCTAATACGAACTCACGTTTTTTGAAACGCTCAGATACTTGCATTGTTGGGTTTTTCTCGATTAACTTTCCGATTACTTCTAAAGCCATTTTATTTGATATTAAATTGTTTAAAAAAATGAATTTTTATTGCACTGCCAAAGGTAATAAAGCCATTCTATATTATCAAAAGCAAAACATACAGCAATGGGCAAAAAAAATAACTCCTAAAAGGTAGGAGTTATTTTGAGAAAAATGAGGGAGATAAATGGGTCTCGAACCCACGACCTCCAGTGCCACAAACTGGCGCTCTAACCAACTGAGCTACTACCTCCATTTCTTTGGGCAGCAAATGTAAGGGCTTTTTTCGAAAAAGAATACTACAATTCGTTTCTTTCGCCTAAATACCAGTCCGAAGCCAAAAAAGGCAATGAAAAGTCATTCATTGCCTTTTACACTTTTTCTAAATACTATTTTATCTACGACCCCTCGGTATCCCATAGTGAGCGTGACCTCCATAATGAACCCCACCGCCATAACCATATCTCGGATAGGGCTGATAAAAACCAATATAACAAGAGCGAAATGCTATACTAAGCGTCACCAGCAAGAGCGAAAGAAAAAAATGATTTTTTTTTCATCGTTTTTTTATGACAATCGGTTTTAGAAAAGGGTTAAGCCCATTCGTGCTGTTTTTTTAAGAATATACATTTGAAGGCTTTTTTTAACTTTTATTCTGAGTATAGCTGCTATCTTTGCAATACAAGTTGAATTATGAGAAACCGTTTTGCCCTTGTGGCACTATTGATGAGTATTGGTGTAGCTGCGAAAGCTCAAAACACAAGTACCCCTAACAATAATACCATTGATAAAAGAAGTACTGTAGAGAAGCCTTCGCGCGATTTTGTGATGATCAAATTGACCACCAGTGCTTGGGTGAATAAGCCCGACAGTATTAAGACAAAGGGAATAGGGCGTGGTTTTGCTATGTCTATCATGTACGATTTCCCGATTAAAAAATCCAATTTTAGCTTTGCAGCAGGTTTAGGCTTCAATTCCCAAAATGTCTTTTTGGATGGACAGGTCATGAATTTTAAAGATACAGGTAGTCAAGTATTGTTTGCCAACAGCAGTACTTACAAAAGATACAAATTTACGACCACCCGTTTGGAGATGCCTTTGGAGCTTCGCTTTTTTGGGAACAACAAAAACCGCAATCGTGGGTTCAAAGCTGCCATTGGCGCTACAGTTGGGCTTAGTTTGAGCTCGCATACCAAAGGCATTATTGGTAGTGGCGGCACCAAGTTTAATGAAAAGGTAGTGGCGAAGCGTTTTGTCCAACAATGGGATTTTGCGCCTACCTTCCGTATCGGATACGGTAACTTCAGCCTCTTTGCCAGCTATAGCCTTACCCCTGTATTCAAAGATGCTGCCGGGCCTCAAGTTGTACCTGTCTCGGTAGGCATCTGCCTTATCGGTTTATAAATCATTTTATAAGACGACAAAAAAGCGACAAATTTATAAATTTGTCGCTTTTTTGTTATTCGGTATATACTACTCTACTTTTTCAGGTTTATCACCTCGCTTATAGATGATGAGTCCATTCAAAAAATTGCGCAGCACTTGGTCTCCCGCAGGTTTATAGTTAGGATGGTCTTCATTACGAAACAAATCGCCCAAAGCACCTTTGGATATTTCAAAATCCACCAAAGCCAATATCTCGATAATATCATCATTTTTGAGCGAAAGGGCTACGCGTAGCTTTTTAAGAATATCGTTGTTGCTGAGCATGAAGGGGAATTTTGGGTGAAGGTAGGGGAGAATTATTTTTCAGAAGAGTGTTATTTAAATTGCCACTCCCTTTAAAAATTCTTGCTATTCTACATTCAAATATATATTAACTAATACGTATGGCTAACCTATAATAATTGTAACATCGCTAAGAAACCTATTGATAATATAGATGCTATAATAAAAAAGAAAAAAGCAATAATCCTTTTCGCTTTTCTAGAGATTTTTTGTTCATCATTAAATACGGAAAATATTGCTAAAAGAAATGAAAACGATGCCAACAAAGAAAGTATTATTGAACACACGACATTAAAGGCTCCCAATGAACTAAACTGCATTGGAATGTAAAAAATAACCCCAACCTCTAAGATGAACAAAAACAGATAAAAATATACTTTTAATCTGCTTATAAATGGTAGCCTCTCAACTCTATTAAACCTTAGATTGAAGTTTATCACATTTTTAAAAGGAATTACCAGAAGATCTCCTTTGACTTCTATAAAGTCTTTTCTTGACTCCGAATATCTTTGTGTGTTTGACAAAGTTAATGTTTCTAAGTCTCCGGACTTATTGGCAATTGTAAAATCTTTTAGGAATCCTGAGTATAGTTTTGTTGATCCATTCCCATCGTTAATTAAAATATCAACCTCGGTTGTCAGCACTCTTCCGAGTTGAGGATTATTTGACTTGCCAACAATTTCACCTTTTAAATAGTAATGCCAATGATTATGAAACCGAATTGCAGAAATTACTACATCAAGTTTTAAAAGCCTAACTATTGTATGCAAACAATACCCCATAGCAGCAGAAATAAAAATTGTAACTGTTTGGAAAATACCTATGTTACAAATATTATCAAACGTGAGGTCAGGTAATTTGTTATTACAAAGATTAAAATAGAAGTCTGCTATCGGCTGCTTAAGGCTTATATACGAAATGTCTATAAAATTTTTGGAAATTTTATTAGGGACATTATTTGCATGATTCCTCCCCAAAATATAGATGTGATAAACCTTTCAGCAAAAATACCTATATTAAATTGTTGGGAAAACGGACCTTTGAAATAGAACCGTTTAAAGATATTACCTGGGAAGTAAAGAAATACTATTATTGCTATACTAACGAGAGTAACATTAGTTTCCATAGAGACTAATTAACCAATGTTATTTTTTTACCGCTTGACAAAGTAATTGTTACATCGGTTTGTGTTTTGTCCAATTCTTCTAAACCTTTTTTATAGATTTTTACGTCTTTCGGATTAGATAAGATTTCAACTGCCTCATCACTCAATAATTGTGAGTCAGAAGGAAACACAAATTTGAAAAACGAATTGCAGGTATTCAATACCAACCTTAACAGTTTTACAATTTTTGTTTTCATGTGTTGCTTTTTATAACCAAATATAAGTTAGATAATCAATTTGCAAATCATTTTTGGGTTTGATTAACTCTTTATCGCAAGTTTATAAAAACTAGCACACGATTCTTACAACAAAGGGCAAAGTAATAGTATCAATAAAATGATAGATCGCTCAATCATAATTGTCAAATTAACCAATTGCCGAATTGACTAATTACCTTTGCCCCTATGGCCGAAAAAAAACTCTTTTTGCTGGATGCGATGGCACTTATCTATCGCGCCTATTTCGCTCTTGCGCGTAGCCCGCGTGTGACCTCCAATGGCAAAAACACCAATGCTCAATTTGGATTTACCAATACCTTGGTAGAATTACTCACCAAAGAAAAGCCAACGCATTTGGCAGTGGTATTCGATACCAAAGCAGCCACTGTACGCCACGACGATTTTAGCGATTATAAAGCCAATCGCGAAGCCGCTCCCGACGACCTCATCCTCTCCATCCCCGACATCAAACGCATCATCAAGGGCTTCAACTTGCCCTGTATGGAGCTAGACGGCTACGAAGCAGATGATTTGATTGGCACATTGGCTTGGGAAGCCGCCGACCTAGGCTATACCGTGTATATGGTGACGCCCGACAAAGATTATGGGCAACTCGTGCGCAACAATGTATTCATGTACAAACCCGCCGCTTTTGGGCTAGGTCCGCAGGTGCTAGGTCCGCAACAAATTTGCGAAAAATGGGACATCAAGCGTGTAGATCAAGTGATTGATTTACTGGGGCTGATGGGCGATGCGAGTGATAATATCCCCGGCATCAAAGGGGTAGGCGAAAAAACTGCCGCCAAACTCTTGGCAGAATACGATACCCTCGAAAATGTGTTGGAACACGCCCATGAAATCAAAGGTGCACTCGGCGAAAAGGTGCGTGCCGGAAAAGAAAGTGCCATCATGTCCAAACGTTTGGCAACCATTATTACCAATGTTCCTGTCGCTTTTCATGAAGGCGATTTCAAAGTAGAAGAATGGAATAAAGAGGCACTCAGCGAAGTATTTGCCGAATTGGAATTTAAGACAATGGCAACAAGGCTCTTGGGCGCGAGCGCAGCGAGCGCCACTCCATCAAACGCTGCACCTGCGGGTACCGACCTTTTTGGCAATGCAGTAAAAACAAAGCCTGCTCCATCTCCCAAGGCAATGCCCGCAAGCGAAAGCAGCAATGTACAGCAAATGCTCTTCGACCTTTTGCCCCAAAGCATCAACAATATCGGCAATACGCCACACGACTATATTTTGCTCTCTGCCGAAAATCTCGATGCCTTTATCAAAGACTTATCGGTACAAAAGTCTATTTGCTTCGATAGCGAAAGTACCCATATTGATGCCAACCTTGCCGAATTGGTAGGGATGAGTTTTGCTTGGGAAAAAGGAAAAGCATTTTACCTGTCATTGCCCGAAGAGCGCAAAACTGTGTTGGCAATCCTCGAACAATTTCGACCCATTTTCGAAGACGAAAATCGTGAATGGATTGGACAGAATATCAAATACGATATGCTGCTCTTGAAATGGTATGGTTTCGAACTAAAAGGCAGCATCTACGATACTATGCTGGCGCATTATGTGATAGAACCCGAAGGCAAACACAATATGGACGTACTGAGTAGCAAATACCTCAACTACGAACCCGTATCTATCGAAACGCTCATTGGCAAAAAAGGAAAAGAACAAGGCAATATGCGTGATGCCGATGTGGAAGCTGTAAAAGAATATGCTGCCGAAGATGCCGATGTAACCTTGCAACTAAAATCTTCCTTCGACCCCTTACTGCAAGAAAAAGAAGTAGCAACTGTTTTCCGAAGCATCGAAAACCCATTAGTACCCGTACTCACCGATGTAGAGTATGAGGGCATCCGTATAGACGAGGGCTTTTT
Organism: Phycisphaerales bacterium; assembly: GCA_030054025.1. Lineage (GTDB taxonomy): Bacteria > Bacteroidota > Bacteroidia > Chitinophagales > Chitinophagaceae > Rurimicrobium. The sequence continues at coordinate 1,883 of JASGCQ010000010.1, read as the reverse complement.
GAAAAGCTACTCGCAAGAACTCCAAAAAGATATTGCTACTGCCGAAGAAAGCGTGTATGCCCAAGCCGAAGTACGTTTCAATTTGGCATCGCCCAAGCAGTTGGGCGAAATACTCTTCGACCACATGAAGCTCGACCCGAAAGCCAAAAAAACCAAGACAGGTCAATATGCTACGGGCGAAGACATTTTGGAAAAACTACGCAGCAAGCACAAAATCGTGGACGATATTTTAGTCTTCCGCGAATTGAGCAAACTGAAAAGCACCTATGTTGATTCTTTGCCTCTGCTCGTGAATCCTAAAACAAGACGTGTGCACACTTCCTTCAACCAAGCCGTTGCCGTTACCGGTCGCTTGAGCAGCAATAATCCCAACCTACAAAACATCCCTATCCGCACCGATAGGGGTAGAGAAATTCGCAAAGCCTTTATTCCTCGCGACGAACATCATGTGTTGATTTCGGCAGACTATTCGCAAATAGAATTGCGCATTGTAGCTGCCATCAGTGGCGATGAACGCATGATACAAGCCTTTAAAGACGATAAAGACATTCACACGGCTACCGCCGCTACTGTATATGGTATATCCGAAAGCGAAGTGGACAAAACCCAACGTCGCAATGCCAAAGCTGTGAACTTCGGAATTATCTATGGTCAGTCGGCATTTGGATTAGCAGAGAATTTGGGCATCTCACGTACCGAAGCCAAAAGCATTATTGATAGTTATTTCGAGCGTTTCGAAGGGATTAAAAAATACATGAGTGCTACGATAGCTTTTGCCCAAGACCATGGCTATGTACAAACCATTGCCGGGCGCAAGCGCTGGCTACCCGACATCCACAGTGGCAACCAAGTGGTGCGTGGCTATGCTGAGCGCAACGCCATCAATATGCCCATACAAGGCACTGCTGCCGATATGATAAAACTGGCGATGATAGCCGTGCACAAAGCGATTAAAAAAGAAGGACTTCAAACCAAAATGATTTTGCAAGTGCATGACGAATTGGTGTTTGATGTGCCGCGTAATGAAATTGACATCGTTCGCCCTATCATCATCCGCGAAATGGAAAATGCGATGGTGCTACCCAATGGGGTACCCATCAAAGCCGAAAGTGGCGTAGGTGATAATTGGCTGGAGGCGCATTAATGTAACGGGAAAAATGAAAACCCTTGGTAAACAACAACCAAAACGATTATTACAATGACTGAAATAGAATTAAAGAAATATCTTCAAAACACTTTTCCAAAGGAGAATGAAAAGTGTGAGTGGAAGGAATACAAAAGTCTGAAACATTGTGTTTCTTCACACGAAGGAGATGACATTATCTCTTATGTCTCTGCCATTGCCAATATGAAAGGCGGTCATTTAATCATTGGAATTAAAGATAGAACGTTTAATATAATCGGTGTTCAAGATTTTTCTAACTATAATACAGAAAGTATAAAGCTCAAAATTGTAAACAGCTGCACAAACTTAAATAGTGAGGGTTTTGAGGTTGAAGAATTTATAACAACAGACACCTTTAAAACAGTGTGGGTTTTTTCATATTCCTCGTCATCAATTTCGCCTTCCTGTATATGCACATAAAAAATGTTGGCAACGTATTGGTGATAGTTTATTGGAGGCAAAGCAATCAAGAATAGATGCCATTATCAATGAAACTAAAAGTTCCGAAGATTGGACTGCCGTAATTATTCCTGAAGCGATGATAGAAGATTTAGATATTGCAGCAATTTCGAAAGCGCGAACTGAATACAAGAAACGAAATCCTAAATATGCTGAAGATGTTGATCATGCCCGTTTAACAGGAAAATATAATGATGGGAAAACTGACCATCCGCAATTATCCCTAATTGTATTATATTTGCTACATGAGACTATCCGA